>JAVVFH010000080.1:0-13023 GCA_032250585.1 Lysobacterales bacterium
AACTCGAGGCACTGGGATTCCGGGTCCGCCGCCTTCCCGGCCATCGCAGCGGCGGCATGCTCTACGCCAGGCCGGCCACGCGGCGCCGGGGGGCGCCCGCGCAGTTGTTGCTCGGGCATTACGACACGGTTTGGCCGCTCGGCAGCTTGACGGACATGCCCTTTGATCATGAGGGCGATATCGCACGCGGTCCGGGTGTTTACGACATGAAAGGGGGCCTGGCCCAGGCATTGCTCGCACTCGACGCACTCCGTCATTTCGGGCTGACCCCACAGGTGGCACCGCACGTCTTTTTGAATTCGGACGAAGAAATCGGCAGCCGTGAAAGCCGCCGCTGGATCGAAGCCCTGGCACCGCTGATGGACCGGGTTTTCGTGCTGGAGCCCTCGCTGGGGCCCACCGGCCGGCTCAAAACCTCGCGCAAGGGCATCGCCCGCTTCACTGTGACCATCCGGGGTGAAGCCGCTCACGCCGGCCTGGACCCCGGCGCCGGCGCGAGCGCCATCCTCGAACTCTCGCACGTGATCCAGGCACTGTTCGCGCTCAACGATCCCGAGCGCGGCATCAGCGTGAACGTGGGCACCATCGACGGTGGTTTGCGACCCAACGTGGTTGCGCCCAAAAGCAGCGCCGTGGTCGACGTGCGGGTCGCGACGCTGGAAGACGAAAAGAATGTGGAGTCGGCTATCCGGAGCCTGCAGCCGGCGATACCCGGCACCTCGCTGGAAATCGACGGGGGTTTCGGTCGCCCGGCCATGGAGCGTACGCCGGCGAACCGCGCGGCCTGGCGGCTGGCCCGCATGATTGGCAAAAAGCTTGGCCTGCAGCTCGAGCAAGCCATGGCCGGCGGCGGCTCGGACGGCAACTTCACCAGCCTTTACACGGCCACCCTGGACGGCCTCGGCGCGGTCGGCGACGGCGCCCACGCGCGGCACGAACACCTGCGCATCGGCGCGTCGCTGGAGCGGGCTTCGCTGCTGGTCTTGCTGTTGATGGCCCCGCCGCTCGCCCATCAAGGCAAAACCAGATGATCCGTCGAACGCCGCACTATTTCTTTTCCTCGGTGACACGCTGCTCGGACCTGTGGTCAAAGCCCTTCGAGGTGACGCCCCTGGACAAGCGCAACTGGGCAACGGGCGATTTCGTGGTCGGGCGCGCGGTGGGCAAACGCAATCGCCTTTTCCGCTGCGAAACCAAGACCGGCCGCATGGCTGAAATGGTCCGCGGAGACCTGCTGGTCGGCGCCCTGGGGAAACGGGCCGCGACGCTGGAAGGCGTGGGCGACTGGCGGGCCGTCGACGCCTCGCTGGAACTCGACGCGCTGACCAGCGCAGGCCTGCTGGGGCGGGCGACATCGACCTCACCGTTTCTTCCCGACCTGATGCGCCTCGAGTACTGCGGACACGCCACCCGCCGGGGTGAAAAGCTGAGCATGGAAGATTTCGTCACCACTGCCGAGCCCGAAGCGCTGAACCTTCCCGCCGTGCTGCTGATCGGAACTTCCATGTCGGCCGGCAAAACGGCCTCCGGACAAGTAGTCATCCGGGCGCTGAGCTATCTGGGCCTGAAGGTCGTAGCCGCCAAACTGACCGGGGCCGCGCGTTACAACGACATTCTGAAATTCCGCGACGCAGGCGCCGCGAACGTATTCGATTTCGTCGATGCGGGCCTGCCTTCGACGGTCTGCCCGCCGCAGCGCTTCAGCACGGCAATGCAGTTGCTGATGTCCCGGATCGCGGCCTGCGACGCCGACGTACTCGTGGTCGAAGCGGGCGCCTCGCCAATGGAGCCTTACAACGGCGCAACGGTGGTGGAGTACCTGCGCGAACGGCTTTGTTTCACGGTGCTTTGTGCCTCCGACCCCTACGCCGTGCTGGGCGTACAGACCGCGTTCGGCAATCACCTGAAAGCCGATCTGGTCGCCGGCCCCGCCACCAACACCGAAGCGGCCATCCGGCTCGTCGGGCAGCTGTCCGGTTTGCCCGCGCTGAACCTGATGGACCGGTCTTCCCATCCCGAACTGCTGTCGATGCTGAAGAAAAAACTGGGGGTTTGAAAAAAAGGCCGGAATAACATTCCGGCCCCTTTTGAGCTGAGAAGATTTTTCGGTTCAGCCGATCAAATAAGGGTCACGATCAGCAGGGCCACGATATTGATGATCTTGATCAGCGGGTTGATGGCAGGGCCGGCGGTGTCCTTGTACGGGTCGCCCACCGTGTCGCCGGTTATCGCGGCCGCGTGCGCGTCGGTGCCCTTGCCGCCGAAATTACCGTCCTCGATGTATTTCTTGGCGTTGTCCCAGGCGCCGCCGCCGGTGGTCATTGAAATCGCCACGAACAGGCCGGTGACGATCGTACCCACCAACAGGCCGCCCAGCGCCTGCGGCCCCAGCAGCACGCCGACCAAAATCGGCACCAGCAACGGCAGCATGGAAGGCACAATCATTTCCTTGATCGCGGCCTTGGTCAGCAGGTCGACCGCACGCGAATAGTCGGGCTTGGTGGTGCCCTCCATGATCCCGCTGATCTCGCGGAACTGGCGCCGGACCTCCTCGACCACCGAACCCGCGGCGCGGCCCACGGCCTCCATGGCCATCGCGGCGAACAGGTAGGGCACCAGGCCGCCGATGAACAGGCCGATGATGACCAGGTGATTGGAGAGATCGAAGGTCAGGTTTTCGATGCCCGCCTTCTCCAGACTGTTCACATAATCTGCGAACAGCACCAGCGCGGCCAGGCCGGCCGAGCCGATGGCATAACCCTTGGTAACGGCCTTGGTCGTATTACCGACCGCATCCAGCGCATCGGTGGTGTTGCGAACCTCGGGGTCCAGCTCGGCCATTTCGGCGATACCGCCGGCGTTATCCGTGATCGGGCCGAAGGCGTCCAGCGCCACGATCATGCCGGTCATCGACAGCATCGAGGTGGCGGCGATCGCGATGCCGTACAAACCGGCCAGTTCGTGCGAGCCCCAGATGGAAAGGCACACGGCGATCACCGGCAGCGCGGTGGATTTCATGGAGATGCCCAACCCGGCGATGATGTTCGTCGCGTGGCCGGTGGTAGAGGCTGCCGCCACTTTCCGGACGGGGCTGAATTCGGTGCCGGTGTAGTATTCGGTGATGACCACCATGGCCGCGGTCAGGGCCAGGCCGATCAGCGCGCAGAAGTAGATGTTCATCGCGTTGTCGCCCATCATCGCGGTCGTGACGGGATAGAAAGCGATTGCCGCCAGCACGCCTGAAGCGATCACGCCCTTGTACAGGGCGCTCATGATTTTGCCACCCTCTTTGGCGCTGACCGCGAAGGTGCCGAGCACCGAAGCGATGATGGAGAGACCGCCGAGCACCATCGGGTAAATCACCGCATTCGGACCCACCGCGGTGGCGGTCAGGCTGCCCAGCAGCATGGTGGCCACCAGGGTCACGGCGTAGGTCTCGAACAGGTCGGCCGCCATGCCGGCGCAGTCGCCGACGTTGTCACCGACGTTGTCGGCGATCACCGCCGGGTTGCGCGGATCATCCTCGGGGATGCCCGCTTCGACCTTGCCCACGAGATCCGCGCCGACGTCGGCACCCTTGGTGAAAATGCCGCCGCCCAGCCGGGCGAAGATGGAGATCAGCGAGCCGCCGAAGGCCAGCCCGATCAGCGCGTGGAGGTTCTGGTCCTCGGTAAAGCCCATGCCTTGCAGCAGGGTGAAATAGCCCGCCACGCCGAGCAAGCCGAGGCCGACGACCAGCATGCCGGTGATGGCGCCGCCGCGAAAGGCGACCTTCAGGGCGGGGCTGACGCCGCTGCGTGCTGCTTCCGCGGTGCGGACATTGGCCCGAACCGATACGAACATGCCGATGTAACCGGCCAGGGCGGAAAAGACGGCACCGATCGCAAAACCGATGGCGGTGGCCCAATCGAGTGCAAAACCCACAACAAAAAACAGGATGATACCCACCATGCCGATGGTCGTGTATTGGCGATTCATATAGGCGTTTGCGCCTTCCTGGATCGCCGCCGCAATTTCCCGCATCCTGTCATTCCCGCTCGGCCTGGCCAGCACCCAGCGGGTGGTCAGCAAGCCGTAGATGATGGCCAGCGCCGCCGATCCGAGCGCCAGCCAAAGCGCCATTTCATCAGTCATTATTGATTCTCCTCGCAAAACCCCGAAAGCTTTCGTTTGTGGTCATCCCATGTTCCGCTTCTGACAGGCGGATTCCCCGGGCCGCTCGCAGCGGCTCGCCAAAGCCGCGACATGGTAGCAAATTTTGCCGCAGGGTGCTGTTTGTGCTGCGCTTGGTGCCGCCGGCGCTCAGACCTCAAAATCGTCGAGTTTCCGCTTGAGCAGAACCTTGCGCAGCCGCACGTATTCGGGCAGGCCGTGCCGGTCGTAAGGGGGATAGTCCTCGCCGTGGATCAGCGGGGCGAGGTAGCGGCGCGCGGCGGGGGTGATGCCGAAGCCGTCGGCCGAAATGTAGCTCTTGGGCATCATCTTCTCGCGATTGGCGATGCGCGACAGCGGCGCTTCCGCGATTTTCCAGCGATAAGGATCGTTGGAGACGCGTTTGATCACGGGCATCACGCCGCTCTTGCCCGCCAGGGCGAACTCGACGGCCGCGGCGCCCACCGCGTAAGCCTGCTCGACGTCCGTCCGGGACGCTACGTGACGGGCCGAGCGCTGTAGGTAATCGGCAACGGCCCAGTGGTATTTGTAGCCCAACTCGGACTTGACAAGGTCCGCGACCACCGGCGCCACCCCGCCCAGCTGTGCATGGCCGAAGGCATCCCGAGTGCCCGCCTCGGCCAGAAAACGTCCCGCGGCGCTGCGCACGCCTTCCGAAACCACCACCGAACAATAGCCGTGGCGTTCGACCGCCTGCTGGACCTTCTCCAAAAACTCGCGCTGACGGAAAGGGACTTCCGGAAACAGGATGACGTGCGGAGGGTCGCCCTTCTTTCTCATGGCCAGGCCCGCGGACGCGGCGATCCAGCCCGCGTGGCGCCCCATCACTTCGAAGATGAACACCTTGGTCGAACTCGAGGCCATCGACTCCACGTCGAGACTCGCCTCGATGATGGACACCGCCACGTACTTGGCGACCGAACCGAAACCCGGGCAGTTGTCGGTAATCGGCAGGTCGTTATCGATGGTCTTGGGAATGCCGATACAACTAACCGGGAAGCCCATCCGCTTGCCCATCTGCGACACCTTGTGCGCGGTGTCGGCCGAGTCACCTCCGCCATTGTAGAAGAAATAGCCAATGTCGTGAGCCCGCAGCACCTCGATCAACCGCTCATACTCGCGCCGGCTCTCCTCGAAGCTCTTGAGCTTATAACGGCAGGAACCGAAGGCCCCGCCGGGCGTGTGCCTGAGGCCCGCGATGTCCTCCTCGCGCTCTTTCGAGGTATCGATCAGCTCCTCGCGCAGCACGCCGATGATGCCGTTGCGGCCGGCATATACCTTGCCGATCCGGTCGCGGTTTTCAGTGGCCGTCTGGATCACGCCGCACGCCGTTGCATTAATCACCGGTGTCACCCCGCCGGACTGGGCATAGAGGATGTTTTTCGTCATGGGTTCAAAGGCTCCGATGGGCTTGCTGCTTTCATTGACTTGCCATGGGCGAGCGGTTAGCGTTATCCGCGTATTCTAGATGACAGGAAGCGTTCAATGCGAATCGTATTGCTGGGTGCGCCCGGGTCGGGAAAAGGGACGCAGGCCGCCCGCCTGGTCACGGAATTGGGACTGCCCCACATCTCCACCGGCGACCTGCTGCGCTCGGCCGTAAAGGCCGGAACCGAGCTCGGCAAAAAAGCCAAGGCCGTGATGGACCGCGGAGAGCTGGTCTCCGATGAAATCGTGCTTGGACTGATCGAAGAGCGACTGGCGCAGGACGACGCGCGGGACGGCTTCATTCTGGACGGCTACCCGCGCAACATCGCCCAGGCCCAGGCACTGGATCAGCTGCTCGAACGCCTCGGCCAACCGGTCGACGAAGCACTGCAGATCGACGTCGACGAGGATCAGGTCGTCCGGCGCATCGCCAAACGCGCTGGCGAAGAAGGCCGCAGCGACGACAGTGAAGAGGTGGTGCGCAACCGCATGAAGGTCTATGCCGAGCAAACCGCGCCCGTTGTCGATTATTATGCCCGCAAAGGGGTTTTGTCACGCGTGCTGGGCGATGGGTCGATCGAGGAAGTATTCCAGCGGATCATGGGCGTGCTGCGACAGCGCGCTTAGTGTCCCCCGCCGCAGCCGGCCCGACGCTGGTTGCGCATACAAAAACCCTCCAAACTCGCGGGCGCTCATGGGCCACTTCTTGCTGAAACTACTTGATATACTGCGCCTGCGCGCCGGTCCGCAGGACCTCCCCGCCGGGTGGAGTCTGGCCATCGCCATGAGCCTGGCTTACCTGGGCCAGGGCTTGATCGCGGCCCGCACGCTGGGAGAAACCGATGCGGTGCCGCGCAGCCTGCTGGCGATCGCCGTGCAGGTGGTTGCTGTGGCGGCACTGCTGCAGCTGAAAAGGCATTCCGAGCGACTGCCGCAAACCATCACTGCCCTGACCGGCACCGGTTTCATTCTGGGCTTGATTTCGGTTTTCCTGCTGCAGCAGGCGGACCCCGAACAGCCGCAACCCGGCCTGGCGCTGGTCTACCTGGCGCTGTTCATCTGGAGCCTGACGGTGGACGCGCATATTTACCGGCACGCGCTGTCCATTACAATGAGCCGCGGGGCGCTGATCGCCGTATTGGTCTTCGCGGCCAATTTCGTTCTGTTCAAGGCTGTATTTGGATAAAGGGACCGATGCACATTCACATTCTGGGGGCTTGCGGGACGTTCATGGGGGGTATCGCCCTGCTCGCCAAACGGGCGGGGCATCGGGTTTCGGGCTCCGACCAGTCCACCTACCCGCCCATGAGCAGCCAACTCGAAGCCGAAGGCATCGAGTTGTTCGAAGGCTATGCCGCCGAACAGCTCGACCCCGCACCCGATCTGGTCATCGTCGGCAACGCGCTCAGCCGCGGCAATCCGGCCATCGAATACCTGCTGAACCAGGACATTCCCTATACGTCCGGCCCTCGCTGGCTGGGCGAAAACTACCTGCGCAACAAGTCCGTCATTGCCGTGGCCGGCACCCACGGCAAGACCAGCACCGCGAGCATGCTGGCATGGATACTGGAAAGCGCGGGCGAGCCACCGGGCTTCCTGATCGGCGGAGTGCCGACAAACTTTGGCCTGTCCGCACGCGACGGCGAACGCTTCTTCGTCGTCGAAGCGGATGAATACGACACCGCGTTCTTCGACAAGCGAGCGAAGTTCGTCCATTACCGGCCGGATGTGGCGATCCTGAACAACCTCGAATTCGACCACGCCGATATCTACGAGAACATCAAGGCAATCCAGACCCAGTTCCACCACCTGGTGCGAACCATTCCCGGCAAGGGCGTCATCATCAGCAACGGCCAGGACGCCAGGCTCGAAGCCGTGCTCGAAAAAGGCTGCTGGAGCGGGTTGCAGCGCTTTTCCCTCGAAGCGGGCTGCGACTGGCAGGTCGACCTGCTGAAGCCGGATGGCAGTGAACTCGCGTTCCACTTTGCCGGACAAGTCATCGGAGCGCTGAGCTGGAAGCAGTTTGGACGACACAACGCGATGAATGCCTGCGCTGCGCTGGCGGCGGCCGTGGCCGCGGGCATCGAGCCGCACACCGCGCTTGCAGGGCTGGCGGGTTTCAAGGGCGTGAAGCGGCGCCTGGAAGTGATCGCCGACATCGGCGGCGTGCGGGTCTATGACGACTTCGCCCACCACCCCACCGCCATCCGGCTCACCCTCGAAGGCCTGCGCAGGAACGTCGGCAACGCGCGCCTGTTCGTGGCACTCGAGCCGCGCAGCAATACCATGCGTTCCGGCGCGCACGTCGCGGAACTCGGACCGGCGCTGATCGCCGCCGACCGAGTCTGGCTGCTGGCGGGCGAGGGCATCGACTGGGATCCCAACGAAGCGCTGGCGCCGCTCGACGGGCGCGGCCGGGTCGTGACCCGCAGCGAGGACCTGATCACGCAGATGCTGGACAGGCTGCGGCCCGGCGACCACGTGGTGTTCATGAGCAACGGGGCCTTCGACGCGGCACCGGCCCGTTTTTGCGAGCGCTTACCACAGCGCCTGTCCGAATCCCACGATGAACACCGTTGAAATCCCGCTGTTTCCACTGCGCAGCGTGCTGTTTCCGGGCGCGCACCTGTCCTTGCGGATCTTCGAGCAGCGTTACCTGCAAATGATCCGGGACTGCGCCCGCAACGACAGCGGCTTTGGCGTCTGTTTGATTCGCGAGGGCGAAGAGGCCATCACAGCCGTGAAACCGGTCGAGATCGGCACCCATGCACGGATCGTCGACTGGTACACCCTGGAAGACGGCCTGCTCGGCATTTCCGCCGTCGGCACGGTCCGCTTCATCACCGAACGGATTGCAACGAATGCGGACGGCCTGCTGGTCGGCCGGGTCAGGATCATACCCGAACCGGACGGCTGCCCGGTGCCGGCAAAATATGCCATCCTCTCCGCGGTGCTCGAGCGTTTCATGGACAAGCTGGGGCACCTGTACGCGGACCACACACCGGAACGTCTGCAGGATGCGCCGTGGGTTGGTTACCGCCTGGCCGAACTGCTGCCGCTGACTGGCATCGAGAAACAGCATTTGCTGGAACTCTCGGACCCGATCGAGCGACTGCAAAGCCTGCTGGACGTGATGCCGCGATTTCAGTCGGACTGAGTTCCGTGTCTTTCGCTGGCGAGCGGCTCACGGATCAGCAGCAAGCCGTCCGCCACCATTTTCTGGTCCAGCCCAATAAGCTCGCTGCGTAAACGCTCAAGCTGGTCCGGCTCGAGCGGGGTGGCTTTCCAATAGCTGAAAATTCCTAGCCGCTGTACCAGGGCTTCGGCGGAAATCTGCCCCAGGTAAAGCACGCGTTCGTCCGGCAGCAGACGGATGCCTGAATCCCACATCCGCAGCGTTTTCAAACGACCCGGGCGGTCACCCGCCTTGCGCAGCAGCAGGGCTTCTGACTGGCCTTCATAGGCCCGGCCCAGCAGGGGCAGGGAGGCCTCGTCGGGCGATGGATTGAGTGCCTGCAGAATCCACCGCCAGTCCGGCTCGGTAACTTCCACCCAACCGGCGTCCTGCAGGGCCGTGGCGACCCGTTGTGTATCCACCGCCAGCTGGGCATTGAAGCGTCGCGACACGACCGAAATCAACGGCGCGCGCTCCTCAGGCAGCTCCTGCCAGCGGCGCGCCCACCACGCCTCGGCGGCCATTTCCTTCACGACGGTGGGCTGCCGCAGGGCCGCGAGATCCTCGCTGCTGTGCTCATTGATCTGCCAGGCCGACAACACCAGGAACGAGCCGTAAAAAATCAGGCTGGCGATGGCGCCGGAGAAAGACCGCTGGGCACGCTGCCGGTAAGCGATACCCACCACGGCCGCCCAAGCCACGCCCATCGCGATACCCATCAGCGCGCCGCTCAGCCACTCCATACCGAGGTAAAGGCGCGCCAGCGCAATCAGCGCCAGCACCAGTGCCGCCACGAGATAAGGCCACTGACGGTGCCGGCGCTGAATTTCAATAGCCACCATGACCGCAAAAAACGTCAACGCCACGGTCGTCAGGTTCATCGCAGCACTCGGGCTGCGCAGGGTCTCGTCGCCCAGTTCCAGGACTTCCGGCGTCGTTCTCAAGCTCCAGGACAGCAACAAGTGCAAAAGGCCGCCGCCACCGATGGCCACCAGCCAATGAGCCGCGGCGTTCCAAAGTCCGGCACTCAGCAGCCAGAGCAACAGCGCAACCGCGGAAAACAGAGGCACCGGCCAGCGGGAAAGCTCGGAAACGGCCACCATGAACGGATCGGCCAGGTGGTTGCGCAGCGACCGCGCCGTTTCCGCGGCCGCCTGGTCGAGAGCCTGCGGCTGCGCCGCGAACGGCGACAGGAAAAGGAGCATGATCAGGCCCCAGAAAATCACCACCAGCAGAATGCCCATCATCGTGATCGACAGGACCTCCGGCCGCGAAGGATCCAGCAATGGTCCGGCCACGCGACCCAGCAGCGGATGACGGCGACTCCAGCGAATGGCGTGGCGCAGCCAGCGCGCGGAGCGGCTGGCCAAGGGTTCATAGGCGGCGCGAATGATCCACCAGGTCAGCCACAGCGAGGCGAGACCAATCACCAGCATCACAGTCAGCCGCCCGGTGTATTCGGAGGCGACCTCCAGCGAGGCGCCGAACAGCATTCCGGGCAGCAGGAAGAACGGTGCCCAGCTGACGCAGGCCGCCATATCGACCGCCAGAAAGCGCGACGGACTCATGCCCATCATTCCCGCCACCGACGGAATGATGGGCCGCAGCGGACCGATGAATCGTCCCGCCACCACGCTTTTTGCGCCGTGCAGTTGAAAAAAGCGGCTGCCGCGCTGCATGAAACCGGGATAGCGGGAAAACGGCCAGATATCCAGCAGGTGACCGCCGTAACGATGCCCCAGCGCATAGCTCACCGAGTCGCCGAGAAAGGCGCCGGCCGACGCCGCCAGCCAAACAGGCAGGAGCTCGAAAAAGCCGAGTCCGATCAGCGTTCCAACACCGAACAACAGCACGATCCCGGGCAGCAGCAGCCCGACCAGCGCCAGGGATTCGAAAAACGCGACCAGGAAGACGATTCCGAAGCCCCAGCCAGGCTCGGCCCGAAGCCAGTCCAGCAAGTCCTGAGTCCATGCAACGTCCACCTCAGCCCACCATCCTGCGCGTGGTGTTCACGCCGTCAGGCGGAAAAATGACCGGGTTCAGAAGGGTATGGCTGCATGCGAGCCACCGCGCATTGCTCATCGTTCATCCGGGTTCACCGAATCGGATTGCTCGCTCTTTAATGGGCATTTTTTCGGACACAACCGCCGGGGCCACCGGGTGTTCACAGCGTCGCAAACGACTCACGGGCCGCCGCGATGGTCGTTGCGATGTGTTCAGGGCTGTGAGCCGAAGAAACGAAACCGGCTTCGAAAGCCGAAGGTGCCAGGTACACGCCGCGCTCCAGCATACGGTGAAAGAACGCCTGGAACGCCTCGCCGTCACACTGCCCCACCTGGTCAAAATTGATCACCCGACCGGCGTCGGTGAAAAACAGCCCGAACATGCCGCCGACCTGGGTGGTTACGACCGGCACACCGGCTTCTCCGGCGGCCTGGCGCAGGCCATTGACCAACTCGGCGGTCCGAGACGACAGGTTCTCGAAAAAACCGTTCCGGCTGATCAGGGCGAGATTCGCCAGGCCCGCCGCCATCGCCACCGGGTTGCCGGACAGCGTGCCGGCCTGGTAGACCGGGCCACTGGGCGCTACACGTTCCATGTATTCGCGTTTGCCGCCGAAAGCGCCGACCGGCATCCCGCCGCCGATCACCTTGCCGAAGGTCGACAGATCGGGCATCACCCCATACAGGCTCTGCGCCCCGCCCAGTGCGACGCGAAAACCGGTCATCACCTCATCGAAGATCAGCAGGCAGCCGTGCTCGTCGCAGGCCGCGCGCAAGCCCTGCAGGTACCCCTCCACCGGTGGTATGCAGTTCATGTTGCCGGCGACCGGCTCCACGATGATCGCGGCGATTTCGTGACCGTGAGCGGCCAGGCATTCCCGGACCGCGGCGAGATCGTTATAGGGCAGTGTCATTGTGAGGTCAGCAGTGGCTTTTGGAACGCCCGGCGAGTTCGGCACGCCGAGCGTCAGGGCCCCGCTGCCGGCCTTGACCAGGAAGCTGTCCGCGTGACCGTGATAACAGCCATCGAACTTGAGCAGCACGTCGCGGCCGGTGGCGGCCCGCGCAACGCGGATTGCGCTCATGGTCGCCTCCGTTCCGGAATTGACCATGCGGACCATGTCCAGCGCCGGCACGATCGCACAGAGGCGCTCGGCCATTTCGACTTCCGCCTCGCAGGGCGCACCAAAACTCAGCCCTTTGCCGGCCGCCTCGCGCACCGCGGCGACGATCTCAGGATGGGCATGCCCGGTGATCATCGGGCCCCATGAGCCCACATAATCGATGTAGGAACGGCCCTCGACGTCATACAGGAACGCACCCTTGGCGCGTTCGAAAAACACCGGGTCACCACCGACGCCGTTGAAAGCGCGAACCGGCGAATTCACGCCGCCTGGAATGCAAACGCGCGCGCGGCGCAGGAGTTCTCTGTTGTCGCTCATGGTTCCTCTCTTTACCGTTTTCACGAATGACCGGCGGACCGACCGCCGCTGACGTATCACCATTCTAACGGTTTATTGCACCGGTCGGTCATGGCACACTACACCACCTTTTGGGACAGGTAATCACAGTGAGCGAAAACAATTATCGAGCCTGGATGTGCATCATCTGCGGCTGGGTCTACGAGGAAGAGCACGGCGCGCCGGAAGAGGGGCTCGCGCCCGGAACGCGCTGGGAAGACGTGCCGGAAGATTGGGTTTGCCCCGATTGCGGCGCCGGCAAGGAAGACTTCGAGATGATCGAGATCTGAAAAAACGGCCGCAGGCCCGCTTTTTTTGATATGCCGTGTATATTCAGAAAGGTCGATTCGTTATGGTAGTGGCCTGTTACAGGCCACTAGCCCGCATAATTCACCAAGGCGGATCGAAAATTGAGATTTTGTAATAATATACAATGCACTACGGGACTTTTGCCGGAATTTCCCCGGTTACACTTTGTCCTATCCGGTTTTACACCGCATCTGACTTCACATTTTGGCAAATCCTCCTCGAACCATAGCTATTGCTATGATTCTTCGAACGATTCACCAAACTGTTTCGCCAGCTACGCTGTAAACTCCGGATCCTTGATGAATTATGCGGGCTAGCCGGGAACACCGTCTTCACGACACGGCAACCCGCCGCTTCGGAGCGTGAACGATGAACGAACAGGGTGGAATCAAGCGCTACAAAAGCGAAGCCATGATCGGCGGCGTCTGCGCCGGCTTCGCGCGCCATTTCGGCTGGTCGGTCACCGGCACACGCG
>JAVVFH010000081.1:0-10951 GCA_032250585.1 Lysobacterales bacterium
TATCCGGCTGTGGATCCGCTCGATTCCACCTCGCGGCTGCTGGATCCGAACATGATCGGCCAGGAGCACTACGACGTGGCGCGCGGCGTGCAGTCGGTGCTGCAGCGTTACAAGGAACTGAAAGACATCATCGCCATCCTCGGCATGGACGAGCTTTCCGAGGAAGACAAGCAGGCGGTGGCGCGGGCGCGCAAGGTGTCGCGTTTCCTGTCGCAGCCGTTCTTCGTGGCCGAGACCTTCACTGGCGCGACCGGCAAATATGTCTCGCTGAAAGATACGATCCGCGGTTTCAAGGGCATCGTCGAGGGAGAATACGACCACCTGCCCGAGCAGGCTTTCTACATGGTCGGCTCGATCGAGGAGGCCGTCGAGCAGGGCAAGAAGATGCAGCAGAAGGAAGCCGCCTGAAGTTTGGCGAAGGAATGGACGAAAACGGGTTCCGGGTCAGCTGATCCCGAATCCGTCGGGCCAACAGAACCGGAATCGAGACGGCTATGAGCAAAACCATCCAATGTGACATCGTTTCCGCCCACGAGGAAATTTTCTCCGGGCCGGCTTCGATGATCTTCGCGACCGGGACGGTGGGCGAACTCGGCATCAGCCCGCGCCACGCGCCGCTGATCACCCGGCTCAAGCCCGGCCCGGTGCGGGTTCAGCAACCCGATGGCGAGGAAGCCGTCTTCTTCGTCGGCGGCGGGATTCTGGAAGTCATGCCGCACATCGTGACGGTGCTGGCGGACACGGCGGTACGTGCCGACGACCTCGACGCGGCCGCCGCGACCCGGGCCAAGGAAGAAGCCGAGCGCGAACTGGCGGACCGCACGGGGGACATGGAAATCGCCGAGGCGCAGGCCAAGCTGGCCGAAGCCGTCGCGCAACTCCAGGCCCTCGAGCACCTGCGCAAGAAACTCAAACGCTGACAGGTCAAAAGGGGCCGGATACGCGTTCAGACAACACGCATCCGGCCCTTTTTCTTTCAAAAGTGGCTGCGTAAGCCAAACACATAATTCCGTCCGATCTGCGGCGCCTGGTCTTTCAGGAACGAGGCACTGTTGCGGATGTCCTCGTCCAGCAGATTGTGCGCTTTGCCATACAGCTCCCAGGAAAAGCGACCCGCGCTCGGCAGCAGGTATGAGAGCTCTGCGTTCAGCAGGTCGTAACCCGGGGTGTTCGTTTCGAACGCCGCAGTGTCGGTCTGGCTGGAGGCGTGAATCCAGGTCAGGTTGGCCGCCCAGCCCTTGCGGTCCCAATCCAGCCCGAGCCCGATACGCGACGGAGGCATCCGCGGTACATTGCTGTTGTCGGCAAACTCCGCGCGCACGCGGTCGGCAAAACCGAAAATCTGCCAATGCCCGCTCCGGAACCGCCCCAGGTCGTAACGCAACTCGAGTTCGCCGCCGTAAAAATCGGCATCTTGCTGCGACCACTGTCGCAGCGGCAGGTCATCCTCCTCCTCGCCCGTGTCGCGCTGGAAGATGTAATCGCTGAAGTCGTCGTAGAAGAAGGTCAGCGAACCCGTCAGGCGCCCCTGGTGCATGCGGTAGCTCGTCTCGAAGTGCAGGTTGCGCTCTTCGTCGAGACCGCTGTCACCGAGCTCGAAGGTCTGGGTTGCGATATGCGGGCCGAGGGCGAACAGTTCCTGGTCCGTGGGGGCGCGCTCGGCGTGGGAAAAGTTGAAACTGAGGTGCCCGCCTTCGTGTACGTGCCAGACCGCGCCGGCGGAGGCGCTTAACGGCGAAAAGGTTCGTTTCCGGAACAGGCCCGGCGCGGAGCCGCCTGTTTTGGCTTCGGTTTCGACGTCTTCGTAGCGCAGGCCGAGATCGAACTGCCAGGCACCGAATTGCGCGCTTTCCACCCAGAAAACCGCCATGGTCGTGGTCGTCGAGGGCGGCACGAAAGCTTCTTCGCCGACTGCGCCAAAATCCCGGTCGGTGTATTGAGCGCCGAAGGCGCCTGTCCAATCGCCCCAGGGTTTGTGTCGAAGTTCGAAACGCCCGTCGACGGTGTCGTTATCAAACACCGTGCCGATTTCCTGGCCCTCGCATTCGGTGTGTTCGTACTGGCTGCTGGCGACGCGCAACTTGAGTTGCTCAAAACCGGCAAAAGGGTTGCGACCTACCAGTTCGGCGTCGAACCGTTCTGATTCCAGCGCGATGGTGACCCGATCCTCTTCTTCGCGCGCCTCTTCTTCCGGCGCTTCTTCCTCGGTGCCTTCCTCAACGTGATCGTCTTCGTGACCGTGGGCACCGGGAATGCCGTAATTGGAATCGTAGCGAGTGTACGACAGACCAAAGCGCCAGCGATCGCCGATCCAGCTGGCGCCCAGCGCACCGCCCTCGTTGTCGAGGAAACTGTTTTCGAGCACCCCGCCTGCGGATTCCTCGTGCTCATCTTCCTGTTCGTTGTCGGGACGGAGTTCGGCCTCGCCGGGAATTTCGTAGTCGTCCGTCCGGCGGTAAAAGGCATCGGCATGAAATGCGAAGGAGGACAGCCCGAAATCGATTCGTCCGGCCGCGAAGCGCTGGTCTGCGGCGCTGTCGCCCTGCAGCATCGCCCGACCCTCGACGCCGCCTTCCGGAACCGCCTGCGGTATCGCGTGCGTGACGATATTGACCACGCCGCCGATCGAACCGGAACCGTAAAGCAGCGTGGAGGGCCCTTTCAGAACCTCGATCTGATCCGCCAGAAAAGGCTCGACAGATACGGCGTGATCCTGGCTGACCGCCGAGGCATCGCTGGAGGCCATGTTGTTGCTCAATACCCCTACCCGGGCGCCCTCGAAACCGCGGATGACCGGCCGGCCCACATTCTGGCCAAAGCTGGCGTTGGACAGTCCCGGCATGCGGCTGAGCGTGTCGCCAATGTTGTTGGCGACTTCCCGCTCCAGCGCCGCGCCGCTGAGCACGGTCGCCGATTGCGACATTTCGATCAGGTTGCGCGCCAGCGGCGTTGCGGTTACGACGATCTCTTCGAGTTCCCCGTGTTCGTGGTGTTCGCCGTGAATCCGATCGGGGGCGTTTCGGGAGCCCGGCGTTTGTGCTGTGACCGGCGCAGGCAGCACAAGGCCGACGGCCAGGCCGAGCAGCGCCAGGGTGTGGTACGGCATTGTTTTCATCGATGTCATTCCTTTCATGACTGACCGACACCGCCTCTTCGGAGGCGGTGCAAAAATCCGGGAGCGGGGTGTCAGAGAAAGGTCGGCGGGGCGCGTGCCGAAAAAGCGACCGTCGTGATTTGCGGCTGGTGAACCGGGCTTTCAAAAAGTGGCATCTGAGCGGAAGGTTCACAGGCGGGAGGTGCGTGGGAAACGCTGACGCCGGCGTGCAGGCCATGGCCGATCGAGCAAATCGCGCACAGACTGGTTTCATCCGCGAGGTCATGACCGAGTTCATGGGTCAGGGTGAAACTTTGCGCACAAAGCAACAGCAGCAGGATGCCCAATCGCATCGGCAGACCGGCTTTCGAACCTGCGAACCTCATGGCTGAAGTCTACACCGTCAGCAAGACACGGAACAACAGAATCGGTGGCAGGTTCATGGCCCCGGGCCTGACCGAGGACGATCGGATGACTTGAGCCCTCGTTATCCATGTACCGGTTGTTATACGATGGGCGCAGGAGGACCGACAGATGCTCATTCAGATCAACACCGACCGCAACATCGCAGGCGGAGATGCGCTGGCTCGGCGCGTCGAGAGCGCCATCAAAAAAAACCTCGACCGTTTCAGTGACCACATCACCCGCGTAGAGGCCCACCTGGGAGATGAGAACAGTCAAAAAGGCGGTTCGGCCGACAAGCGCTGTGTCCTGGAGGCGCGCGCAGCGGGTATCAAGCCTGTCGCCGTGCGTCACCATGCGCCGACTGTGGCGCAGGCGGTCAATGGCGCGCTCGAACAATTGAAGCGCGCCCTCGACAGTACGCTGGGGCGTTTGAAGGATCGATAGTGGAGCAGCCGCAAAAAGGCTCACGCAAATCCGCTGCCGTCGGGCGGTGTCGCTCCGCCCTCGGTCGAGGCGTGAACAGGGTAACCCGCAGATGAAGGCCCGGTGAACATGGCGATTTCCTTAGTGCTCTTCGTGGCCGGACTGGGCCGGGTAGACCGTAGCTTCACGCTGCCGAAGATGAGCGATGCATCGGAGTCATTGATGACCGCGGCCGTGGAGCTGGCCGGAAGCCCTGTGTTGCGAACATGAAAGCGGCCCTGGTTCATGCCTTTATCGTCGGTGCGGGCGGGTTCCTGGGGGCTCTGGCGCGCTACGGGCTCAGCGGCTGGGTGCACCGGCAACTGCCGCTGGCGACCTTCCCCTACGGCACGCTGGCGGTGAATCTGCTGGGTTGCCTGCTGATTGGCGTGATCGCCGGGCTTGCCGAGTCCCGACAGATGTTCAGCCCCGAATTTCGAGTCTTCGCCCTGATCGGCGTGCTGGGCGGGTTCACGACCTTTTCTACCTTCGGCTTCGAGACCTTCGCGCTGATGCGCGACGGTGACCACCTTCGCGCCGGTGCCAGCGTGGGCCTGCACCTCGTTTTCGGCCTGACCCTGGTCTGGCTGGGCTACGCGATAACCACTTCGAGGTAGATCAGCGATGATGCTTCCCGGGAATGGAAAACTGCTCCGCATATTTATCGGTGAAAACGATCGTCACGAGGGAATGCCCCTCTACGAATGGATCGTGCGCAAGGCGCGGGAGAACGGTTTGGCCGGCGCGACGGTGCTGCGCGGACTGGAGGGCTATGGGGCCAGCAGCCGCTTGCATACGGCCAGGGTATTGCGGCTGTCATCCGATCTGCCTATCGTGGTCGAAGTCGTCGATAGTGAAGAGAACATCGAAGCGTTCCTGCCCGTGATCGACGCTGCGATCGGCGAGGGGCTGGCGACGCTGGAGCGCGTCGAAGTCCGTTTTTACAGGGCAGGCAAACCGGCTCAGCAAGCAAGTGAGGACAACGATGACTGAGCTCAGGGAACATGCCGTGTGGGATGCCGGGACGCGCTGGTTTCACTGGATCAATTTCTTATGTGTCCTGATCCTGATGTTTATCGGCCTGGTCATTTTCAATGCGGGCAGTTTCGACCTCAGCAATGCAGGAAAAATCCAATTCAAGACCCTTCACGCATGGGTGGGTTACGTCTTCGCACTGAACCTGCTCTGGCGCTTTGCATGGGCTTTTTTCGGCAACCGCTACGCCCGCTGGCGCTCGATTCTGCCGGGCGGCAGGGGTTATTTGCAGGCCTTGCACCGCTATTTGTCGGCCTTTGCCGCAGGGCGCCCGGAGCCGTACGCCGGCCACAATCCGGCCGCGCGCCTGGGTATCGGCTTGCTGTTGCTTTTGCTTACGGTGCAGGCGGTTACCGGTTTGGTGCTGGCCGGCACCGTGGTGCTGCATGTTGCGGCCGCCGTGATCACGGAAATACGCGAAGGCGGCAGCATCGTCTCGGCGATGTTCACCGGTCGCAAGATCATTGCCGGACAGCCGGTTGATCAGGGCGGCAGCGACGCCGGCTGAACTCCTGTGCTTGAGCGTTAACCGCAAAGGCCGACTTACTGCCCTGTTCCGGTTCGCCCCTGAACTGGCAAGCGACAGGGGACACAGGCCGCCTTTTGCAGATCAGTCACGCGAATTCGTGGCTCAGGCTTCGTTGCGGATTTGCCGGATCGCGGCCTGTTCCTGTTCGGGTGTCGGCCAGCGCTGCGGGTTAGCGCGGCGCTCTGCCGGCAGCGCGCGCCACCACGCCAGCGTGTCCGTGGCGGTATCCGCGAGCGAGCGGTAGCGCAGGCCTGCGGTCATCGACGCGCCGTTCTCGAAGTACGAAAAATCGTCGCGGGCCATCATCGGCAAATCGATGTCGAGTTCGGCGAGCAAGCTGTCGCTTGGCCAATGCAGTGTCGCGGCTTTTGGCGTCAAAGCGCGCAGGCCCCACATCAGGCCGGAACGATTGAACAGCGAGGTGGGGCCCGCCGCGTTGAAAATGCCGGGCCTGTCGTTTTCTGCCAGGGTGATCACCCAGGGACACAGGTCGCGCGCGTCCACCCACTGTGCCGGACGTTCCGCGCCGGAGGGAGCGAGAATATCCCCGCCGCGGTCGACGCGATCCACCCAGTAGGTGAAGCGGTCCGTGTGATCTCCCGGGCCGACCACATAGGTCGGGCGGACCACGGTGCAGCGGTCGCCGAGGATTTGCCGCACGGCGCGGTCGCACTCCGCTTTCAGCGGCCCGTAGGTTTCGCCGGTGACTTCCTCGACCTGTGGGTTGGTGAGTTCGGCCAGCTTCGCCGATTCCGGAAAAACCCGTGCCGCCTCAAAATCGTAAACGGCGACGGTGGAAATATAGAGGTAGCGCCCGCAGCGGTCTTTGAGCAACTCGGCGCTGTCGCGTACGTGGCGGGGCACGTAACCGGAGTTGTCGATCACCACGTCCCAGCTGCGATCGCCTGCCAGCGCCGACAGCCCCGCGTCGATGTTGGCGTCGCGGTTGCCGACCAGTTCCTCAACCGTCTCGCCGTACATGCCGGCATTGGAGCCGCGATTGAACATCGTAACCCGGTGCCCGCGGGCCAGCGCGTACTCGATCTGGTGCGGGCCTAGAAAACCCGTACCGCCCAGCACCAGGATGCTCAGCGGCCGGCTGGCCCGCTGCCCGCGCTTCTCCGCCGCGGCCGTGAGGCCCAGCAAGGGACTGGCCGCCAGCGCGCCGGTGGTAAGTGCGATGAACTTTCTTCTGCTTGTCATGGGTTTACTCCTGTTTTGCGCTTATCCTCGCTCCGATTGCGGCTTCAGTCCAGTCACCCGGTGAAACGCCACACGACGACATAAGGCTCATAAACGTCGATCAGCGCCTGCTGAAAAACCGCTTTTTGCAGCTCGCCGCGTGGCGGGGATTTTGCGGATCAGCGTCGGACCCTCCGATGCCGCCGAAGACGCGGAGCTTTCCGCCACTTGACAACAGCCTGTTTTGGCGCGCAACCGGGTTTCACCGGGTTTTCAGGCGCCACGTTATCATTTACGTCATTCAGGCAACTGCGGTATGTTCAATCACCGATGGAACTTATTGTTTTCGATCTGGACGGAACCTTGCTGGACAGCCAGGGCGCTGTTTCGGACTACACGCGCGACACGCTGGTCAGGCTGTCCGACCTGGGCGTCGCCTACACGGTGGCGACTGGCCGCACGCTGCACGCCGCGCGCGAACTGCTGGCGCCACACGGTTTCCGCTTGCCGCAGGTATACAAGAACGGCGTGATGATCTGGGATCCGGCCAGTGATCTTTATTCGCACAGCAACTTCCTGACGCTGCGCGAGGTCGAGCACGTGCTGAGTGCAGTGCTCGACCAGGGCGTCGCCCCGTTCGTGTTCACCTTCGAGCCCGGCAACCGCCACGCGATCTATCACACGTCGCTGCACAGCGACATCGAGCGCAAGCTGGCCGGGGACTTCGCCAGGTGCGCGGGGGTCGAGGTACGGCCGGCGTCCAGGCTGCCTGCCGACGCTGAGATAACCAACGTCAGCGCGCTTGGCGCACTCGACGCGATCGGCGCCGTCGAGGCCATGATCCGGGACGAGCCGCGACTGGTCGCCTACGCCGGCAACGCCTGGGAAGGTGGTGGCTGGCGCTGGATCGACATCCACCACAGCGAGGCCAGCAAGGGCGGCGCGATCGATATCCTGCGCAAGCAGCTCGGGGCCAGCCGCGTGGTCTGCTTTGGCGACAGCGACAACGACCTCAGCATGTTCGAGCGTGCCGACGAATCCTATGCCCCGGACAATGCCGCCGACCACGTTAAAAAGGCGGCCAGCGAGGTCATCGGGCGTCACGACGACGATGGTATCGCGCGATTTCTGCGTGAACGGTTCGGCCTGGAGTTGTGAGCGGGGAGGAACCGATTTCGCAATGATGGCCCGGCCCGAATGACGCAGACGGGTACCGGCGTGATGGCCTGCTTCTTTTGCCGGTCTTGATAGGTAAGCCCGCATGGGCCGAAAGGCCAAGGAAAGTGAAATGCAAGTTATCGGACACGGCAGACCTGTCAATGG
Source organism: Lysobacterales bacterium (assembly GCA_032250585.1). GTDB lineage: Bacteria > Pseudomonadota > Gammaproteobacteria > Xanthomonadales > SZUA-36 > JAVVFH01. Next base: position 8,031 of record JAVVFH010000081.1, read on the forward strand.
CGAAAAACCGCATCAAACCCTGAAATGGGCCCTGACGGCAGCGTTGATCCTGCTGCTCGCTGGCCTGATGCTGCCCGTAACGGCTTCGGCACAACATTCGCCCGGGTATTCCTCCGGGAACCACGACAGCCATTCCAGGCATTCGGGAAGCCGGTATTCCTTCGGCTACGGTGGCTACGGTTCGCGACTCGGCTACTATCGTGGCGGCTACGGACTCAGCTTCGGCAGCCATGGCCGGCACGGGCTGCAGCGTGGCAGCTCCCGGCTGCACGGCCGGTCGCATATCTTGCCCAGGTTGCACGGTAGCCGGCACGACTACCGACACGGCAGCTACGGCAACGACTGCGAGCTGGTCTACAAGCACGCCGACGTCAACGGGCGACCGGCGACCATAGAAGGGCTGCGCTGCTACGACGATTATGGCGATGCCTACATCGTCCCGGAAAGCCGCGAGATCGTCGAATACCACGACTACGGCTATCGCAGGTAAATATCTCCGTTCGGTATGAGGTCAAAACCCCGTAAATTCATTCAGATAGGCCGAAACAGCCTGGTTTGACCCCAGCCAATGAGTGGACTCACGGGGCGGGTTTGCGCAACATCAACGCCGAGCGTTTGCAGCTTGCGGCCAGTTCGCCGTGCTGGTTGTAGGCGCGGTGTTCGAAGATCACGATGCCGTTTTGCGGGCGGGACTCGCTGTCGCGCATTTCAAGCACTTCAGAAACCACCCGCAGCGTGTCGCCGTGAAACAGCGGCCGCGGAAAGCGCACCTCGTCCCAGCCGAGATTGGCGACCGTGGTGCCAAGCGTGGTGTCGCCCACCGAGATGCCGACCATCAGGCCCAGCGTGAAGGCGCTGTTGACGATCCGGGTACCGAACTCGGTGTTCTCGCGGCAGTATTCCTCGTCCAGGTGCAGGGCCGCCGGGTTGTGGGTCAGCGCGCTGAAAAAGACGTTGTCGGCTTCCGTCAGGGTTCGGCGGATCGCGTGCTCGAAGATCTGGCCTGGCTGGAATTCCTCGTAATACAGTCCCGCCACCTGGGTTCTCCCTGTCCGTTGTCGATCGCCGCGGCCGTCGGCGCGTGCCGACGGCCGCGGGTCATTGCCGTGCTGCGTGCCTTCATTCTACGGCGCCGGCCTTCCTGAGCGCCATGATTTCATCGTCCGAAAAGCCGGATTCGCCCAGTACTTCGACCGTATGTTCCCCCGGTTTTGGCGGCTTCCGGGTGAGTTCCGGCGGTGTCCGGCTGAAGCGGGGCACCGGCGAGGCCTGCAATACGCCGCCGGGCGTGCTGAAGCTGTTGCGGGCGATGTTGTGTGGGTGCTGCGGCGCTTCCAACACGCTGAGCACCGGCGTCACGCAGGCATCCGTGCCGGCGAATACTTCTTCCCATTCGGCGCGGCCGCGGCTTTTAAAGACTTTGGCGAAGCGCTTTTTTTGCGCCGGCCAGGATGCCTGGTCCATTTGCGGGGGCAGCGTGGCTTCGTCCAGCCCCATGCCCTGCAGCAGCGCGGAGTAAAAATGCGGCTCGAGCGCCCCGACCGCGATGAATTGGCCGTCGGCAGTTTCATACACGCCGTAAAACGGCGCGCCGCCGTCGAGCAGATTGCTTTCCCGTTGATCCTGCCACCAGCCGCCCGCGCGCATCGCGTAAACGATGGACGCCATCAGGGCCGAGCCTTCGACCATGCCGGCATCGACGACCTGCCCTGCGCCCGATTGGCGGGCCTCGAGCAGCGCGCAAAGCATCCCGAAGGCCAGCAACAGCCCGCCACCGCCCATGTCGCCGACGATGTTCAGCGGCGTTGTCGGGGGCTCGCCGGCTTTGCCGATCATGCTCAGAACGCCCGACAGCGCGACGTAATTGATGTCGTGCCCGACTTGAGCGGCCAGCGGTCCGTCCTGTCCCCAGCCGGTCATGCGTCCGTAGACCAGCGCCGGGTTGGCGCGTGCACAGACATCCGGCCCCAGGCCGAGACGTTCCATGACGCCGGGGCGAAAGCCCTCGATCAGGCCGTCGGCGCTCTCGCACAGGCGCAGCAGCGCAGACACCGCCGCCGGATTCTTCAGATCCATCGCGATCGAACGCCGGTTGCGGTGCAGGACCTGGGCCCGTGGTTCCAGGTCGAGAAAGCTTCCGCGGCCGTCGCGGCGGTCGATACGGATCACGTCCGCGCCCATGTCGGCCAGCAGCATGGCGCAGAAGGGGCCGGGACCGATGGCCCCTATTTCGATGATCCGCAGTCCTTGCAAAGGTCCCATTTGTGTACTCCGGAGCGTACGCGCTCGAGGCCGTCGACTGAGTGACGCTTGCTGCCTGAACGTTTCGCAGCGGGCGGGTCGACGCACTTTGGTCGATAAAACCGAGTACCGATTAGATCCCAGATCCGTTGGCGAGGCCAGCGAGTAAGCCATCTCCCGATTGTTCGTGCCGCATGCGGGCAAAAACATGCTGCATGAAAGCCGCGACCGTTTCACGTATATTTGGCGCATGTCCATGGGTAAATCAACGCGCATTCCCGAGCATCTCGCACCTCGCCAGGGTACGCCGCTGATGTTCGCCGGAAATCCGCTGCTCGAGCGCCTCAGCCACATCAGCCCGGTTACGGTTCTGGCCGTGTTTCTGCCGGCCACGATCGCGGTATTTGTCGTTTCCCTTATGCAGGGTACCGGCTTGACCGCCACGGCCGCGTGGTTTCTGGCCGGCATCGCGTTCTGGACCCTGTTCGAATACGTTTTTCACCGCTTTGTGTTCCACCTCGAGCCGACCAGCCCTTTTCGGCGGCGCTTGCAGTTTGTGATTCACGGTGTTCATCACCAGTACCCCGGCGACAAGACACGCCTGGTCATGCCCGTTACCGTCAGCATTCCCGTGTCGCTGCTGATGCTATGGGGCTTTCTGGCGCTGTTGGGCGAATACG
>JAVVFH010000081.1:10961-12915 GCA_032250585.1 Lysobacterales bacterium
GTTTTCTGGCCGGCTATCTGGGATATGACATGCTGCACTACGCCGTGCACCATGTTCGCGATGCCCGCAACCCCTGGTTTCGGCGTCTCCAGCAGCACCACCTGGCCCATCATTTTCGCGATACGCAGCGCGGCTTTGGTGTCTCCAGCCCCTTGTGGGACATGGTGTTTCGCAGTTGATCCGGTTGCAGCGCGGCATTTCATGAGTGTCAGGAAACCAGCCGTGAAGGGGTGCGGAAATCGCTTCAGGCCTGCACCGTGTCGCGTTTCGGGAGAGGCCGATGCAGGGCGTTGACCAGGGCCGTCTCGAAATTCGTGCCACGGCCGACCGCGCCTCGCAGGAAGCCTTCATCCGGGTTCCCTGGTCGCTGTACGCCGATGATCCGCATTGGGTCCCGCCGCTGCTGATCGAGCGGCGCGCGGCCCTGTCGCCCAAAAACCCCTTCTTTCGTCATGCGCAGTGGCAGGGCTGGACGGCCTGGCGCGGCGGGCAGGCGGTCGGCCGGATTTCGGCCCAGATAGACCGCTTTTACCTGCAGCGGCACGATCCGCATACCGGGTTTTTCGGCATGATCGAAGCGCCCGACGACTCGGCCGTATTCGCGGCCCTGTTCGGTGCCGCCGAAGCGTGGTTGCGGCAACGCGGCATGCGGCGGGCGCTCGGCCCGTTCAATCTCGGCATCAACCAGGAAGTCGGCCTGCTGGTCGAGGGTTTCGACAGCGCGCCTTACGTGATGATGGGCCATGGCAGGCCCTGGTACGGCCCTTCTGTGGAAGCGCTCGGCTACCGCCGCGAACAGGATTTGCTGGCCTACGCGCTGGAAGTTGCGCGCTTCAGCATGCCCGAAGCCGTGCGGCGCCTGCTACAACGCCAGTCGCAAGGCGTCGAACTGCGCAGCTTCCAGCGCGCACAGCGCAAACGCGACCTCGGCATCATGCGCGACATTTTCAATGACGCCTGGTCGAACAATTGGGGTTTTGTGCCGTTCAGCGAGGAGGAGTTCGAGGCCGTCGGCAAGGAGTTGCTGATGCTGGTGCCGGAAGACTTCATCCGGATCGCTGAAGTCCACGGCGAACCGGCCGCTTTCATCGTGCTGCTGCCCAACATCAACGAGGCGATCGCGGATCTGAACGGCAGACTGCTGCCGTTCGGCTGGGCGCGGTTACTGTGGCGGCTGAAACGGCGCTTTCCGGGCAGCGCCCGGGTGCCGTTGATGGGTGTGCGCCAGCGCTACCAGAACACGCGACTGGGTCCGGCACTGGCGTTTCTGCTGATCGACGGGCTGAAGGCGCCCGCAGACCGGCGCGGCGTCAAACGCGTGGAACTGTCATGGATCCTGGAAGACAATCAGGGCATGCGCAACATCCTCGAAAAAATCGGCGCCACCACAAACAAACGTTATCGCATATATGCCCGGGATCTGGAGTGACATCGAGGCGCTCAGGGCACGGGGGTGCTGCGATGTTCGGGCTGCTCGCTACCGGGTTCCAATTCGGACAGGTCTATCCGCACCGCCGTACCGCCGGAAGCGTGCAGCCGGTCTGTGTCCAGTTCGTACTCGATGGAATCGCTGTGCAGCGTCGTCTGTCCCTGGACAAGCACTGCGGCCCCGTCGAGCAGGACACGCTCGCTGTCGCGGGTATAGACGATTCGCAGCGCCTGGGCGGTGACCGGTTCCGGCCGCTCCTCCGTTCCGCGCGCCAGAACCAGCTGCGCGGGCGAACCTTGCACTTCGATGATCTCGGGGTCTTCCAAAGGGCCGCGGACTGTTGCCCGGTCCGAGACCAGCACCCAGTCACGCACCCGCATCTCGAAGCCGCCGCTGAAATGCATGACATCCGCTGCCTCGTCTTCCCAGGCAGTCTCGGCCCATAACACGACAATGTCCTCGCCGGAGATGCGAAAAGCTTTGCTGGCTGCTGGCGCAGGCAGCAGCAGAAACACCAGCGCGAGG
>JAVVFH010000082.1:0-12835 GCA_032250585.1 Lysobacterales bacterium
CTGACGTGCCAAAAACCGCCACCTTCTCGCCCGGGGCCACCCGTAGGTCAAGACCGTTCAATACCGGAGTCGCGTCCGCGAATGTGAATGTCACGTTCTCCAGGCATATCGCCGCCTGCTCGTCCGCTCTTCTGCAATCCGCGCGCTCGGTCGACTCCTCATCGCCCAGTATTTCTGCGACCCGATCGAGGCTGACGCGAGTCTGCTGCAGGGTCCTGACCAGTCCCAGAAGACCGGAGGCGGGGCCGTAGAGTCGGCTCTGGTAAAGGACGAAGGCGACAAAGGTGCCCAGCCCAATCGTCCCGCTTTGTAACAGTTCGCCACCCAGCAGGTAGATCCAGGCCAGGCTGATCGACAACGCCAGTCCTGGCAGTTGACTTGCCGCTGATTCGGTGACCTGGAACCTGAGCACTCGCCGGACCAGTTGTTTGTTCAATTCTTCAAAGGATTCCAGTTCCTGCGTTTCCGCAGAGTGAAAGCGGATTCCCCGTAGCGAGCCGAGCCGTTCGGCGAGAAAATGGGACAGGTCAGCCATATTCTCCCGTATCGTCCGCGTTCCCCGCTCGATGGGACCTCGGAAAGCCGCCGTGAGAACCAGCGCGAAGGCCAGGCCCAGGTAACTCCACAGAGCCAGGACGGGGGAAAGCACGACCAGAATGGCCGCGCAAAGCAGCAAGAACAGCACGTTGTGCAGAAAACCGATCACGCCGTCCACCAACAGCGCCTGAATTTGCGGCATGTCCGAGCCAAACCGGCTCAGCAGGTCGCCGTGGCGAAAATGTTCCACCCCTTCGATTCGGGCAAACAGGCAGTGACGAAAGAGCCTTTGCCGGATTTCAACCAGAATGCCGGCGGAGAGTCGCGCATGTACCATTCGCGACATGAATCCAACAATGACATCGGCCAGCGCCAGGGCGACCAGTGCCCCCGCAATGAGGGGAATCATGTCGTAATCACTCCGCTCGACCACCGCATCGATGAAGGCCTTGCCGATCAAGGGGGTGGACAAGGCGGCCGCGGAACCGGCGAGGCCCAGTAAAAAGAGAACGGCCAGCGTTTTTTTCCGCCGCCTGAGGTGACCGGAAAAGAGCTTCAGTGATCCTAATCTGCTGTAGTCCATGCTAGGTACCCGAACTGCGCAGTGGCTTCTTCTTGCCCGATACCTGGTGATTCCACAGATCGGGGTAATAGCATGCGCGCGCATCCCGGCACAGTGACGCCGCGCCGCGGAGCGCGATCGTGGCCTCCCGGATATCGTTCGCATCCCCGCCGTTTCGGGCGATATCCCGGGCTAAGGCCGTCAGTTTGACCGAGGCGTACTTTCGTTCCAGCGAAGCTTCCCGGCCGACCACTTTCAGACTCCCGACACCCGCGGACTGCAGTACTGGAATGGCGCAAAGTCCGCAGGGGCCGAGCGGAAACCCTCTGCTGGCGTTGCAGCCGCAGTTGTTCTGTGTCCACTTGAAAAATGCGTAGCGGTCGAGCGTTCCAGGCGGCATGTCTTTCAAGCCGTCGCCATCCGCCAGACAAAAGGTGCCCGCTTCATGGGTGGTGGCGCACAGACCTTCTTCAAAAACACAGCCGTCATTGATGACGAAGGCCTCGAATTCCACCCCGTGGATCACGCATTGCCCGATCTCGGCCAGGGTCAGGTGCCTTGGCAGAATGATCCTGGAGATTCCCAGCGACCTGAAAAACCGGGAACTGGCGGCATTGGTCGAGGTGGCCAGGCTGGAGAGGTGGAGTTGCGACGCATGACCGGCATCGACCAGCGCCAACAAGAGGTCCAGATCGGCCACGATCAGGGCGCTGATGCCCAGATTCCGCAACAACCGGGTGCCATACACCGCCAGCATTTCCACCGCCCCCGGCGGGTAATGGGGTGAGTTCAGCACAACATGGACGGGCACCGGGGCGGCGGCCGCAACCAGTTCCTGCAGTGCTTGTTCGTTCAACACAGCCGCGGACTGCGGATGTCTGCGATTTGCCCAGGCCGACCCGAACGTCTCTTTCCATCCCGGCGGGGCCAGCCCGCAGTAAAACTCATCCGCGCCGGCCTCGCGCAGGGGACCCGCTTCGTCGGCGCTTCGCAGCGGCGACAGGATCTTCATGGCTCGATGCCCAGGGGCCGAATTTCATGGCCCGAACTCACGGCAGTGGCCGCTCGTGAAACACCACCCGGTCAGCCAGCGCCATGTGACGCGAAATCCACTGCGGCGGCGCTTCGAAAAACAGAGTATTGCCCGCACGCCACAACGGTTTTTGCGTATCCCGTCGATGCTCTTGCCGACAAACACCCCGGCAAGGGGCCTTGCAACCCGATGTCAGTCCCCCGGTGAACAGGCCCTTGCCGGCCGGTGCGGCGGCAGCCTTTTCCAGGCAGTTCCTCCCGGAACTCACGAACGTATAGGGAACATGCAAAGTGCGTTGAAGTCCGTTGCTGCCGGTACCCAGATAACCGGGTTCGAGGTCAGCATCCGATTCCACCGCGCGTACGCCGAGCGATGAGGCCAGTTTCCTGATGCCCGCGCCCCGTTCGGTATTCTCCCCCTCGGCCCGCTCGGTTTTCATGTCGAGCCGCGGGTCCCGCAACCCCCGGTTCATCAACCGGCCCATGCGCATCGGAAGGGCAGGATAAGCGTTTCGCAGCAGTTCGAAAACACCCCAGTCATTGAACGCTATAGTGGGGCACCAGCCGCGCCCGACCAGGCCGCCGAACAAACGGGACAGGCGGCCCAGCCCCCGCTGTGTCACCAGCGGTGTGAGCAACACCGCCTCCAGGCCGCGCTCTTTGCAGTAAGCGCAGAATGCTTCGGCATCGCGGGTGCCTGGCAACAGTTCCTGGCAGAATTCCGAACCAAAATAGAGCGCGGTCAGCGGGGCCTCGGGGAACAGTTTCCAAAGCGCGGCATCACAAATTTCCGCGGGGCTCCTGCAAGCGCCTTCCAGTGTGGCGATGCGCAGGCCGTATTCCATCAGAACGGCAAACGTCTGAAGTCCATGCCGTCCACCTCCATCTGCAAGACCTTGATGGGTTTCAGGCTTTTGGCATCGTAAACGATGGTCGTCGATCCACCGCCGGAGACATAGACTTTCCCGCCATCGCTGGATACATTGATGGCGTAATGCGTGCCCCCGGGAATGGGGAGAACGGCCTCATAGCTGCGGCTTTCCAGGTCGATGACGATGAGTTCATCCATCACCGCATACACTTTCTTTTTGTCCGGTGAGCGAATGACGCTGTAGGCAAAAACCGGCGCTCCATCGAGTCGGATATCGCTAATCTCACCGCTGCCGGTATCGATGGATAGCAGCCCCATGAATTCAGGCGTGTAGTAATTGGCCATGAATACACCGCCATTGTCCCGGGTGTTATCCCACAGCGGCAGAATATTCCACTGTTTGTCGAACATCGGGAAGGTGTCGACGAGTTTCATTTCCTCAGCGGACACGTCGACCCTGACGATGTCCTTGCCGATGACATAGATGCTGCTGGCATTGTTCACCGAGACCAGCGCCACGGAACCCCATGGCACCTCGATACTGCGCAGAATCCGGCCGTCTTCGAGGTCGATCTGTGCCAGCACGGGAGCGGCCGCCACAGCCTGGCCCTTTTGGGTGCTGCGGGAGACGAGGTTGACGAAAGCGCTTTTGCCGTCGGGGGCAAGGTCGAAGCCGTAGATAAATCGATCCCAGCCGTCGCTGCTGACATCGATCGTGCTCACGACCCGTTGCTCGCCAAGGTCGATCTTGTGGATAAGGTGTCGCTTGGCGGTTACATAGAGGAACTGCCTGTCGGCGCTGAAATCCGACTCCCGCAACCAGCCGTCCACCGGGATGTCCGCCACGATGGCATCTTTGTCACCATCGATAACCTGAACCATCCCGTAACCGATGTAATAGAACATGTCTTTCGCAAAAGCGTTGCCGGCATTCATCCCCATTAAAAGTACGGCGACAGCCAGCAGGCGTGTGGTTTTGCTGCTCATAGTCATCACTCAATCGTATTTGAGTACTCGCCAGTCTCTGGCGACATTGGGGCACTGCTTGTCGAAGTCCTCGTGGTTGGTCAAACCGTCCGGCACCTGTGCCGGCCACCAGCAGTCTCCGGCGCAGCCATGAAAGTCCTTTGCCGACGACTGGCAGTTGCCAACCGGGTAGGTCGGGCGCGGGTTGGTTTCCCAGCCGGTGTCGAATATCGTGGTGCAGCCCACCGGCATGGCCGGAGGCCCTTCCTGGAGCGCCTCAACCGTTGCTTGCTCGCCCTCGGCCAATGACTGGATGGCCCGGGCCTTTTCATTCAATGCCTGAATTGGCCTGTTCTTTTTCATTTCCGCCTCCCTCGAAGAGGTTCATAAATTAACATTGCGCCCGCTGCGCGAGCCGCCGGCTCATGGCCTCGATGGCACCATCCGTGCGCAGCTCGGCATAGGTCTTGATGCCCAGATCCAGCCAGCCACGAATGAAACCGCAACTGGTCCCGCGCGGCAGCCCCAGCTGGTTTTCGCGCAAGTTGTTTTCGTAGTGGCAGCCACCGGCACAAAGTGTCCTGGCCCAGCATCCGGAGCAGCTTTGGTCGCGACCCCGGTTCAGGGAACCCAGACAGGAGTTGATCCGGTCCGTATCGATCCCGCCGGTGAGGTTTCCGACGCAAAAATCCGCCTCTCCTGCCAGCCGGTGACAGGGAAACAAACTCCCCTTCGCATCCAGGGCCAGATAACCGAAACCGGCGCCGCAGGATACCGACTTGGTTTGTCCCAGGTGGAGCCGTCCCAGCACGTCGAGGATGTTGGCAAAGGGCAGAATCCGGCCCTTCTTTGCCTCATCGACAAAACGCCTGGCCAGTACGCGAAAACTGCTCAGCAATGCCGTTTCCTCGGCGGGCGTGGGCAGCAGCGCCGTGGTCACGGGGCTTACCGGGGCGATACCTACTTCATGAAAGCCAAGACCGACAAGGTGATCGAATACTTCGACCACCCGATGCCACTGATCGGGGGCAAGGGTGACTCTGGCTGCCACCGGAGCCGGCGAATCTTCGAGCAGCATGCCAAGGCGCGAGACGACGGCATCGTAACTTCCGTTTCCCAGCGCATCCGGACGGTTGCGGTCGTGGACGTGGCGCGGCCCATCCAGGCTGACTGCCACGGAAACCCGGTGTTCGTGCAGGAAATTTACAATCCCGGCATTCAGCAGGGTGCCGTTCGTGGTCAGCGAGAATTGGACTCTTTTTCCCAGTTCTCCACCGTAGGAAATCGCTTCGCGGGTGGCCGCCCGTACCGCCTGCATGTTCAACAGGGGCTCACCGCCGAAAAACACCAGCGTGACCTGCTCCCGGTCACCCGACTGATCCAGCAGATAGCGTACCGCCTCGCGAGCGGTGTCTGGGGCGAGCAGGCAGGGCGCGGCGCCATAAGTGCCCGCTTCGGCATAACAATAGGTGCAGCGAAGATTGCAGTCCTGGGCCACTTCCAGCACCAGCGTGGAAAGCGGCACCGTTCCCGGCTCGAGCCGCGGCAGCAATTGCTGTTCCCCTGAAACCGGCAACAGCACCCGTGCGTCGCGCAATCCTGCCAGAAGTTCCTGGTCAGGCAGCGGTATTTCGTCCAGATCGATGAATTCGCAACGGCGCCATCGGCACAGGGTTTCGTGTGCTTCCTCGCTCAATGCAAACAGACTGGCGTCCTCTACCGCAAAGAGGACCGGTTCACCGGCGTTTCTGATAACCCGGTAATCCGCCCAGCAGAGAAGGTTGTCCGTCACGCCGGGCTCCCTACTTCAGCCGTTGTATGTAGTCGGGCACAGTAAGCACCAATAACCCTTCAGCGGTATGGGAATTGGCTCCCCGGGTGTAGTTGGCGATGACTTTGACCATGCCGGTGCCTTCGCCGCCATATTCACGGGCCGGAATGGGGTTGTAATCGGCGGTTGGCAGGTAAGTTCCATCGGCTTCGATCGGTCCGACATAGACCAGATCGTCATCGCCGGGCCGGGTTTCCTCTTCGGCCAGGCTGAACTCCGCGGCAACCGGACCCAACGTATAATCATCCCGCGGGTCGTCGGCATCGGCTCCTCTGGAATGGGCGAAAGCCTGGAACTGAACCCCCTCCGCCGGGTAATTGACGCCACCGTTGACCCTGGCCCGGCCCATTGCCGGACTGATGCTCAGGTAATCGATGCGAGGGGCGAGCTTGAGGATGAGCTCCGGGGAAAGGCTGTCAAGGCCTTTTACACTGACGCTGGCAGAACCGTGGCCGCTACCGCGGTAGGCGAGCAACAGCTCGATTGTTTCGGGGCTGGTCGTGACAGCCTGCAGCACTTCGACATCCGCGGTGGATACGGTGACGTCCCGTGCCGTGACCTCGGGCAGTTCCATGCCTTCAATCAGGATTTTCGTTTCCTCATCGGTCAACAGGTAGCCGGGGGTCATTCGCAGAGCCCGGCTTACCCCTGTGACGGGAAACCATGTGGAGGAGGACGTGCGGAAGTGCGGTGCCGGGTAGTGATGTTCACCGCTGATGGTGCCATCCACAAAATTGAATGCACCCATTGTCGTACTGCCGTTCTGGCGGGTACGCGTGCGCAGTGCGTAGCCGCCGTAAAGGGTGGCCTCCCCGGAAAACGTCTCAGAGGTCCCGTCGGAAAAGGCTAACGCGCCTTCCAGTGCATACTCGCCGTCACCTTCCGGTTTCAGCGAGGCGTTGCCGCGATAACTGCCCTTGCCGGGCTCCACGCCCAGAACGAACCATTCACCATCGGGAGTTGCTTCGGGCGCGGTCCATGCGCGCGTGTAGGGAAACTTTTGCGCCAGGCCCTGCAGGGCCGTATCCGCTTCGCGGCGCCAGTGCATTTCGCGCATCTGGAACATGATGGCGGGGTCGATGTAGAGATGAAAATCACGCAGCTTCGCCCAGGACGATGGCGTCCGGCGAAAGGAGTAAATCTTGGCGGCACTGTGGCAACGAACGCAGGCGGCGAACAACTGTTCCTCATCGGCACCGTTGGGTGTTTCGATCGTCTGGGGGTTGTTGAAAAGATTGATGTAGGCAACTTGCGACGCTTCTTCCGGACTGAGCATCTGAGTGGCACAAAGTTCCTTCAGTAAAGTGGCCATTTCACCGGCTTCGATTCGCATGCCATATAAGCGGTGCATGCGGTCAACAATCACCGTCCACTCTTCGGGAGTGGTGCGAATTTCCTCGATGTGGGCTATTTTCCCGTCTTCCGCCGAGTGGCAGCCCGTGCATTTTTTCCAGACCAGGGAGCTTTTGTCAAAGGCACTTGCCGTACCGGCTGCTGCGAGCGTTACAAGAATCACGATGATCAATTTGAGCTTCGATCCATTCATCTTCTTCCCTCTGAGGGTCACCAATCACTACTGAGTTGCCTTTTAGAAGGCAAAGCCAACAGAAAGTACAACCCAATACTTCCAGAATCCCATTATCTACCCCAAAATCTGGAATTTAATTGATCTGGCTGCGCATAATGCTCGATTCGTCCTTGTCAGAGTCCATCAACGGGACCTGCGAACGCGGCAATTCTTCGCGGGACGGGATGCAGCAGGCCAAATTCAGGATCCGGCGCTGCGGGGGGATCAGCCATCGCCGGGCGTCGGCCCGCGGCGGCTCGCTTCGTCAGTCGCCGCCTTGCACGAAGTCGAAGCGGTAAAGTTCGCCGGCCGGGCGGCTCTTCAAGCCCATGCCCCTGGCCGCGCGGTCCAGCGCCGCCTGCAGCAGCGCCGCATCGCTGAAACCGGAGCGGTTGAGGCAGTTGCGCACGGTTGTCAGCGCCTGCTGCAGACTTTGCGCCGGCATGGCGAAGCTTTCCGTCAGCACCCGGGCCAGCAGTTGATCGTCTGCAAAGATCAGCTGCATGGCCTGCCGGAAGATCGCCACCATGGCCGCCACCCGTTCCGGTTCTCGTTCGAACAATTCGCCCGAGACCGCCAAACCGGTGCTTGGCAAACGCAGCCTGTCGCCGATAAACAGGAGTTCCTGCAAGCCGATGGCTTCCAGCTGGTGGGGCAGGTACTGGGCACTGAACAGGGCCGCCTCGACACTGCCGGAGCGCAGCAAACCGAGCCGCGCCACGTCGTCCCGGGCCGGCAGCAAATCAGGCGCCACGCTTTCGTCGGACAGCAGCTTGCGCAAGAACGCCGCCGGCGGCGCCACCTCGGGAAAGCTCGCGACCCGCGCACCGTTCAGCGCGCTGAGCGTATCGATGCCCGGCCGGGCGAACAGCCAGAACATGGGCCGCTCGCAAGCGACGAACACCACGCGGCGTTCCCTGCCCTGCAGAAAGTCGGCCAATGCTGCCCCGCAGGCCGCGTGAAAAATATCAGCCGGCAACGCCTCGTCAGGTGTGAAAGTGGTGTCCAGCAGCCTTACTGACAGGCCCTGTTCGGCGTACAGGCCCGCCTCCTGCGCGACCGCGTGACACAGCAATTCGTGGCAGTCGAAAGCCTTGAAACCGAGCTGGACCGTGCTCATGCAGCAGATTTTACGCGAGGCATGACCCGTTCCGCGAAACTCTCGATAAAGGGATACGGGTCAGCCATGCCGGCCGGCCAAACGAAGCCGTTCACGCCGAGGTCGGCCAGCGCCTGGAAGCGCTGCACCGCTTCATCCGGTGTGCAGGCGATGGCGATCGCATCGTAAATCCGGTCGGTCAGCAGCTCGCTGTGACGGGAGTCGTTGCTGGCGTGCTGCGCATAATCGTAACGGGACTTCATGTGCGCCAGGTCTTCGTGAAGTTCGTCGGCGAAATACTTGCGTGGCACGGAGGCAAAGACGGTACCCGCGGCCACCGATACGTAGCCTTTGATCGCCGTGCGCGCCTTTTCCCTGTCATCCGCCACGGCCACAGCCACGCGTGCATACAACTTCAGGTCATCGAGATTTCGGCCGGCCTGCTCGGCCCCGACGCGAATATTGTCCAATGCGTACTGCGCCAGGAGCGGGTCAGCACCTACCTGAAACATGACCCCGTCGGCAATTCGGCCCGCCAGCTGCAGTGAGCGCGGCCCGGAACTGGCCATCACCAGGGGAATGTCGTAGCCGGCCCAGGGCATCTGTAACTCCCTACCCTCGTACTCCACGCGCTCCCCCCGCCAAAGGGCTTGCATGGTGCGGACCTTGTGCTCGAAAACAGCCAGTTTTTCCGGGCGCAAACCCAGGTTGTGCACCGCGCTTTCGCCGACACCCACGCCGCAGATAGCGCGACCGTTCGAAAGTTCGTGAAGGGTGGCCCAACTGTTGGCCAGTACCGCCGGATGCCGGGTTACCGTGTGCGTGACGCCCGTCGCCAGCAACAGGCGGCAGGTCTGCGGGGCCAGCGCGGCCAGTATGCCGTAGGCGTCGCGCATCACCGAGTGCGAATCGGCCACCCAGATACCGGCGTATCCGAGTTCTTCCGCCTGCTTTGCCATCTCGATACAATTCGCCGCGGCCGTCGTGGGCAACAGGCCCAGGTGAAACGATATGCTCATGCCACCAACCTCAGTCCATTCGGGCCTCAGCACCCGTCCATTGGTTTTTCGTGTTTCAGTTCAGGATATTTTCCCAGCGAGGCCACCAGGACGGCAGCGATAAAAGCGAGTACCGCCAGCGCCCACAGCGCATTAATGTAATCGCCGGCCAGCACATAATACTTTCCCAGCGCCGGCGGTCCAAGTGAAGCGCCCAATTGGAAGGCTGCAAACATGATGCCGTAGATGATGCCATAGGCTTTCGGGCCGAAATACCGGCTCACCAGGTAAGCGGTTTCGCTGATCTCCGACCCCAGTGACAGGCCGACGAAGGTCGCGGCCACGAACACCAGGTAACTGCTGGTACCGGAAGCGAGTATGGAAACGCCGGCCACGAACATCAGGGTAAAGATCGCCGCCACGTAAGGCGCGAAAAAACGGTCCATGAAATAGCCCGACAGCACCCGGCCGAAGATCAGCCCGATGCCCAGCGACATCTGACAATAGGCCGCCGTCTGCGGCTCGATGCCGCGGTCGGTCAACATCGGCACGAGGTGGGCGATGACGCTGGCGACACCCACTCCGACCAACAGGAAGGCGACCAATATCAGCCAGAAAGAACCGGTTTTACTCGCCTCGGCGGCCGACATCCCGATCCGCGCATCGGAGTTTCCGGCTTCCGCGTCACCATCGATCTGTTGGTTCATGTCGGCCGGTTTTTCACGGATCAAAAAGTAACTGGCCGGCAGCGCGACCAGGAAAATGATCGCCGCGAAGATCAGATAAGCGGCGCGCCAGCCATAGGCACTGATCAGCATTTGCCCCACCGACGGAACCAACGCAGCCCCGACGCCAAAGCCGGCCAGCGTAATACCGAGGGCAAGCCCGCGGCGGCGGAAAAACCAGGCGATCACGATGCGCGCGTAACTGGCCGGCAGGGTGCCCGCGCCCAGCAGCGGGATCAACAGGTACATCAGATAGAAATGATAGATGTTGCCGGTCAATTGGCTCATGGAGGCAACCGCCAGGCCCATGGCGACTACCGAAGGGATCAGCACCCGCCGCACCCCGAACCGATCGATCAAATACCCCAGCAGCAAAGAGGCCGCGACGACCGTCAGGTTGGTCACGGTGTAGGCGAGCGACATCTCGTCACGCTGCCAGCCGAACTCTTCGGACAGCGGCTTCAGAAAAACCCCGAAGGCGAAGACCGTGAACATTGCGTAACTGAGCGACAAGCCGACGAAGGAAGCCGAGACGTTCCACCAACCGTAAAAAATGCCTCGGGAAAAAGGCGCCGCGGCTGCATTGTTCATGGCTTCGTTACCCTGTGAGGTCTCTGCGAATCGCTGCAATCGACGCAACACGATACACGGCGAACAGGGACACGCGCAACGCGGCTTCGATCGTCATCCACGCTATCGTGCCGGGGGAAATAGCGGATAATATCGGCATGAGCGATACCACGATCCGTTACGCATTCGAGACTCGTCCGCAAGTCGGCGAGATCCATGACATCCTGCCCGGCCTGAAATGGCTGCGTCTGCCGCTGCCGTTTCAGCTCGACCACATCAACGTCTGGCTGCTGGAAGACGCCCACGGCTGGGCGCTGGTGGACACCGGCCTGTTTGACGAGACGACGCGCGCAGTCTGGCGCCGCGTATTGGAGCGGCAACTGCAGACGGTGCCGCTCACGCGTGTACTCGTCACGCACCTGCACCCGGACCACGTCGGCTGCGCGGGCTGGCTGTCCCGGAAATTCAGCGTCGACCTGTGGATGTCGCGCGAGGAATACCTGCTATGCCGCGTGCTGGTGGCAGACACTGGCAAGCCCGCGCCGCCCGAGGGAGTGCGCTTTTACGATGCCGCCGGATTCGGGCCGGAGAACATTGACCGTTACCAGGAATTGTTCGGTTCTTTCGGGCGCGTGGTCTCGGCCCTGCCCGAAGCCTACCGGCAGATGAGCGAAGGCGACTCGCTGCACATCGGCGGTCGCGAATGGCGCGTTATCATCGGTCGCGGTCACTGCCCCGAACATGCCTGTCTCTATTGCCCGGAACTCAACGTGCTGATCTCGGGCGATCAAATCCTGCCGACCATTTCCTCCAACGTCAGCGTGTACCCCACGGAACCGGCCGCCAATCCGCTGGCCTCATGGTTCGAATCCCTGCGGCGGCTCAAGCGCGAGCTGCCGGCGGACGTGCTGGTGCTGCCCGCCCACGGCAAACCGTTTCGCGGGGCTCACCAGCGGCTGGATGCACTGATCGCCGAGCACGAGGAGGGTCTGCGGAAACTGCAAAAGTACTGTGCCGAACCCCGCCGGGCGATCGACGTGTTTCCGGCGCTGTTCAAAAGCCGCATCAACGACAGCAACCTGATCATGGCGACCGGTGAATCCATCGCCCATCTCCACTACCTGATCGCGCGCGGCGCAATGGAAGTCGAGCGCGACGCCGGCGGCGTCAAGTGGTACCGAACCGTCTCATCCGGCTGAGTCTCCGCCGCTTCAGGCCTGGCGGTGCACGTGGCCACGGTGCACCAGGCTGTGCAGGATGGTGCCGATGATGACACCTTCAATCGCCGCGATGACGGTATCGCCGGCCAGCGGCAACAGGTTTTCGGAAAATTCGTAACCCAGGATGGTGGCCGCCGCCATCGCGAACAGCGTCAACCAGCCGACGCGGCTGCCGAAGACCGGCTGCATGATCATCCACAGCATCAGGCCCATGCCAAAACGATGCAGCACGATCGCCAGAGCCAGATTGGAGTCGGCCTGTATCTGACTGCCCGCCAGTCCAGCCCCGTCCAGCAGAGCATGCAGCAGCAGGCCCGCCAGCGCCAGGTACAGGCTGAACAGGTGCAATCGCTCGGCGGCTTTCTTGATCGCCCGTTCGAGCAGCCCCGGCAGCAAATAGCCCGCGAACAGCAAGCCCAGCGCCCAGGCGCCCAGCGGCTCGATGATTTCCGGAATCAGGAACACCCCCACCAGCAAGATCAGCACCGCCACGACCACTTTTTCCAGCGTCTCGGCCAGGCGCCGTGAAGCACTCAGCCACTGGAAAAGCAACGGTCCTGCAAACAAGGTGATCAGGGAAAGCAAGAGCATGGAACCCGAACCTGCAAAAACAGATGCGAAGGCGCGAATGTTAGCACAGCGGCTGCTCTGCGAGCAGACCGGCCACAAAGAATGGCAATAGCGTTCAATCGAGGCTGTCGAAGGCCCGGCGGGTCAGATTGTCGCAACCGCTTTCGGTCACCAGCACGTTGTCCTCGATCCGGACCCCGCCGCAGGGAAGCAGTCGCCCGACCAGGTCCCAATTGATCCCGGCGCCGCCGCGTTCGGCGCGCCAGCGCTCCAGCAGCGGCTCGATG
>JAVVFH010000083.1:0-12812 GCA_032250585.1 Lysobacterales bacterium
GCCGGTCCGCGCCGGTGATGCCCTTGAACGAAACGTAATAGAGATAACCGCGCGCCTGCCGGCCAATGACCGCCATGCGCTGTGGTGTGGTGGTCGGCGCCACCAGGCAAATCGGGTGCACGCCCGCGGCGTCCATGGCCGGGCGCAGGTTCACCATCTCCTCCGGCGGGCAGTCGACCAGCAGCAAACCGTCGACGCCCGCAGCGGAGGCAGCAGCGCAGAACGGCGCGTAACCGAAGCGTTCGATCGGATTGAGGTAGCCCATCAGCACCACCGGCGTCTCGCCGTCCCCCTCACGGAATCGCTGCACCATGTCCAGCACCTGCTGCAAACCCATGCCGTTGGCGATCGCGCGCTCGCTGGCCGCCTGGATGACCGGGCCGTCGGCCATCGGGTCTGAAAACGGTACGCCGAGTTCCAGTACGTCGGCACCCGCCGCCACCAGCGCATGCATGATGCCTACCGTCCAGGCCGGCTGCGGGTCGCCTGCGGTGATAAAGGGAATTAAGGCACTGCGCCCGGCTGCGCCCAGCTGTTCGAATCGGATGTCTATACGGTTACTCACAATGAGATGTTCTCCAGTTCGGCCACCGTCTGCACATCCTTGTCGCCGCGGCCGGACAGGTTGATCAGCACGGTCTGGTCCGGACGCATCCCGGCCGCCAGTTTCATGCCGTGGGCGACGGCGTGACTGCTTTCGAGCGCCGGCATGATCCCCTCCAACAAGGTCAATTGATGGAAGCCCTCCAGCGCTTCGGTATCGGTGACACCGACGTACTCGGCGCGTCCGGAGTCCTTGAGCCAGGCGTGCTCGGGGCCGACGCCCGGATAATCCAGTCCGGCGGACACCGAATGCGTGTGTGCAATCTGCCCGTTGTCGTCGTCCATCAGGTAGGTTCGGCAGCCATGCAGGACACCGGGCCGTCCGGCACACAGCGAGGCCGCGTGTTCACCGCCCGCCAGACCCCGGCCGGCCGCTTCGACGCCGACCATGCGCACCCCCTCATCCCCGAGGAAGGGGTGAAACAGGCCAATCGCGTTGGAACCGCCGCCCACGCAGGCGACCAGCACGTCGGGCAAGGTATCGTATTGCTCGATCATCTGCCGCCGCGCCTCGCGCCCGACAATCGCGTTGAAATCACGCACCATCACGGGATAGGGATGCGGGCCGGCCGCTGTGCCGATAATGTAGAAAGTGTCGTCGATGTGGGTGACCCAGTCGCGCATTGCCTCGTTCAGGGCATCTTTGAGCGTTTGCGAACCGGATTTGACCGAGCGCACTTCGGCGCCGAGCAAGCGCATGCGAAACACGTTGATGGACTGGCGGTGAATGTCCACTTCGCCCATGTAGACGACGCACTTTTTCCCGAGTCGCGCCGCGACCGTTGCCGAGGCCACGCCATGCTGTCCGGCGCCGGTCTCGGCAATGATGCGCGTCTTACCCATCTGGTGTGCCAGCAGCGCCTGTCCCACGGTGTTGTTGATTTTGTGGGCGCCGGTGTGATTAAGGTCCTCGCGCTTGAGGAGAATGCGCGCCCCACCCGCCGCTTCCGTCAGTCGGCGGGCGAAATAAATTGGCGAAGGGCGGCCCACGAAGGTGGTCAGATCCCGGTCGAGGCGGGCTATGAACTCCTCGTCACCGCGCCAACGGAAGTAGGCCTCTTTCAAGTCGTCGAGCGCGTGCATCAGGGTTTCGGAAACGTAGGTTCCGCCGTAAGGGCCGAAATGCCCCCGCTCATCGGGTTCGAATGACACCGGTTCAGCCGCTGTTGCTTCCATATTCACAATTTACCTCTTTGATGAATGTGCGCATCTTTTCCGCGTTCTTGATTCCGGGCGCGTCCTCGATGCCGCTCGATACATCCACGGCCCACGGCCGAACCCGCCGGACGGCGGCCCGCACGTTCGCCGCGGTCAGTCCGCCCGCCAGGATCAGCGGCAGCGAAGCGGCCCGGATAAGGTCCCAGTCGAAGCGTTGACCCGTGCCGCCCAGCCCGCCGGGTGCGTGGCTGTCCAGCAGCAGCGCGGCGGATTCCGGATGCGCTGCCTCCGCGTCCGCCAGCGAGCTCGGCGATTCCATGCTCACGGCCTTGATATACGGCAGGCCGAAACGTCTGCAGAATGCGGCCTCTTCCCGCCCGTGGAACTGCAACAAGGTCAACGGCACATGATCCAGCACGGCCCTTACCTGTTCGTACTCCGCGTCCATGAACAGGCCAACCCGCGATACGAAAGCCGGTACGCCGATGGCCAGCTGCCGCGCCGCGGCGCCATCGAGAAACCGCTTGCTGCACGGCGCGAACACGAAACCGACCGCGTCCGCACCCGCTTCGATCGCCGCCTGCAGATCGGCTGCCCTGGTGATCCCGCAAATCTTGACGCGTACCCGGCTCACGGGTTGTCACGCGGGAAAGCGGGCTGGGATTCAGGCAAGCCGTAGACCTGCGGATAGCGGGCACTGACGAAATAAAGGCCCTCCGGCGCCGCGGTCGGTGCCGCCTGCTTGCGGTCCTTCAATTCAAGAACCTGGCGCACGCGCCCGACCGGGTACGCGCCCGTGCCCACTTGCAGCAAACTTCCGGCAATGTTGCGCACCATGTGATACAAAAAACCGTTGGCGGTCACCTCGAGGGTCACGACCTCTCCTTCGCGGCTCACCTCAATGGCCTGTATTTCGCGCACCGCATGCCGGGCCTGGCAGGCGGCGGCCCGAAAGGAGCTGAAATCGTGTTCGCCGCACAAAGCTTGCGCCGCCCGCTGCATCTTATCAGCGTCCAGCGGCGTTCGACACCAACTCATGCGCTTCACGTCCAGTGCCGGCCGCACCCAGCGGTTCAGAATCAGGTAACGGTAGGTCCGGGAAAAGGCACTGAAACGCGCGTGGAAGTCGTCGCCCACCGGACGAATCCAGCACACGGAAATACCCTGCGGCAGGTTGCTGTTCAAACCCAGAATCCAGGAACGCTCCGAACGCTCGGCAGCGGAATCAAAATGCGCCACCTGGCAAAGCGCGTGCACACCGGTGTCGGTGCGCCCGCTGCAGGTCACCCGTGCCGCGTGATTGGCGACGCGCTGCAGGGCCGACTCCACGCAGGCCTGTACGGTAGGCTCCTCGCGCTGGATCTGCCAGCCGAAAAAACGGCTGCCGTCATACTCGATTCCGATGGCATATCGCATGGGTATGTTATCCGGTCATGACAGCGGCGAAATGCGACAGGCCGCGGCGGAGCGTCCGCTGCGGCCCGTTGGTGATAACGAAATGACGCCCCGGGAATCCCGCGGTCCGCCCCCGACCCGCCCGCACAGGGCACTGGGGCGTACCCCGTCAGAGTCTCTCCATCATGGCGCGGGCATCCGCCTGTTGTTGCTCGCTGCCGTGAGTCAGAACTTCTTCGAGGATCACCCGTGCCGCCTCCTTGTCGCCCATCGAAATATAGGCCCGCGCGAGATCCAGCTGTATTTCCGGATCGGCACTTTCCTCGTCCAGCAGTTCTGCATCCTCGTCCGTTTCCACCACCGGCCGCGCGGCCGGTGGTGGTGCCTCGGACTCCGCTTCCGGCAACGGCACGCCGGGCACACCGTCGGTCACTTCGGTCCGTTCCTCGTCCAGGGTTCGCAGCAGGTCTTCCGCCTCACCCTGCAAGTCGCGCAAAGACTCCTGATTGCGAACGGCAACCGTTTCCGCCGGCAGGCTGCTGCGCCTGCGGCTGAACAGCCAGGCCACGATTCCGGCAGCAAGCACGAGCAAGGCGATCAGCCAGATTACCAGGCCACTGAACCAGGGTTTTTCGGCTTCTTCCCGGGCGGCCGCCTGCTCACGTTCCGCGCGCAGACGCTCCTCCATGCTGCTCATGTCGGCGTCTTCAGCCACGCCTTCTTCGGCCTCAGCCAGCCGGCTCTCGAGCTCGGCGATCTGTTGCTCAAGGTAGGCATTTTGCTGCCGCTGGTTGAACAACTCTTCCTCGGTGCGTGAAAGCTCCTCACGCAGCGCTTGTGGCTCGAGCGGGGCCTCGGCCTCGCCCGGGGACTCTTCGAAACCCGTCACGCTGTCCATGTCTTCCGTTTCCGACGGGGGGACGAGTTCGAGCTGATCGCGCAGCGGCGCGGGCTCGCCAGACGCTGATGGCTTGCCGGCGGTTTCGGCTTCATCCGTTGCGGCGCCTGTTTCGGCTGTGCGCTCGGGCAGCGGCGACTCGACAGCGGTGCGTGCCTCCGACACCAGCGGCGTCGCCGGGTTCGTCGGATCGGGCGCTGCGGTGCGCTGAGCAAACGCCTCCGCCTGCGCGCTGACTTCGCGGCGCGCGGCAGATTCGGAAATCGACTGGGCTTCGCCCACCTCCGGCAGGCGCAATATGGCGCCGCGCCGCAACAGGTTGATGTTGTCTTGCAAGAAGGCCGACGGATTCTCGCGCTGGATGGCGATCATCGCCTGGTTGATGCTGAGGTCCGTACCCTGCGACCAGTCGCGCGCGATGGCCCACAGGGTTTCACCGTTGGCGACGGGGCCGTATTCCGACGGGCGCGGATCATACTGCGCCGTGGGCGCCGCGGTGGGCCCGGTTGCGCTTTGCGGCCCGGGCACGGCGGGCTGCGCCGACGAACGGGTGTCGATGCGCGGTGGCGGCGGGCTTGCAGTCACGGCCGGCGGGTCGAGAAACAGCGTGTATTCACGCAGCATGCGCCCGTTCGCCCAGTTCACTTCGACGATGAGCCTGACTACCGGATCGTTGATGGGCAGCCGGCTGCTGCCCAGCAGGTACGTTTCACCACTGGATTCGGTCACGGTAAAACGGATGGGTACCGGCACGGCGTCGCGACTGGCGCCGATCAGCTCGTAATCACTGGCCGAGGCGACTTGCGCGGTCACGGTCGACAAGTCGTCCGATTCGTTGGTGAGCAGTTCGATCCGGACCTGCAGCGGCTGGTTGAGATACGACTCGACCGTGACAGCGCCAAGGCCCAGCGACCAGGCCGGAAAGCTGAAAAGCAGTGACAGGATCCCCGACAACGCCATGGCGCCCGTTTTCTTTATCGTACTCATGGTTCCCTCCGTCTTTCCCTGACTCATAGAAGGAAAGGGTTTTTCTGCGTTGCCCGTTGAACCGCGAAAGGGTTTGTGCCTATGCAGAGTTTACGTTTGCTGCTGTGAGGTTTCCAGCAGAATTGCCGTTCTGCTCCAGCCAGTCCATGATCTGAATGGCGTTGAGCGCCGCACCCTTGCGTACATTGTCCGCCACCACCCACATGCTGATGCCCCGCGGATGACTCAGGTCCCGTCGCAAGCGGCCGACATAAACCGGGTCTTTGCCCGCCGCATGCGTCACGGCCGTCGGGTGCTGTGGACCTCCGCCTTCAACCAACTCGACGCCTGGAGCGGCTTTCAGCAACTCGCGAACTTCGTCCAGTCCGATGTCCTCGCGGGTCTCGAAATGCACGGCTTCGGAATGGCCGTAGAACACCGGCACCCGCACGGCCGTGGCATTCACGAGCACGTCGGGGTCCGCGAAGATTTTTTGGGTCTCCCAGACCATTTTCATCTCCTCGCGGGTGTAGCCGTTATCGAGCATTTCGTCGATCTGGGGCAGCACATTGAAGGCGATCGGCTGGGCGAACTTACTGACCACAGGCTCCTTGAAATTCAACCTCTGGCCGGTTTGCAAGGCCAACTCCTCGAGTCCGCGACGGCCGGCGCCGGAGACCGACTGATAAGTGGCGACGTTGATGCGCGTGATGCCCGCGACGCGCTGGATGGGCGCCAGCGCAACGACCATCTGGATAGTCGAGCAGTTGGGGTTGGCGATGATCACGCCGCGGCCGATGCCCGCCAGCACCTGCGCGTTGACTTCCGGGACCACCAGCGGAATGTCGTCGTCATTGCGAAACGCCGAGGTGTTGTCAATGACGATCGCGCCCGCGCGTGCCGCGCGCGGGGCATGCTCCAGGCTGACCGAGCCGCCGGCCGAGAACAACGCGTAGTCGATTTGCGAAAAATCGAAATTCGCGAGATCTTCAACGCCCAATTCAGCGTTCCCGAACGGCAAATCTTCGCCTACGCTGCGCGCACTGGCCAGCGCCGTCACGCGGTCGACCCGATGACCGCGATCGGCCAGGATCGAGAGCATCAC
Organism: Lysobacterales bacterium; assembly: GCA_032250585.1. Classification (GTDB taxonomy): domain Bacteria; phylum Pseudomonadota; class Gammaproteobacteria; order Xanthomonadales; family SZUA-36; genus JAVVFH01. The sequence continues at coordinate 6,126 of JAVVFH010000083.1, forward strand.
TTCCCCGACGGCGCCCGTCGCGCCAACTACTGCAATCCGTGGTTTTTTCATAATGTCCTATATTATAAGGGGGTTATACCCCTATGTATTAAATGGTTTTTCCGTCAGAAAATCAACCCATCTGAGCCCGGTGCCGCAGCGCATGGTCCATCAGCACCAGGGCCATCATCGCCTCGACGATGGGCGTCGCGCGGATACCGACACAGGGATCGTGACGGCCCTTGGTGACGACTTCCACCTCGTTGCCGTCCACGTCGAGCCCGCGGCAGGGAATGCGCAAACTGGAAGTCGGCTTGAACGCCGTGCTGACCCGGATGTCCTGTCCGCTCGATATGCCGCCAAGGATACCGCCTGCGTGGTTGCTCAGGAAGCCCGCCGACGTCAATTCGTCGCGATGCTCGGTTCCCGCTTGCGTCACGGCCGCGAAACCGGCACCGATTTCCACGCCCTTGGCCGCGTTGATACTCATCATCGCGCTGGCGAGATCGGCGTCCAGCTTGCCGTAGACCGGGGCCCCGAGGCCGGCCGGCACGTTGCGCGCCACCACGTCCACGCGCGCGCCCGCCGAGTCGCCCGATTTTCTGAGCCGGTCCATGAAGGTTTCCAGCTCCGTCACCTTTGATGGATCGGGGCAGAAAAAGGGATTGGCGTCGATTTCATCCCACTGCATGACCGCGTCCGTGCGAATCGGCCCGAGCTGCGCCAGCCAGCCCTGGATTTCGATGCCGAATTCAAGGCGCAGCCACTTGCGCGCCAGCGCGCCCGCGGCCACGCGCACCGTGGTCTCGCGCGCCGAGGAACGGCCACCGCCGCGATAATCGCGGATGCCGTATTTTTTCCAGTACGTGTAATCGGCGTGGCCCGGCCGCAACTGGCGGCTGATCTGTTCGTAATCGCGCGAGCGCGCGTCGGTGTTTTCAATCAGCAGCGCGATCGGCGTGCCGGTGGTTTGCCCGTCGAATACACCGGAGAGTATCTGCACGTCGTCCTTTTCCCGCCGCTGCGAGGTGTGGCGGCTGGTGCCGGTCGCCCGGCGGCGCAAGTCCCGCTTGATCTCCTCGGCCGTAATCTCCAGTCCCGGCGGGCAGCCGTCGATAACGCAGCCAATGGCCGGACCATGACTCTCGCCAAAACTGGTGAAACGAAACAAATGGCCGAAACTGTTATGTGACATGTTTTCTTTCCTCGATCAGCGCCTGCAGGTTGGCCTGCGCCTGCTCCAATTGTTCGGCGGTGAGCAAAAACACGCCGTAGCCGCCGTGCTCGAACTCCAGCCAGAGGAATTGGAAACCCGGCAAGGCCGCGGCCAGCCGGCCCTCGCTTTCCCCGACTTCGCAGACCAGCAGGCCATCGCGGGCCAAATAAGAAGGCGCCGCGACAAGAATCCGCAACGTTGCTTCCAGGCCGTCCGGCCCGGACACCAGGCCCAGCGACGGTTCGGCCCGGTATTCCTCCGGCAACTGTGCCAGCGTAGTGCTCGGAACATAGGGTGGATTGGCCACGATCAGATCATAGCCGCGCGCGGGCAGCGCATCGAACAGGTCCGAACGGATCAGCTGCAAGCGCTCTTCTACACCGTGGCGACGGGCATTGCGCGCGGCGACCTCCAGGGCCTCGGCACTGATGTCGCTCGCATCGACCTGCGCGTCGGGAAACCGGCGGGCGATGCTTACGGCGATGCAGCCACAACCAGTGCACAGGTCCAGCACCCGACGCAGACGCGATTCGTCCAGCCACGGCCGGAAGCCGTCAGCGATCAATTCGGCGATCGGTGATCTCGGCACCAGCACATCCTCCGAAACCTCGAACGCGAGCCCGGCGAACCACGCCGAACCGGTCAGGTAGGCCAGCGGCTTGCGGCTTTCGATGCGCTTCTGGAGCAGCGCCTCGATGCGCGCCGCGGCCCGCTCGTCCACAGCCTGCCCCCAGGCCTCGAAACGGCCGTCCAGAGGCGCGCCGAGCGCGTCCAGTACCAGCCAGGCCGCTTCGTCGCGGGCGTTATCCGTGCCGTGCCCGAAATGCAGCCCGGCACCCTGCAGCCGGCCCGCGGCCGCTTCGATCCAATCGGCAATGGTTTTCTGCGCATTCATCGCTTCAATTCCAATCGACCGTCCCGCCATGACCAATGAAGCAGTATAATCCAGCTTCCAAAGGTATTTCGCCGCGACGGCAAACGATTTTCAACACGAGGCAACTCCAGGAGTCATTTGATCCCTCCGATGAACAGGATAAGCGTGCTGCTTCTCACCGCTGTGGCCGTCATCAGCGCGACGGCGGGCGTCGTGCTGTGGCAATTGACCGGCGAACAGGCGGCCGGGCGATCCGGACAGGCCCGGCAATCCGGGCGGGCGGCGCTGATCGAACTGCCTCAACCGCGCGTGATCGCCGATTTTGCGCTGGTCGATGACGCCGGCCGGCCCTTTTCGCTGCAGGATTTGCGCGGTCAGTGGTCGCTGCTCTTTTTCGGCTTCACGCATTGCCCGGATATCTGCCCGAGCACGCTGTACGACCTTCAACAAGTGAACGAGACCCTGCGGAAACAGCCACCCGGCGCCCTCGCCCCGCACCGGGTGTTGTTCGTATCGGTCGACCCGGAACGCGACAGCCCGGAGAAAATCGGCCCTTACGTGCGTTATTTCGACCCCGGGTTCAGCGGCGTTACAGGGCCTCATGAACAGCTCGCCCCACTGACGCGGCAGATGGGGGTCGCTTACCGCATCGAGGAGCACGAGGCCGGCAGCCTCCACTACTCGGTGGATCACTCCGCCGGCATCCTGCTGACCGATCCGCAGGGCCGCCTGCACGGCGTCTTCCCGGCGCCCCATGACGCGGCGAAGATCACCGCCGACCTGCTCGCGCTGCTCAGCGAGGAGCGGGACTGAAATGAAGCTCCTGGACCGCCTGTTCGCCGGCCTTCAGTACCTGCTGCCGCATCACCTGCTGTCGGCCCTCGTGCAGCACTTCATGCGCATCAGGCTGAAGCCGATCAAGAACGCTCAAATCGCGGTCATCGGCACGCTCATTGGCGTCGACTGGAGCGAAGCGAAGCGGCAGGATGCGTCCGCGTTTGCGGATTTCAATGATTTTTTCACCCGCGAACTGGCCCCTGATGCGCGGCCGATCGACCCCGACCCGCTGAGCTTCGTCAGCCCCAGCGACGGCACGGTCAGCGCATGTGGCCGCGTGACCAGTGACCGCATCCTGCAGGCCAAGGGCAAGCACTACACCGTGCGTTCGCTGCTCGGCAACGACCCGGTATTCCAGGCCTTCCACAACGGTTTTTTTTACACGGTGTATCTGTCGCCTGGTGATTACCACCGGGTTCACATGCCCGCTGCAGGAAACCTCCAGCGCACGATTCATGTGCCCGGGCGGGCGTTCAGCGTCGGCCCGGCCACGGTCCGGGAGGTGCCGAACCTGTTCACGCGCAACGAACGGCTGGCGTGCCTGTTCGAGACTTCGCACGGGCCGATGGCCGTCGTGCTGGTCGGCGCCATGCTGGTTTCCAGCATCGAAACTGTCTGGTCCGGCCAGGTGACGCCGCCGCGCGCGCGCAAAGTCACCACCGGCGATTGGTCGCGCCGCGACATCGAATTGAAAAAGGGCGATGAAATGGGCCGCTTCAACATGGGTTCTACCGTGATCGTGCTCCTGCCGCCGGCCGCGGTCGCCGCGCTGGAGGATTATGAAACAGGCGACCGCGTCCTGATGGGCCAGAAACTCGGCCGCCTGCGCTGACTGGAATACAGGCCCTATAATGAAGCTCATGAAGACACTCGCTTGTCTGCTGCCGATCGTTGCCCTCATGGCGGCTCCGACCCAAGCCCAGGTCCGCGCCCAAGCCAACGATGCGCCCGCGCCGTCACCCATAAGCCTCGCTGACCTGGCGCGAAAAGCCGATATGATCGCGTTGGCCCAGGCGCGGGACACCGATTATTTCACCCGCCGCGACATTCCCGTCAGCGGCAGCGCCTACCTGCGCATTTTGATTCCCTACAAGCTGTCCGAAGCGCTGGACATAGTCGAAGTCTTCGAGAAGGGCCTGCATGAAAACGAATGTTATTTCCCCAACCCCAGCGTGTTCGAAGAAGGGCGGCGTTACCTGCTGTTTTTGAAGAAGGACCCGGACCATGCGGAACGTTACCGGGGGCTGGACGAGGGCTGCGCCATCGAGGTGCTGGTGCGCCGCGATAACCGCTATGCGGTGCGCTTCCCGGTGATCGGGATCGATCTGGCCGACCCGTTGGACTCGTACGCAAAACCGATGGAATTCAGTGACCCCTACGCGGTCATCGACGATGACGCCCTGGCAGCGGCCGAGCGCGATGCCCTGCTGGCCGCCGGCCTGATCGCTCCTTTCATGGCAGAAGATGCCGACGCCCTCGAAGAAGACCCGGCGGCGAGGATCCCGGGCGCGGTCGTGCCCGAAGCCGTGGGCCGGCGCTGGATTTTTACACACGGCATCGAATTGTCCACCGTTCGCGAACTGATGGGCCCGGCAGCCATCAGCACCGAGCGGCACCTGAAAAACCCCAACTAAACGGTTAAATTCCATCCTCAGGACACCAGGCGGTAGCAGGGCTTGTACGCGCTGGCGCTGGGAAGTTTCATGCGATTGTCCTGCACGAAGGCGTGCAGCAGCGCATCCAGAGATCCCATGATTTTGGGGTCACCGCGAATCTCGAACGGTCCATGTTCCCGCACCGCTCGCAAACCCTGGGGTTTTACGTTTCCGGACACGATGCCGGAGAACATTTTTCGCAGGTTCGACGCCAGCACGTGCAGGGGCAGATCAGGAGAGAGTTCCAACGAAAGCATGTTTTCGTGCGTCGGCTGGAAGGGAATCTGGAACGATTCCTCTATTTTCAGCAGCCAGTTGAAGTAAAAGGCGTCTTTCTCACGTATTCGGTAATCGCGCACGTCCTCCATTCCCCTGGCCATGATGCGCGCCACTTCGACCGGGTCATCCACCACGATCCGATAACGCGCGCTGGCCTTCTCACCGAGCGCCAGGCGGATAAAATCATCGATCCGTTCGAAGTAAGACACGGCCCCGGCCGGCCCCGTAAACACAACCGGGAAAGGCATGTCCGCGTTTTCCGGGTTCAACAGAATGCCGAGCAGGTACAGAATCTCCTCGGCCGTTCCGACGCCGCCGGGGAACACCACGATGCCGTGACCCAGCCGGACGAAACCTTCCAGGCGCTTCTCGATATCCGGCATGATCACCAGTTCACTGACAATCGGGTTCGGCGACTCCGCGGCGATGATGCCCGGTTCGGATATGCCCACGTAGCGGCGTAACTGCGCCCGTTGCTTGGAATGTGCAATCGTAGCGCCCTTCATCGGCCCTTTCATGGCGCCGGGCCCGCAGCCGGTGATGATGTTCAGCCGCCGCAAACCCAACTGGTAGCCGCAGTCCTTGGTATAATCGTACTCCGAACGGCTGATCGAATGGCCGCCCCAGCACACCACCAGGTTGGGCTCCACCTGCGGAATCAGTGTATCGGCGTTGCGCAAGACCTCGAACACCGCGTTGGTGATGCCGGCGCTGCTTTCGAGTTCATGATGCGGGTGACCGCTGATTTCGCTGTCGAAGTAAACCAGATCGCGAATCACCGCCGACAGCAATTCGCGAATGCCCTCGATGATCTTCCCGTCGACAAAGGCCCGGCCCGGCGCGTTGATCAACTCGAGTCGCAGGCCGCGGTTGACCTGCTGGATTTCGATCTGGAAATCCGCGTGCTTGTGCATCAACTCTTCCGGGTCATCGCCTTCGTTGCCGCTGTTGAGCACAGCCAGCGCACAGCGCCGCACCAACTCCGCCAGATCGCCGCGGCTGACGTCCTGCAGCCGTTCGACCTCGTGGCGGCTGAGGGTGTTGAGCATACCGGCGGGATAAAGCCTCGTGCTTACCGAATCTGTGGACAAAATCTCACCCCTGTTGTCATGCGCTTTCCAGCCTGGCCGAAAAAACCAGACGATATAAGCCGCATAGTGCACCAATCGGACCCGGCAATGAAATTTTCGCTTTCGCCGGCCCGGCATGAGCGCCCTTCAGCTCCGGACAACGGTCGTTTTCGCATTTCATATGTGCCGCGCCAACACGCGCCGCTTCCCTTAATCGGTGCGCTTCTATAAAATGCGGGGCCTTCGTCGGGGTGTAGCTCAGCCTGGTAGAGCACTGCCTTCGGGAGGCAGGGGCCGGAGGTTCGAATCCTCTCACCCCGACCATTTTTTCAATCACTTACAGAAACCCAGGTCCGCCCCGAAGCGGGTCCAAGTGAGCCGGGCGCAATACGGGTCAATTTCCTGTCTAACTGGCAAGCGGTTTGCCATCGCGAACCATTTGAGCATGCCGGGCTCAACACCTTATCAAACCGGGCGGCATTCGCGGCCCATCGTGTAACTCCTGAACACGGCCATCAACCATCTTGACTTACGAGATCACGCTGCATAGCCGATGCGCCAGATCGCGCTCAAATCGCGAAATCTATGTCGACAAATGCCGATTAACAATAAATCTCGCATTATTATTTCTACACGACCGCATAAACTATTGAATCGCTAAGGAACATATAATAAAGCTCAGCAACGATCACACACACGAAGTCACATTCGTAGCCAGAGGAATCGCGAATGAACCTGGATGCATTGCAATCCGTCCGCGCGGCACTGACCGCGTGG
>JAVVFH010000084.1:0-12791 GCA_032250585.1 Lysobacterales bacterium
GTTGGTGGGCACGAAGGCCGATACGTCACCGGCCTGGGTCTCGATGATCGGCAGTGCCGTCAGCGAACCGGTTTTGCCCTTGACCTTGCCGCCGGTGAATTTCTCGACGTATTCCTCGTTCACGCGCGCCGCGCGCTCCAGCAGGCGCGAGTGCAGGTAGAAAACGTCACCGGGATAGGCCTCGCGGCCAGGCGGGCGCCTCAGCAGCAGGGACACCTGCCGATAGGCCCATGCCTGCTTGGTCAGGTCGTCGAAAATGATCAGCGCGTCTTCACCCCGATCACGGAAATACTCACCCATCGTGGTGCCCGAATAGGGCGCGATGTACTGCATGGCCGCGGATTCGGAAGCCGACGCATTGACGACGATGGTGTGCTCCATGGCGCCATGCTCCTCGAGCTTGCGCACCACGTTGGCCACGGTGGACTGCTTCTGGCCCACCGCAACATAGATGCACTTGATGCCGGTACCCACCTGGTTGATGATCGTGTCAATGGCGATGGCCGACTTGCCGATCTGCCGGTCACCGATGATCAATTCGCGCTGACCGCGGCCGATCGGCACCATCGCATCGATGGATTTCAGACCGGTCTGCACAGGCTGGTCGACCGATTTGCGCCAGATCACGCCGGGCGCGACTTTCTCGATCGGGGCAAAGCCGTCGTTGTCGAGCGGGCCCTGCCCGTCGATCGGATTACCCAGGGCGTCGAGGACGCGACCCAGCAAGCCGGGGCCGTGCGGTACTTCGAGGATGCGGCCGGTGCACTTGACCGTGTCGCCTTCGGTAATGTGCTGGTAGTCACCGAGGATCACCGTTCCCACCGAATCACGTTCGAGGTTGAGCGCCAGGCCGAAAGTATTGTTCGGAAACTCGATCATCTCACCCTGCATGGCGTCTTCGAGACCGTGCAGGCGGGCGATGCCGTCGGACAGGCTGACAACCGTGCCTTCGTTGCGCGTTTCCGCGGAGATGTTAAGTTCCTCAACGCGTTTTTTGATCAACTCGCTGATTTCGGATGGATTCAATGTGGTCTGCATGGTCTTTTTCCCATTGGATCGCAGCGCCTTGCGCGATCGGTTCAAGTATTTTTCAGATCAATTCGAAAGGCTGTTGGAAAGTTTCATCAGCCGACCCCGCAGGGAGCCGTCGATCACCTGATCGCCCGCATATACCACGGCCCCGCCGATCACGGCCGGGTCGATTTCGCTTTGCAGTTCGATCTCACGATCGAAGCGCCGGGCCAGGGCTGCGCGCATCCGCTCCGCCTGATCGTCGTCCAGCGGGACGGCGGAAACCACCCTTACGCGCAGGCGCCGTTCCGCCTCAGCGCGCAACTCCGCATAGAGCGTCTTGATGGCAGGCAGCAAAGTCAGGCGGTCGTTGGCGGCGAGTACCGCCAGGTAATCAGCGAATCGGCTGTCGAACGCGTCGCCTGCGGCGTCTGTAAGGATCTTTACCACCGCACCGCCGGAGATCAGCGGATTGTCCAGCAAGTCCGCGATCGACGGCTCGGAAACGACATCGCCGGCCAGTTCGAGCATCTGCTCCCAGCGGGCCAGGGCCTCGTCGCCCAAAGCCAGCTCGAAAGCGGCCTTGGCGTAGGGCCGCGCCAGTGTAGTCAAGCTGCTCATCGTCAGATCTCGGCGATCAGCTTGTCGAGCAATTCGCGGTGCGTGTCGGCGTCGACTTCCTTGTCCAGGATCTGCGCAGCGCCCAGCAGCGCCAGTTGGCCGACCGCCGCGCGTAACTCTTCGCGTGCCTGGTTCGTCGCCTGCGCGATATCCGCTTCGGCCGCGGCAACCTGCCGCTTGCGCTCGGTCACTGCGTCGTCCTTCGCCTGGTCCAGGATTTGTGAATGCCGCTGACTGGCCTGCTCGACGATGTCGCCCGCCTTGTCACGCGCTTCCCGAATCTGTCTGTCCGACTCGATTTTCGCCTTTTCGAGCTCTTCTTCGGCCCGGTCGGAGGCCGCCAGGCCTTCGGCGATGCGTTCACGACGCTCGTCCATGGCCTTCATCAGCGGCGGCCAGAGGAACTTCATGCAGAACCACACGAAGATCATCATCGCGAGCGATTGTAAAATTAACGTGGCATTGATATTCATGCCTTACCTCGTTCAGATGGTTCGGTTCACCTGTCCGGCGGCTGGCCGGACGGGCCCGGTCGGCTCCGGCGTTTAGCCGAGGGTCGCTTGCAGCTGGCCGACAAACGGGTTCGCGAAGGTGAAGAACAGCGCGATACCTACACCGATCATCGCGACGGCGTCGAGCAGGCCGATAGCGAGGAAGAACTTGCCTTGCAGCATCGGGGCCAGTTCCGGCTGACGCGCTGAGCCCTCCAGCAGGCGACCGCCCAGGATCCCCACGCCGATACCAACGCCGAGTGCGCCCAGGCCGATCAGCAGGGCTACGGCGATTGCGGTCATACCAATTACAGTTTCCATCTAAAACTCCCGTTCTCAGAGACAATCAGTTAAAAAACAAAAATCCAAATCACAAAAAATCAAAAGCGCCGGCCCGAATGGTGCCTAGTGATGATCGTGCGCCATGCTCAGGTACACGATCGTCAACATCATGAAAATAAAGGCCTGCAGGGTGATGACCAGCAGGTGGAACACCGCCCAGCCGAAGTGCATCAACTGGCCACCGAGGAAGGCGATACCGCCGACCAGCAGCATTTCCGCCACCAGAAACCAGAGGGTTTTGCGGTTATCCAGCCGATTCTTCAGATTCAGCCACAACGTGGTGAACACCGCGACGGTGGCGGCCACCCAGAACCAGGCGGGGATGTGTTCACCAAACACGGAACTCAGGCCCACGGCGATCACCCCGGAACCCGCCGTAAAGACCAGCGCGATCAGAATGAAAATCAACTCACCCGCATAGAGGTTGCCGAACAGTCGCAGGCCCAGTGAGATCGGCTTGGCCAGCAGCGCGACGGTCTCCAACAGCAGGTTGGGAAGGAAAAACACCATTTTGCCCGCCACGCTGTTGGCGGCGAAAGGCTGACCGGTCAATTCGGCGATGAAACCGCCGACCCCCTTGATTTTGATGCTGTAAAAGAGGATCAGGACGAACACGGTGAGCGACATACCCATGGTGGCGTTGACATCGGTCGTCGGCACGACTTTCTGATACTCGACTCCCGCCTGGGAAGCGATCCAGGGCAGCCAGTCCACCGGGACCAGGTCCATCAGGTTCATCAGGAAAATCCACACGAACAGGGTCAGCGCCAGCGGCGCGATGAACCTGCTTTTACCGTGAAAAGCTTCGCGAACGCTGTTGTCCACAAACTCGACGATGAATTCGATGGCGGCCTGGAAGCGTGAAGGGACGCCCGAATTGGCTTTTTTCGCCACATTCCTGAACACGAAATAAAAGACCAGGCCCAGCAACAACGCCCAGAACATCGTGTCGACGTGGAAGGCCCAGAACCCCATCGCCTGGGCTTCCTCGCCGGAGTGCGCCAGGCCCCAGGAGCCGTCCGCTTTCTGACCGAAGGTCAGGTTCTGCAGATGATGCCTGATGTATTCGCTGTGGGTAATGTTTTCGCTGCCGGCAGCCATTTGTTATCCTGCTTTTTAATGCGTATCCGCATGAAGGCGGCCTCGACGCGCCGTGCCCATCCGGAACTTGTGTTCGTTTCCCGAAATTTCAAGTACCCGACACCCATTCCGGCGTCACCTGTTCCGTTCCGTCGTTCCTTGCCCCCGGAACATCAGGGCCAGCCCCACCCAATGCGCAATCAGCACGCCGATCATGCCCAGGAAGAAAAAACCTGCCGCCAGCGGTTCGATGAAAATGAACACCAGCGCGCACAGCAGCCCGGTGAAGGCCAGCTTGCCGAACTCGGCGAGCATGGCGGTGCGCAAGAACGCGGTGCTGTCGGCACCTATCCGGCGCGTCACCAGCACCGTGAACAGCAAGCCGGGCACATACACCGCCAAGCTTCCGAACAGCGACGAATAGGCTGCCACCGGACCGGCCAGCAACGACAACACGGCCAGCAAAAAGGCCGTCAACGATTGCAGCCTCATGCTCAAAGACCCGCCATTTTATCAGCTTCCGATCTTCCGGTTCAACGAAGTTGTCAGGCTTCCAGCTTCAGGCGATGGAGAATGCCCTCGAATTCATCCGCGCTGGTGTAGCTGATCACCAGCTTGCCTTTACCTGAGGCCTGGTGCTGAATCCGCACCCGCGCGCCGAGGGCTTCGCCGAGCCGGTTCTGCAAGCGCGTGATGTCGGGATCCGAGCGCCGCCCGGTTTCCTTTTTCGGCTGCTGCAGGCGGCGCACCAGGTTTTCGGTTGCCCGCACGCTCAGCCGGCCGCGCACGACCTCGCGCGCCGCCTGCACCTGCAGATCCTCACGCAGCGACAGCAGCGCGCGGGCGTGGCCCATCTCGATCAGGCGCATGTCGATCATGTCCTTGACCTCCTGCATCAGCTCGAGCAGGCGCAACAGGTTGGACACCGCCGCGCGGGAGCGGCCCACGGCATCGGCGGCTTCCTGGTGGGTCATCCGGAAATCGTCGATCAGCCGGCGCAGGGCCGAGGCCTCCTCCAGCGGATTCAGATCCTCGCGCTGAATGTTCTCGATCAGCGCCATCGCGACCGTCACATCGTCCGGGACGTCGCGGATCACGGCCGGAATCACCTCGATGCCGGCCAGCTGAGCCGCCCGCCAGCGGCGCTCCCCGGCAATCAGTTCGAATTCGTTATCGCCGGTCGGGCGCACCACGACCGGCTGAACCACGCCCTGGGCGCGAATCGAATCGGCCAGTTCCGCCAGCTTGTCCTCGTCGAACACCGAGCGCGGCTGGTAACGCCCGGGCTTGATAGCATCCAGCGGCAGGTCGCGCAGTTCGTCGCGCGAGCCGCCTTCGACCCGTTGCAGCGTGCTTTGGCTGAGCATGGAGCTCAGATTGCGTCCAAGGGCTGATTTTTTTCTCGTGGTCATGTCCGTTTTCGCTCGTCCCGGCCTGTTCTTTCGAAGCGCCGCAGCATTTCGCCGGCCAGCGCGATGTGCGCCAACGCGCCTTTCGAAGTGGGATCATACAACAGCACGGGCAGCCCGTAGCTGGGCGCCTCAGCCACCCGGACGTTGCGCGGAATCAGCGTGCGGTAGACGCGGTCACCGAAATTTTCGAGCAACTGATCCGAAACGGCCGTCGCCAGGTTGTTGCGGCCGTCGTACATCGTGCGCAGCAGTCCTTCGATTTCCAGCTTCGGGTTGACGCTGGCGCGCAGCTGTTCAATCGTGTTCAGCAGGGCCTTCAGACCTTCGAGCGCGTAATACTCGCACTGCATCGGAATGAGCACGCTGTCGGCCGCAGCGAAAGCGTTCAGCGTCAGCATGTTCAGCGACGGCGGACAATCGATGAAGATCCAGTCGTACTCATCGACCACGGGGCCGAGCGCCCTGCGCAGCGCGAATTCGCGCCGATCCTGCTGCAGCAGCGCGATTTCGGCCGCGGTCAGGTCGCCGTTCGCGGGCAGCAAATCGAAGTCGAGACCTGCCGGGCGCAGCCGGGTCTCGCCGACAGAGCGCTCCCCGAGCAGCACCTCGCAGGCCGACACATGCAGCCGCCCCGGTTCGATGCCGCAGCCGGTGGTCGCGTTTCCCTGAGGGTCGAGATCAACCAGCAGCACACGCTCGCGCATACCGGCGAAGGCCGCGGCGAGATTGACGCAGGTGGTCGTCTTGCCGACGCCGCCCTTCTGATTCGCGATTGCAATGATGCGGGCTGCCATCAGGAGTTGCCTGTTTTTCGACCGGATCTGGGTTTGGGGCTGAGATTCATCCGCTGACCGACATGATGACGAGGTGCCGGTCTTCTTGCAATCCCGGCACTGACAGCTCTTCGACCGATTCGACGCGCAGCCAGCCGGGCAGCGCTTCGAGCTCACTCGCCGGATACTTGCCCTTCATCGCCAGCAACCGGGTCTCGCGGTCGGCCAGATGGCGCGCAGCCGAGGCAAAGGAAGCCAGGTCGCTGAATGCACGGCTGATGATCCGGTCGGGCCGGCGAACCGGCCGGAACGACTCCAGACGCCCCTGGACCGGCTCCACGTTGTCCAGCGCCAGCTCGCGTTTGACGTGATTCAGGAAGCGGATTTTCTTGCCGACGCTGTCGAGCAGCAAAAAGCGGCTCTGCGGCCGGGCAATGGCCAACGGGACGCCCGGAAGACCGGCACCGGTTCCGGCGTCCAGCATGAGTTCTCCGTCGCTCCACGGCAAAACCACCAGCGAGTCGAGCAGGTGCCGCGTGACCATCTCAGCGGGATTCCGCACGGCGGTCAGATTATAACGACGGTTCCAGTGCACCAGCAGCTCGATGTAGGAAAGTAGCGCGGCCGCGCCCCGTGACTCGAGACGCTCCAGTCCCAGCGCCTCCAGCCCTGCATGCAGCCTCGCGGCCAGCGTTTCGGCAGATACGTTCCGGTCTTCAGTCACGGCCAACGGCGTACAGGCTGCATGAAAGGTTCATCGGCTTTTCCGTTGCGAGCGGGCGCGCATGGTACCGCAGAGGACGCATAAGCCGAAACGGGCTGTTCAGTCCGTCGCGGGAATGGACAGATCCAGGTTCTCCGCCCGGTGGCAAGCCGCCCAATCGCCGTGCTCCATGCGGCGCAACACGGGCACATCAGCCGTGCAGCGCCGGATCCGGTAGGGGCAGCGGGTGTGGAAGATACAACCCGACGGCGGATCGTAGGGTGATGGCATGTCCCCGGTCAGCCAGGTCTGGCGAGCGGCCTGGGCAGCCTTTTTCGGGTCCGGAATCGGCACTGAACGCATCAGCGCGTTGGTGTAGGGGTGCAGCGGCCGCCTGAACAGCGCGGTTTTTTCCGAAAGCTCCATGGCCTGACCCATGTACATCACCATCACCCGGTCGCTGATGTGGCGCACCACGGACAGATCATGCGCGATGAAGATCAGTGCCAGGCCCAGCTTCTTCTGCAGATCCCTCAGCAGGTTGATGATCTGCGCCTGGATCGACACATCCAGCGCGCTGACGGGCTCGTCGCAGATGACCAGCCGGGGATTGAGCACCAGCGCCCTCGCAATGCCGATACGCTGACACTGGCCACCGGAAAATTCATGCGGATAGCGGTTGATCTGGTTCGCCAGCAGCCCGACCATTTTCATCATGCCGCGGGTGCGCTCCTCCACCTGCAGGCGGGCCATGTTCGGATGGAAAGTCCACAAAGGCTCGGCGATGATGTCCCCGGCCGTCATCCGCGGGTCCAGCGAGGCAATCGGGTCCTGGAAAACGATCTGCAGCTGTTTGCGTTTCTGGCGCAAAGCTTCCTCGTCCATCGCGGTGAGGTCCTCGCCCATCCACAGCACTCGCCCGCGATTGCTCTTGACCAGGCCCAGAATCGCCCGCGCCAACGTCGATTTTCCGGAGCCCGATTCGCCGACGATACCCAGCGACTCGCCCGCATGCAGATCGAAGCTGATGCCGTCCACGGCACGGATCTGGCGCTCACGTCGGTGCAGCAAACCGCCGGTCTGGTTTTTGAAGGTGACGGACAAATCCTGCACCCGCAGCACCGGTTTGCTCATGCGGCTTCCCCGGGCGGACCGGCCGGCTGCCTGATATGGCCGCCTTCCATCGGCAGCACGCAGCGCGACATCCGTTCGCCCTCGTCGACCCACACCGGCGGGCGCAGTTTGCACTCCTCGCGCGCTTCGCTGCAGCGGTCGCGGAAGCGGCAGCCCGAGGGCAGGTTCAGCAGATTCGGCGGATTACCCGGAATCGCGTGCAGATCCTCGTCGAACGCTCGGTCGAGGCGTGGCACGGAAGCCAGCAGACCGCGTGTGTACGGGTGCTGCGGCCGGTAAAAAATGTCGTCCACGGTTCCCGTCTCCACCGCCTCCCCGGCGTACATCACGAGAATCCGGTCGCACAGCTCCGCGACCGCCGCGAGGTCGTGCGTGATCAGGATAATCGACATGTGGGCCTTGGTGCGCAATTCGCCGACCAGCTGCGTAATTTGCGCCTGCACGGTCACGTCCAGCGCGGTGGTCGGTTCGTCGGCGATCAGCAGGTCGGGCTCGCATAACAGGCCCATCGCGATCATCACGCGCTGGCGCATGCCGCCTGAATATTCGTGTGGGTATTGCCGGATGCGTTCCTCAGGGTCCGGCATGCGCACCGCGCGCAGCATTTCCACTGCGTGCGCGCGGGCTTCGTGTTTACGCAGGCGCTGGTGGTGCATCGCCACTTCGACCATCTGCGTTTCAATCGTCAGATACGGGTTCAGCGAGGTCATCGGGTCCTGGAAGATCATAGCGATGTTCCGGCCGCGGATGCCGTTGAGTTCGCGCGGGCTCATCTGCATCAGATCCTCGCCGCGGAACAGGGCCTTGCCCCGGGCGCTGCCGTTTTCCGCCAGCAGACCCATCATCGCCATCACCAGCTGGCTTTTGCCGGCGCCGGACTCCCCGACGATGCCCAGGGTTTCACCCTCTTTGACGACGAAGTCCAGTCCGTCGACCGCCCGCACCCGACCTTCCGGAGTTTCGAACTCGACGTGCAGGCCGCTGACTTCGAGCAGCGCCATCAGAGCCGATCCTTCGGATCGAGCGCGTCGCGCATTCCGTCACCCAGGTAATTGAAGCTGTACAGGGTCACGGTCAGTAAAAGTGCCGGGAAAATCAGGGTCCATGGCGCCGTCTCCATGTCCTGCGCGCCGTCGTTGACCAGCGCACCCCAGGAACTCATCGGCTCCTGCACGCCGAGCCCGAGAAAACTGAGGAAAGACTCAACCAGGATCACCTGCGGTATGGTCAGCGTGACGTAAACCATCACCACGCCCAGCAGGTTGGGCACGATGTGCCGGCGAATGATGGCGTGGTGATCGACGCCGCAGGCCCGCGCAGCCTCGATGAATTCCATGTTTTTGAGGCCCAGCGTCTGGCCGCGCACGATGCGCGCCATGTCGAGCCAGTTCACCGCGCCGATCGCAACGAAGATCAGCACGATGTGACGCCCGAACACCACCATCAGCAGAATCACGAAAAAGAGGAACGGCAAGGCGTAAATGATGTCGACGATGCGCATCATGATGCGGTCGGTGAACCCCCCGTAGTAGCCCGCCACGGCGCCGTAGGTCACGCCGATGAACAGGCTGACCAGCGTGGCCACCAGGCCCACCAACAGGGAAATCCTGCCGCCCTCGAGGCTGCGCACGAGAATGTCGCGGCCCACCGCATCGGTGCCGAACCAGTGACCGCTTTCCAGGCTCGGCGGCGAGGAGGTGTGATCCCAGTCGGTGTAGTCCGCCTCCCACGGCGACAGCATGGGGCCGAAGATCACCGCCAGCACCACGCAGGCCATGATCACGCCGCTGACGATGGCCGCACGGTTTTTCAGCAGCCGATGCCAGGCGTCGACCCAAAGGGAGCGCCCGGGCACGTCCTCTTCGGCCATCGCCGCAGCGAACGGGTCTTCGAATTCGGGGTTGACCCTGCTCATTGCGATTCGTCGTACCGAATCTTCGGGTTGAGCCAGGCGTAGATCAGGTCCACGATGAAATTCAGCAATATGATCACGACGCCGTAAAACACCACCACCCCCATCACCAGGGTGTAATCGCGGTTCAGCGCACCCTGGACGAAATAGCTGCCCAGCCCCGGAATGGTGTAGATGCGCTCGATCACCACTGAACCGGTGATCAGCGCCGCCATCGCAGGACCCATGTAGGAAATGACCGGCAATATGGCCGGTTTGATCGCATGACGGCCGATCACCAGGCGTTTCGGCAGACCCTTGGCCCGGGCGGTGCGGATGTAATTGCTGTGCAGCACCTCGATCATGCTGCCGCGCGTCAGGCGGGCGATGTAGGCGATCACCGGCAGGGCCAGCGTGATCACCGGCAGTACCATGCGCTGCCAGGACCAGTCCCAGCCGCCGGCCGGCAGCCAGCCCGCGTGGATCGCAACGCCGAGAATCAGCAGCGGCGCGACCACGAAATTGGGAATGGAAATGCCGAGCATGGCCACGCCCATCACGGAATAATCAACCGCGGAATTCTGGCGCAGCGCCGCGATCACGCCGATCGAGGTTCCCAGCACGAAAGCCAGCACCATCGCCAGGCTGCCGAGGGTGGCCGAGACCGGGAAGCCGCGGGCAATGAGTTCGGTCACGGTCCAGTCCTTGTACTGGAACGAGGGGCCGAAATCCAGCGTGATGATCTGGCCGAGATAACGGAAGTACTGCTGCAACAGCGGCTCGTCCAGGTGATATTTGGCATCGAGGTTGGCGCGGATTTCCGGCGGCAGGACTTTCTCACCGTCGAAAGGGCCGCCCGGGGCAACCCGGATCAGAAAGAAAGCGATCGTAATCAGCACCAACAGGGTGGGAATCAGCCCGAGCAGCCGGGTCGTGGCGTGACGGATGATCCCTTCCTGCCTCACGGTGGTGTCTCCTCTCCTGCCGGCTGCGCATCGGCGCCGGCCGCTTCCACGGAATCGGACGCAGCCTCCTGCGCCGGCCCGGCATCCTCGGCTTCCACCATAGCACCGCCGGCGCCGTCATCAAGCCCCGGGGCCGATTCTTCTTCCGTAACGCCGGGTGTTCGTGATTTGAGCAGGAACATGTGGCGGGTCGGATGGTGATCCATCACGTTGTTCTCCCAGCCGCGCAGATGCCGATCGACCAGGCGCTTGGTCACGTAGGTATAGATCGGGATGATGACCGCATCGGCTATCAGCAGCCGCTCGGCCTCGAACATCAGCCGCTCGCGCCGCGCCCGGATCCGCTCCGTGCCAACCTCGTCCAGCAGGGCGTCGAAGCTTGGGTTGCTGTAGCCGTAATCGTTACGGCCATGGCCCGTGCGAAACATCTCGAGGAAGCTGTAGGGGTCGTTGTAATCGCTGATCCAGCCGGCCCGGAACACCTGGGTCAGCACTTTTTGCTCACGATTACGCAGAAAAACGCGGAACTCCTCGTTGACCAGCGTGACGTTCACGCCCAGCGTCTGCTTCCACATCGAGGCCATGGCCAGTGCGATCTTCTTGTGATTTTCACTGGTGTTGTATCGAATCTCGACCCGCAGGGGGTTTTCTTCGGAGTAGCCGGCCCGCTCATACAGGCGGCGCGCTTCTTCGTTTCGCTCTTCCTGGGTCCAATCGGCGTAGATCGGAGAGAAGGGTACGTAACCGTCGATGCCGGGCGGAACCAGCGCATACGACGGCTGCTCGCCAAATTGCGTGACTTTATCAGTAATGATTTCGCGGTCGACTGCCAGGATCAGCGCCTGGCGCAGGGACGGGTTTTCAATGAACGGCTCGCGGGTCAAATTAAAGCCGAAAAAATAGGAGCCCATCCAGGGGCTCACCACCAATTCCTCAGGATAGTGTTTCTGCAGCCAGCGGAACTGGTTGTTCGGGACATCGCTGGTCCAGTGCAGCGCACCGGAGCGAAACAGCTGGACTTCCGTGGTGTGATCCTCGATCGGCAGGTAGAACACGTGTTCAACGAGGGTTTTCTCCGCCTCGCGAAAAAGCGGGTTTTTTTCCAGCTCGATGCTGACCCTCAACGTCCAGTTTTTCAGTACGTAAGCACCGTTGGAAACGAGTTTCCCGGGCCGCGAAAACTGGTCCCCGAAGGCCGTCACGTTGCCACGGTGCACGGGGTAGGCGATGGGGTGGGCCAGCAGGCCCAGGAAGTACGGCGTCGGACCGGTGAGCGTGATCTGCAGAGTAAACTCGTCGAGCATACTGACGCCGAGCTCCTCGACCGGTAACTCGCCCGCCAGCACTTCGCGCGCGTTCTGGATGGGCAGCAGCATGGCGGCCGCATTCGACGCCAATTCCGGACTGGCGGCACGCCGCAGGCTGAACACGAAGTCTTCGGCCGTGAGCGGGTCGCCGTTCGACCAGACGCTGTCCCGGCGCAAATAGAAGGTGTAAGTCCGGGCGTCCCGTGAAATATTCCAGCGTGCCGCGACCCCGGGTATCAGGTCGCCGTTGGCAGAGGTCGTGGTCAAACCCTCGAACAGGTCTCTGAGGATATGCGCCGCGGGCTCACCCTGTGCCAGGTGCGGATCCAGGGCCTGTGGCTCTTCGCCGTTGCCACGGTAAACGATTTGCCCGGCATCGAGCACCGCGGGATCCGGACGGCCGTTCTCGAGCAGCCGCAGCTCGACCGGCTGCGGCCGATGGTCCCGTGCGCCTTCCGGCTCGCCGTTTTTCTGACCGCAGGCGGCCAGCCAGAGCACACTCCAGGCGCACAACATCCAGATTGGGACCGACCGGATCAAGGGGATTCCGTCTCCAACGTCAGGTACCTGGAAAGGTGAACATCGCGAACGTTGTCCACGAAACCGCTTACGCGGGGACTGACCAGGTGGCGTGACACGTAATAGTAAATGGGTATCAGCGGCATGTCCTGCATTATCAGAGACTCTGCCTCGCGCAGAAGTTCCTTGCGCCGCGCATCGCTGGCGGCTGCCGCGGACGCCAGCAGCGCATCGAATTGCGGGTTGCGGTAGAAGCTGTTGTTCAGCGCGTTTTCGGAAAGAAACAAATCCAGGAAGCTGGTCGGGTCGGCGTAATCAGCAATCCAGCCACCGCGAAAGATCTGGGTCACCACACCCAGCCGGCGATTGTTGACGAACACCTTCCATTCTTCGTTCACCAGCTGGGTACTGACGCCCAGCACCTGCTTCCACATGGCGGCAACGGCCACCGCGACGCGCCGGTGCAGAGCGGAGGTGTTGTAACGCAGTTCCAGCCGCAACGGCTTCACGTGCTGCAGTCCGGACCGTTCGAACAGCTGCCT
>JAVVFH010000085.1:0-12710 GCA_032250585.1 Lysobacterales bacterium
CTCGATGTCGTCATCGAGGCGGGCATCTCGTGTCTGAAGCGCGCTTACGGCCTGGGACGCTGCACCTGGAAGGGGCGGGCCCGCTTCCAGGCCTACGTGTGGTCCGCAGTGGTCGCGCACAATCTGGCGTTGCTGGCGCGTCTGTATCCGCTGCCCACCTGAGTCCACCTTGCGGCCCTCGCCGAACCGGGGTAAGCGCGGCTTGCCACGGGGTGGTATGCCCGAACACCGGGCTCTGGCCGCGTTTAATGGCACATCGCGCTTGCTCGCTCCCGCAGACGCGACGAACCGGCCTCCGGCCCGGGAAACTACGGGCGCTGGCAGCGCCGGGTCACGTAAAATCGGGGCTTTCTGGATGGAAACTAATTATGCAGGCGTCAATAGCTGAGAATCCGCGCTTGAGGCGTTGCGCCCATTGGTCAGGACGACCCGGTGCTACGCGGCATACCGTTCATCCTGAACATAAAGTCCAGCGGCTCCAGCACCACCTGGGTCGAACCGTCCCGGAATGGCTGCCGGTAGCGATACACCACCCTGCCCCGGGCATCCGTGGCCAAACGCCTGAGCGCCACGGGCGGGCGCGTGATGTAGCGGCACAGGCGTTCCAATCTGCTCCGCTGGTACGCCTCGCACACCGTACCGGCGTGCAACGAAAAGCCCCCGATCTGCGCCACCAGCCCCGGGACGGAATCTTCCTTGAGCGGCGGCACGCTGTACAGCGTCAGCGCCTTGCGACCGGCCTGCAGGCCGATGGCAATGCGGTAGTTGACAGAAGCCGCCTGTAACTGGGGCAGCGCAGAACCCATCTCCAGATCAAGCGATGGGTGGGCCTCGTCGGCGATCAACAGCCCACGCCGCTCCAGCAGCTTGACGATGCCCCCACTCAGGCTGTGCAGTAGCTTCACAAGGTCATTGCGTTGCGGCCGACGGGGAATGACGCCCAGAATCAGGGCTCGCGCCTACCAGAACCCGCACAAGAAACGCATCGAATCATCATTGCTTCCCTGGATATTTCAGCGTGTTGCATAAGCCCGATGGGGTGCGCCGCCGCCCGAACAGCCAGTTCGGGCCACGCATGGTGCCGTTAATCCGGGCGAACGCTGACCGCATGGTATCAATTCCCGGACTGCTCCAGCACCTTGCTCAGTTCCTCGGCCTGGTCGGCGAGATTGCGTGCGGTGCGTTCCGCGCTCACGTTCATCAGGATACCCAGGGCTGCCAGGACTCCGAACACGATCTGCGCCTTCTTGCGCTCGCGCCCGTGCACCGCCACGCTGGCCTCGATGGCCAGGTAGGCGCCCCAGGCCAGACCTACAATCGTCCCCAGATAGGGTACGAGATAGAGAACGGCCATGATCGGGTAGATCGCGGTCATCGTGGCGGCACAGCGGACCGAGGCTTCATAGTCACGCTCGGACCCCATCAGCTTCCAGATCACGAACAATATGCCGCCGCCGACGAATAGCCCGAAGGTGGCGCCGATGGGCACGAAGACGATGGCCGCCAAGCCATAGGCGAGGAAGCCCACGGGGGAACCCACGAAAGAGAGGACTGCGGATATGATACCGGCGGCCAGGGCCAGGGTGATGGCGAAAATCAGCGGCTCAACGAAGCCGCCCGATACTGGCATGTTGCGGAAATAGTCCTTCGGTGTCTTGATGACCGCCAGGGCCTGGGCCAGGATGGCGTTGATGTCGAACTGAAAGCCGCCTGGCGGGGCTTCCGGTTCAGTGGTGGTCTCGGTGCCTTGGGTGTTTTCTGTCTCGCTCATGACGGGCTCCCTGATGAATTCTTGCCTTGAAAACCCGGCGCCGGCAGCCGGCGCCGGGTTTCCGCTGCTCAGCGGTCGATATTGGCTTCGGGAATGGGCACCCGGACGCCCTGGTGGCTCAGGTAGAGTTCACCGAAGCCGCCGGTGATCAGCTTGTCCTGGTGGAAGGTGCAGCGCTTGTAGTAATAGCCCCCGTCGTCCCGGGCCAGTGCGGCCGCAGCGATGTGCCGCGACTGCACCGGACTGTTGCCGCCGCTGACGCGGTCGATCCACCAGTCCTTGTCCACGATGTTGATGCGGTGGATGTTCTCCCAGCCGGCGTTTTCCAGCAGCGCGCGCATTTCCGTCGCCATCGCCTTGTTGGTCATCTTCGCCGGCGGCAGGGTCACTGACGCGGCCACGCCCTGGGCGATCTGTTCGTGCAGGTCGGCGTAGACGCTGAAGTCATCGCCACTGATGGTAAAGCTGCCCGCGGCCCAAGTGGTTCCGAAGTAGGTGATGTCGAAGCTCACCGTGTGTTCGCCCGGCCCCAGTTGGCCCAAATGATGGGTCAGTTCGTTCGGCCCCTGTTTCAGGGTCGCCGTGCTCATGCCGTAACTCCGGCCGGGGGTGCTGTAGGCCGTCATGAGCGCCGGGGCCGGCGCGATTTCGAACACGATGTGTTGTTGCGCCATCAGTTCCGGCGTCTTCAGCTCCACGAACTGGGCATGGATCTTCTCGCCGTCGATGCGGGCGTTGACCATGACATTGGCGCTGCTCTTGCCGTCGTAGATCTCGGTGAACGGCTTGGTGGTCTGGATCAGGCCGTAGATCCTGTCGCCCGCGCTGAAGCTGTCGGTGAGGCTGGCCGGGTTGTCCGGGTCAATCGGTTGTTTCGAGAACACGATTTCACCGCGGTTGGCGATGGCCTCGGCATGTTCCTTCTCGTACCGCGCGTAGCTGTCGGCAAAATTCTCCATGTAGCGTTCCAGGTCACTGAGCGTCGAGTGGATGGCACCGCAGGGCTCCTCGGCCCAGGGTGTGTTGCCGAAGTCGGCCATGAGCGCTTGCGCCTCGTCGTACTGGGCCTTGCAGGCAGGCATTTCGTCCGGGCCGGCATTGCCGCAGCGATAGAGCGCCTTGTCGCCGTCGGTGTAGACGGCCATGCGGTCTTTCCAGCCCTCACAGTCGGCTTCGGCGGCCTGGGCTTGGGCGGCGGCCTGCTCGGCGGCTGGGGCCTGTTCGGCCGCGGCGCTCGCCAGTTCCTGTTCCAGTGCCGCGACGTTCGCCGCCTGGGCATCCAGCCGTTCCTGGACCGCGACGATCTCGGGATGATGCGGTTCGCAGGGACTCGAAGTGCGCTGGCACTTCTTCAGGATATTGTCGTAGTAATAGTTGGCCGATTGCAACGGCTGCTCCATGGCATCCAGCTTGACCGCGCGCGGGTCGGTTTCGCCGCTGACGGTGGTTTTGCCCGTGTGGTCTGCAGACCACTGCGCTTCGGCCTCGTCGAGCTTGGCCAAGGCGTTCTTGAGGTCGCCCTGCACGGCGCGGGGCAGGGGTTCCGCGCCCGCGTCTGTCGGCTTAGCAGGGGCAGCCACTGCTGCTGCCGCGGCTGCCGGGGCCACTTTTGGCAGGGTCGGGGCCTTGGGGACTTTGGCCGCGCTCGGAGCGCTTTTCGCCATGGTGCTGATGCCCAGTTTGCGGTCCAGCATCTTGCGGATGCGCCCGTGCTTGCTTTGGAGGCTCTTAAGCTTGGCGTTCTCCGGGTCTGCCGCCGCGAGCTGCTCGATCTGTGCGGCGATGCCCCGCAACTGCTGGTCGGCGCTCTCGTTCTTGCCATTGTGCATGTCGCGCTCGGTGGCTCGCAGGTCCTTGTCGATTTGCTTGGCCAATGCCGTCGCGTCCACGGCGTCCTGTGCCTGGGCAAGGTCACTGCCAGCGCCGGGCAGTATCAGGGCGGCGGCCAAGAGAATCAGCACAGAGCCGAGGATGCGTGTAAATGACCAGTGTTTGGTATGAATTGCGTTCATTGCAAGTTCTCCCTGTCTTGTCCCTTGTTTTTCCGGAGCCGCTGATGGTTGCGGTTGTTTTCATGGCAGGTCAAAACCTTCGCCGCCAGCCCCCATTTGAGTGCCCACATTCATACCACAAGGAAGGATGGAGTCGATTGACCAACGTCATGCCAAAAAGGAGCAAAGCTGTCGGAGCGCTGTGCAGGCTCGCGCCTGGGGTGGCAGCACGAAATGGCAGAAGGGAGCGTGGTCGGTGCTTCCCGGTATGCATGGAAAGCCCTGTGGCACGTTGAATTTGAAAGGATTTAGCCCTTGAAGCCGTGAGCGAATATATCGTCCTCGCCGGTCTGACCGTCACGGTGACTGAATCCGTGTCTTCGGCCACGTCAGTCGGTCCCGGGTTGTAGGGCGTTGCCGTGGCGTTGCTGGTGGTCGTGCTGTTGATGATCACACCCTCCGAGCCCAACAAGATGGCGGATAGAAGATGTAGACGCCCCCTCATTCACGAGTTCCGAGGACTATCCTCATAGAGGGTGGTGTAACCTCTTTGCTGTAAATTTCCGATGACGGTAAAAGTGCCGAGCCATTCGGTTATCCTTTCAATCGTGAATTTGACCGTTTACGAAAGAGAGGAAACGCGAGATGGCTCAGCACCTTCAGGATAGAACGATTCACGATGCAGTGGAACTGCTGCAGGAAAATGGCTTCGATGCCCTGACCGAGGCGGTGACGGTGTTGCTGAACTCGGCAATGGTGGCCATGCGCAGCATCAAGAGAGGGTGCCCTGGGGCATATCGATCGCGAACACGCGCTTGCCAAAGGCACCAACGTTCCGGAACTGGAGGACAGACTCATCGCATTGGAGGAAGCCTTGGCCGAGTTACAAGTCCAGGTTTCGGCCAATACCCAGGAAATCTCCGATAATGCGGCCTCAATTGCAGCCATCGGCGGACACACGGACATCTCCGGCCTGAGCAATGCCGTTGCAGCCTTACAGGATTTGCTTTCCGGTGTACGCAGGGAATTCGTCAGCGATGAGACGAACGTAGGAAACGACGATGGAACGCTGCGCGACACGCTGATCTTCGAGGGCATGAACCTGCAGATCATCAACGGGGAGGGAACCACCACCTCGACCAATGGCCTGGGCAATCTGATCATCGGTTACAACGAGGAAAGATGGGAGTCGGATGCCAGTGAGACTTGTCCTGCCTCTTGGGACAGCGAGTATTATTGCAACCGCCGCACGGGTTCGCACATGTTGGTTTTGGGCGACTGGAACAATTACATAGGCTCTGGCGGCGCGGTCGCAGGATCTTCGAACGAGACCTCCAACTGGTACGCATCTGTCAGCGGAGGCGCAGGCAATATCGCAAGCGGGCTGTCCTCGTCCGTGAGCGGGGGCAGCTACAACAGCGCGAGCGACGGCGTCGCTTCAGTCAGCGGGGGGTATCAAAATTCCGCGACCGGCATCGCCTCATCCGTTACTGGCGGTTTTTCCAACACTGCCGGTGGCGAGTACTCCGTGGTCGTCGGCGGACTGGCGAACACCGCGAGCGGGAACAAGGCGACCGTTGGTGGTGGAAGAGACAATTTGGCGACGGCCGAAGTGTCATCGGTTGGCGCCGGGAAAGCCAATACCGCAAGTGGAATTGGTTCTTCGGTGAGCGGTGGTTTCAGCAATACGGCCAGCGGTAGCTATGCATCGGTGAGTGGCGGAGCCAACAAGATTGCCGAGGATACCGGTTGCGTCGAGGGAAGTTACCCAACCGCGGACTGTTGAACGACCAACTGGCGGGTCTTTTCGGGCTCAGCCTCACCTCGCGTGAGGCTGAGTCTCGATCGAGAGCAATCCGACTGGTCGTCTATGGGCGCGGCGCCCACCGGTGGATCGGTTTGCCCTGCCTTTCAGGACGTGCGCACCCCAGCCCAAACTTCAGCGCTTTGGGTTAATTAAACATCCTATTAGCACTCCAATGACCGCATCGATAACCGCGTAACCAAACGCTATCTCGGTCTGCCATTGGGTGAATGGCTCTGCGGCGCTGGCCAGTTCTTTGCCGGAAGGGGCGAACTGATCGATCCCGAATCCCTCGAAAGCTATTGACGCCTGCATAAATAGAGTGTGCTCAGAATGTCAGAACGCAGCTGTTTGCGTCAAAACACGCTCGATAGGCACTCGATAGATGCAAAGCACCCTCCGATAGCCGCTCAACAACTGCTCTACAAGACTCCAAAGTGGTAACCCGGCGGCTGCAGCACCCTTTTTCCACAGCGCAAAAAAGATTCGCAGCAGGATCTGCAGGTTCATCACCAGGAAGATGCTGTTGATCCAGGCACTGGAAGATTATAAAAAAGCCATTACCACGCTTACAGAAGCACAGATTCTTGCCGGAGACTGGCCGGACTCTCTGAAAGTAAGCCAAGCCGGTAACCTCTCAACGTGGTATTCACCTTTTGACCACGTAAATTCCAGTGCGAAGGTCGCCTTGCTCGGCATCACGCCTGGTCAGCAGCAGGCAACGAATGCGCTCATTGCGGCTCATCGCGCGTTGCTGGGTGGGGCAGATGATCAAGTAGCGCTGAAAAAAGCCAAAGTATTCGCCAGTTTTTCGGGGCCTATGCGGAAAAACCTCGTGGCTATGCTCAATCATATCGACATGAACGCGTTACTGAGAATTGAGTCCTGTGACTCCCTTTGGGGTGAAAATGAGCATCTCGTTCATTTCACTTCCGCTCTACGTTATCCGGTTTTTAAAGACGGCCGCAATTACTCGGGTTCACCGGGTATTATGCAAAATGAGTACCTGATGGAAGCAGCTGCACGATGGACAGGGCAGGAGCTGACCAGTTTGGCTGATGCGTGGATTATCCCGCCAGGTAGCGCGGCCGAGAGCGGAGTCGACGTCATGATCGATCGCGGGTTAGTCAGCGAGAGCAAAGTGCTGCGGGGACTGCCCCATCCGTCCGGCGCCAACATGGAGCGCATCCGGTATTTTCTTGGGCTAAAGAGGCGCGAAGCCGTTTCCTCGAAAGTCAACGCGGACAAGATAGATCAAGCCAAGACAGCACTTCTTGAGAAACTTGGATCGTCGCCCCAACAGACGAATGAACCTGAGAAGTTTGTTGGCAATTCAGACAAAAAATCGAAACGCGACGGAGCCGCCTCGGTGCGCCAGATCGCGCAGCAGTTCGCGCAGCGCGTCACGGCCGTCCGGGGTGAGCGCAACGACATCATCGCCTACCGGCTCAACGGCTACTCCGAACTGACGGCGCAGCAGCGTGAGCTGCTGGTGCAGGCCTGCCAGGAGAAGTACGAGGAATATCTCGATGCGCGCGGCGAGCAGGTCTTCCGCCACCGGCGCATGGCGCGCGGCTATATCAGCGGCACCCTGCGCTACGAGGTCATGAAACGCGCGCGCTACCGCTGCGAGCTGTGCGGAGTCTCGGCCACCGAAGTCGCGCTCGAGGTCGACCACATCCAGCCGCGCAGCCGCGGCGGCAGCGATGACCTCAGCAACCTGCAGGCGCTGTGCTACCGCTGCAACGCCATGAAGGGCAACAAGGACGATGCCGATTTCCGCGGCATGCACCAGCTGCACGAAATGCGGGAAAGCGGCTGCCTGTTCTGCACGCTCTCGGCGGAGCGGCCGATCGTGCGCGAGGCGGAGCTCGCCTACGTGATCCGCGACCGCTACCCGGTAACCGCCGGGCACCTGCTGATCATCCCCAAGCGGCACGAACCGTCATGGTTCGAGTTGAGCCAGGGCGAACTGGCGCAATGCAACCTGCTGCTCAAGCAGATGCAGGAACGGATCCTCGACGAGGACCGCGACGTGCGGGGTTTCAACGTGGGCGTCAATGCGGGCACGGTCGCCGGCGCCTAACCTTTCAATTGGCCGACGATGAAACCTTCGATCAGCCGATAATAAACCTTTTAATTAGCCGACACCAAAGGTTACAATTAGCCGTATGACAGAGTCGGTAATTTACCCTCGATACATAAGGCCCCGCCTGCTGGAGGCCTTGACGGATACCCCGGTGACTCTCATTCATGGGCCTCGCCAGTGTGGCAAGACAACTCTGGCACAGACCCTGGATGGGTACGCCTACCTCACGTTCGACGACGAGGTGCAGCTGGCGGCGGCGCTTGCTGACCCGGTGGGCTTTGTGGGCAATTTACCGCACCGGGTGATTCTGGATGAGGTGCAGCGTGCGCCGGGACTGTTCATGAGCCTGAAGGCCGCCGTGGACCGGGATCGCAAACCTGGACGTTTTGTGTTGACCGGCTCGGCCAACGTGCTGCTTGCGCCAAAGCTTTCCGACTCGTTGGCGGGACGCATAGAGATCTTGCGCCTGCACCCTTTGGCGAAGTGCGAAGTGGAAAGCAACCCGGGAGACTTCATCGATCGACTGTTCGATTGCGAGTTGCGACGCGGGCCCTGCGAGCGGTTCGGCGCCGGGTTGGCGGGGCATATCGTTAGCGGCGGCTATCCAGCAGCTATGGCTCGCCGCAGCGATCGGCGCAGGCGCGAGTGGTACAGAGCCTACACCGAGACGCTGGTGCAGCGGGATGTTCAGGAATTGGCGCGCATCAGCCGGCTGGACGTCATCCCGCGACTGCTGGAATTGGCGGCAGGGCAGACTGCTCGGTTGTTCAACATCAGTGAGCTCACCAGCCCGTTCCAGTTGAGCCGGCCCACCATACGGGACTATGTCACTTTGTTGGAGCGCATCTTCCTGCTTGAGCAACTGCCTCCCTGGCACAGCAATCGGCTGAGTCGCCTCATCAAAACGCCCAAACTGCACATGGGCGACACCGGCCTTGCGGCCAGTCTGCTTGGCGTCGATGCCGTCACTCTCAGCAAAGACGGTGGCCTGCTGGGGCAGCTACTGGAAACTTTCGTGTACCAGGAACTTCGTCGGCAGGCCAGTTGGAGCGAGCAGGAAATTCGGTTCTATCATCTGCGTGACAGGGACGGCTATGAAGTGGACATGGTTCTGGAGCGGCAGGGTCGCGACATTGTCGGTGTAGAGGTAAAGTCAGCAGCCACGGTGACCGCTCGGGATTTTCGAGCCATGCGCAGGCTCAAGTCGGCGTTGGGCGATCGATTCTGTGCCGGCGTTGTGCTGTACGACGGCGAACGCGCCGTGCGGTTTGAGGAAAAGCTGTTCGCTGTGCCGATTGCCGCGCTATGGGGGAGAGCGTGAACGCCGCTGCCCGGTAACCGCCGGGCACCTGCTGATCATCCCCGGGCGGCGGCCCGGCCAAGCGCTCTGAACCGCTGACCCAGACGGTGACCCAGCATGTGCTGGCCGGACAAAGTAATTGACGCGAGACACGCGGGAATACGCCCTTCCGGGTCGAGTGGACGCAGTGAGTACAAGGTCTCCACGTCCAGCAGCTCCGCCGATGACTCGGTCATGCTGAAAGGTTCAGCGTCACGCAAATCTGCTTCGAGTGCCGGGCGAACTTGCGATACGATAAAACATACATTACAATACATGTATGAAAACCATTACTATCAATGTATCTGAGCCCGTCTATGCGGAATTTCAGGCCGCTTCGAAAGCGGCCGGCCGGCCAACCTCGGAAATGATCCGCGAGGCCATGGAGATGTACCAGCGCGAGCGCCTGCGTCCGATTTGCGACCTGACTGGATTCCGGCCGCGCTCGGCCGGCCGGGTGCTTCGTCCGCTAACCGCCGCCGATGACCTGCTCGATGAAATGCTGGAAAGCAGTTCGTGATCGGGCTGGATACCAGCTTTCTGGTTGGCCTGACGATCCGCGAGCATCCCGCCCACGCCGCCTGCCAGGAATTGTTTGACACCAGTATTCGAGGAAGGCAATCCAGTGCAGCGATCTGCGCGCAGGTGCTGGGAGAATTCGCACATGTAGTGACTGACCATCGACGTTTCTCCCAGCCTCTCGATATGCACGAAGCGCTGGAGATTTGCCGCCAGTGGTGGCACGCAGGCGAGTGTCGCATCGTCGAGCCCTCACAGTATTCGTTTCCACTTTTTGTCGACTGGATGCAGCGCCATCGACTCGGGCGCAAACGCGTGCTCGATACTTTGCTTGCCGCCAACTATCACAGCGCGGGCATCAAGCAAATCGCGACCACCGACTGGCGCGATTTCAGGGTCTTCGGTGTGTTCGACCTCATTCATCTGACCGATAATTGATGGAAAGTGAGCTTACCTCTGCGGAATCCTTGTGCTGGTTAGTCCGCATAATGCATGAAGGATCCGGAATTTGTTCGGCGCATCCCTGCGCCTCTACCCTGCGGGGCTGGCGCGAAAATTCGCTCCCGGCGAATTTTTGCAGTGCAGCTGGCAAAACAAAACAGTTTGGTCGATCGCTCGAAAGCCCATAGCCGTAGCTATGGGTTGAGAGGGAGTCGCTTTTCACCCTGGAGCAGCCTGCCTTGGTCATTCGGGACTACCCGCCGATCGCGCAAGCGGTCTCATCTCGCTGATCTAGCAATAATGGATCATCTCCCGGATAGACGTCCAAAGCTCGAAAACGCCGGTCACTCGCCCAATACGGAGGATGCGGGACCACCTATGGGACAAAATGCCTGATTCTGCTGGCTTCGCAGCAAGCCAACAGCCGCGCTCATCCGAAAGAAACACGCCGCATCACACCATGCGGCACCCCGCCTGACGACGAGTCGATTTATTTGCAATTATAAAGAACCCCGTAACGGCACCACCGGGCTTGTTCAACTACCGGATAGAGACTGATCGATGGGCTCCAGCGACAGCTTGCGTTTGTGGCTTCGGTACACCGACAGGATGTCCGTGAAGGTTTTAGCGTCGCGAAACTGCCCCCCGCTTTGTGGCGAAAGTTCGGGACGTCGACGCGGGACTTGCACTGGCAATACGTATTCCCCAGCAACAGTAAGTCCGAAGATCCGCGGGCAAAAGGGCGATGGTACCGCTGGCATATTCACCCTGACACAGTGCGCAAGGCAGGTAGTCAAGGCAGGTCATCGCAAATCTGCCTACAAAAACAGCTGACCCCGTTGCGAGTGCAGAAAGAATCCGGAAAAGAACCCCGGACACGTACCGTGTTGAGTTCAGCGGGTGTCCATGATTTTCTACCTGGACCTGGACAGCGCGCCAGTCGTCCGCCGAAACCAAATCGGCATGATTTCGTTTGCCCTTGAGAGTGCTCAAAAACGAACCGTATGCTATGACCTGCGTTTTTTGCCGGCTAAAAAAGATTCGAATTAATCGGCATTCAGTGCTGCGGCAACGCGTACTTGAGCCCCGTCGCGCAGTTGTACAGAACGACCCTTTCGTCCGGATCAATCTCGCCGGATGCGGCCATGCGTTGCCAGGCGGCGTGGGTGGCGGCGCCCTCGGGGCACATCAGGAGGCCTTCCTTCGTTGCAAGCGACTTCCAGGAGCGCACGATCTCGGCTTCGCTGACGGCAATCGCCTTGCCGCCGGACTCGCGAACCGCACGCAGGATCAGGAAATCACCCACCGCCTGCGGGACGCGGATGCCGGCGGCCACGGTGGCGGCGTTTTCCCAGCGCCGGGCGAATTCCTCGCCCGCCTCGTAGGCGCGCACCATGGGTGCGCAGCCTTCGGCCTGCACCGCGATCATCTTCGGCAGCGGGCCTTCGAGCCAGCCCAGTTCGCGCATTTCGGCGAAGGCCTTCCACATGCCGATCAGTCCGGTGCCGCCGCCGGTGGGGTAGAAGATGGCGCCGGGCAGCTTCCAGCCCCATTGCGCGGCAAGCTCCAGCCCCATCGTCTTCTTGCCTTCCAGCCGGTAGGGTTCCTTGAGCGTGGAAACATCGAACCAGCCCTCGGCGCTCGCCCGTTCGGCCAGCAGTTTGCCGCAGTCGTCGATGTAGCCGTCGACCTCAACGACTTCGGCGCCGCACAGGCGCGTCTCGTCGATATTCATGCGCGGCGTATCGGCCGGGCAATAGACCAGCGACTCGATGCCGGCGCGCGTGGCGTAGGCCGCCAGCGCCGCCCCGGCATTGCCGTTGGAGGGCATGCACAACTTCTTCAGGCCCAGCTCGCGCGCCATCGCCACCGCAAGGGCCAAACCGCGCGCCTTGAACGAACCGGTCGGCAAGCGGCCTTCGTCCTTGACGATGACATTGGGCATTAAAATCAGCGGAATCAGCGGCGTGTCGATTTCACCCAGCCGCGGTACGCGATCGAAATCACCGGGCGGAAGCAGCTCGCGCCACTTGTAGAATCCGCCGCCGCGCGCGGCCACCTCATCGCGGTCAACGGCCGCGGCAATGTCACCCAGCCGATAGCGCAGCAGCAGCGGTCGGCCCGCATCCGAAAGGCGGTAGATTTGGCCGGCTGCGACACGGGTACCCTCGAGGCTGCATTCGAGATGGCTTACGTAGGGGTTCATGAAGGGTAAAACCTGTGGCCTGACGGGCAATCGGTGAGCATACCAGCGATGCGATACATTTCGAAAAAAATCCGGGAAAAGAACCAGAAAGAACCAGGAGAAAGAACCAGGACACCCACTAATCAGAATTAAGTGGGTGTCCCCAATTTTTCCCCCGATTTTCCGGTCCGATCCGCTCGCACCGAGCCTCGCGCTAGTTCTTCGCCTTGTCGACGATCTTGTTGGCCGCGATCCACGGCATCATGGCGCGCAGCTCTTCGCCCACCACTTCGATCGGGTGCGCGGCCATGTCCGCGCGGGCCTTGGTCATCACCGGGTAGCCCGAGGCGCCCTCCTGCAGAAACTGCCGGGCATAAGAGCCGTCCTGGATCCGCGCCAGGGCCTCGCGCATTGCGGCGCGTGACTGCTCGTTGATGATCTTCGGGCCGGTCACGTACTCGCCAAATTCGGCGTTGTTGGAGATCGAATAGTTCATGTTGGCGATGCCGCCTTCGTACATCAGGTCGACGATCAGCTTGAGTTCGTGCAGGCACTCGAAGTAGGCCATCTC
>JAVVFH010000086.1:0-12694 GCA_032250585.1 Lysobacterales bacterium
TGGCACCCCGGGCGGCATTCAGTGATGCGGTAGGCGGCGACGGCGGCACCGTGGCGCAGGCGCCCAGCAGCACGACGGCAGCTGTCAGGCCCGCGGTCACGCGCAGGCGTTGGCCGAGACGGGTTGTAATTGATTGATACATCAGCGTGCTCCATTTAAAGAGGGGTTGTGTCGGGATGAATGTTGCCGGAAGTGGCAGCTAGCGCTTCGCGCTATCGAAGAAGAACAGCTTGCCGCCGATCAGGTTGGCGCCGGCACACGCCCAAATGGGAATGTCGATATGAGCCCTCTCACCGACGTACATACTGACCGGCCCGAGTATGGCCCTCGTGCGTTTCGCTGGCGTAGCTGAAACCTCCGTACACCACTGCCTGAACATCAAGGACGACCAGTACGATGGCAGCGATTCGGGAACTGTTCATGATAATGTCATCCTCTAAAGTCGTGATCATACGGGCCGGGCTCGAGGATGTCTGTGCGCTGACACACACAGTATTTTCCGGCCGGCCCGCAGCAACCGGAGCGTTCTGGTGATCTGATATGAGGCCGACGAAATCGACCACCATCCGCTTGTTGTGAATCCAAGCACCCTGGCGTGGGCGCTCAGGGTGTGGCGGGGGCTTCGTCGCCCCAGACTTCCTCCAGACGCTGGTCCCGGCCGCAGTTCCAGCGATAATACTTGTAACGCAGCGGCTTTTCCTGATAGTAATTCTGATGGTAACTCTCGGCCGGATAGAACTCGCCGGCCTCGGTGATCGCGACCGCGATTGGCTGATCGAAGCGGCCGGATTCCGCGTGGCGCTTTTTCGAAGCCTCCGCGGCACGTTTCTGCGCCGGCGTGTGATGGAAAATTTCGCTGCGATAGGAGTTGCCGCGGTCGCAGAACTGGCCGCCCGAATCCACCGGATCGACGTTACGCCAGTAGACGCCCAGCAGTTCCTCGTAGCTGATCACGTTCGGATCGTAGCTGACCTGAACCACTTCGGCATGGCCCGTACCACCGCGTACGACCTGCTCGTAGCTGGGATTCTTCACCTCACCGCCCATGTAGCCGGAGATGGTAGACTCGACGCCGTCGAGCTTGTCGTAGGGCGGTTCCATGCACCAGAAGCAGCCGCCGGCAAAGGTGGCGACGGCCTGGTCCGCGCGAGCGGCATGCGTACCCACCGCCACCGTGAGGATGATCAGCAGACCGATGATTCCTTTTGTCATGCGGAAGTCCTCAGCTCCGGCAGCGCCTCGGCCTCGGGCACGAAATGCAGGGCCAGACCGTTGTTGCACCAGCGCTGGCCGGTGGGCGGGGGGCCGTCGTCGAAGATGTGTCCCTGATGGCCCGTGCAGCGAGCGCAATGGTATTCAGTGCGGGGAAAGATCAGCTTCCAATCTCTTTTCGTGCCGATGTGCTTATCGTCGATCGGCTGTGTAAAGCTCGGCCAGCCCGTGCCGCTGTCGAACTTGTCCCTGCTGTCGAACAGCGGCAGATAACAAGCCGCACAGATGTAGGTGCCCGGCTCGTCGAGCTTGTCAAGTGGACTCGACCCGGCCGGTTCCGTGCCTTCCGCGAACAGGATTCGGAAACGGTCCTTGTCGAGGATTTTTTCCCACTCCTTACGTTTGATGTTCACCGGCGGAAAGTTCACGCCGCCGGATCCTTCGGCAGCCTCCGCCCAACGCTGCCCGAGCAGCATGGGCCAGGCCACCACGGCGCCGGAAGCAAGTAAGGCGCGCGTCAGTAAGGTTCGTCTGTCCATCGCAATTTGCGTATTCCAGCGTCGGCGCCGGGCACCGTCCTGTGTTTCGACCGGGGAAGGACGGGAATGTTTCGGGAAAGGCGGTGAGATTTTTGCGACAAACAACGGTGGCGGACGATATTTGGGTCGACTCGAGCCCGCTCCCGATCGCGGTCCGATTGCCTGCCCGGGTTCAGGCGAAGCTTGCGCCTCAGTGGCTGGCGGCCGTCATACCTTTGTAATTGAGCTCGACCCACTGCGCCGGCTCGATGAAGCCCTGGCCCCATGCGGCGTCGAATTCCTTGGTAATGCCGGCCGCCTGCAACTGCTCCAGCGTCATGCCCTGGCCGATCAGGGTCTCGAGGCGCTGATGCACCGTGGCCAGCATATTGCGGTAGTCCTGAAGCTGCGCCCTGTCGATAACCGGGCCGCCGTGGCCGGTGATGATCGACGTTTCGGCATCCGCCAGCTCGAGAACCCGGTCGGTCGCCGCGATCATGCCGGCCAGACTGCCGCCGCTGGCGTAATCGATGAACGGGTACAGGCCGTAAAACACGATATCGCCGGTGTGGATCGCGTTGGCTTCCTCGAGATGGACGATCGCATCGCCGTCGGTGTGCGCATTCGGCAGGTGTATCGCGGTCACCGTGTGCCCGCCGAGGTGGAAACGGACCCGGTCGTTGAAGGTCACCACGGGCAGGGCGCCGGCGGCTGCGGGCGGCACCTCGTTGTCGAAGAACTCCATGAACTGCCCGGCCGACATGCGCTTGCGCACGTTGTCGTGTGCCACGATCAGGGCGCCGGCTTTATTCATGTTCTCGTTGCCGCCCGTGTGGTCGCCATGCCAGTGGGTGTTGAATACGAAGCGCAGCGGCCGGTCGGTGATTTCTGCGATGGCGGCAAGGACCCTGTCGGTCAGCGGCGCGTACTGGTCATCAACCAGGAATACGCCGTTACTGCCGACCACGAGCCCGAGGTTACCTCCCGCGCCCTGCAGCGCGTACAGCCCCTCGGAGACTTTCGTGCTGCGGATCTCCACCGAAGAAAAATCCTGCGCGTAGGCAGATGTTACGACAGCAGCGGCCAGCGCGAGCGCGGCCAGAAAACACATGTTCGGCTTTTTCATGGTCATTTTCGGCCCTCTTCAGTCGATGGTTAAACGGGTATCGAGGTCGCGCAGGCTGTACAGCGCCCAGCACGCAGCCAGCATCGGGATCCCGGCATAAAACAGCAGGTTCGGGCCTTCGAACGGATTGATGAGCTGCTGCCAGGTCGAAAGCGTGGAAATCGCGTGGATCAGGAACACCAGCCCATAGGTGATGCGCTTTTTGAACCCGGCGACGAATCCGATCAGCAGCAGCATCTCGAGCGCCCCGATCACCATGAACACCGCACTGCCCAGCCCGCTCAGCCCGTAGAAATTCTCGAACACGCCAGCGGCATGCCCGGGATTGACGAATTTATCCAGCGTCCACATAAAAATGACGATGAACACGCCCAGGCGCAGGAGTAATAGTGCGTTGGCGATCTTTTCCCTGTTTTCCATTGCATGCCTCCGATTGGAAAAAATGAATACCCGGCCAACTATAGCAAAGCGCGCGGGATACTTCGCTCAGCGACAAGCCATCGCTGAGCAGGCGACAAACCTCACTTCCTGCGCCAGGCGAAGAACTTCTCCGCGAACTTGAGTGCGGTTTCGGGTTTGCGCGCCTTCTTCCATTCGCCCGCGGCGTATTTATTGGCTTCGTTCAGTGTCGGGTAGATATGGATGGTGCCCAGAATCTTGTTCAACCCCAGTCCGTGTTTCATCGCCAGAATGAACTCCGCGATCAGTTCGCCGGCGTGCGCACCAACGATGGTCGCGCCCAGGATCCGATCCTTCCCGGGTTCGGTCAACACCTTGACGAAACCGAAATCGGCGCTGTCGGCAATGGCGCGGTCGAGATCATCAATGCCGTAGCGAGTAACCTCGTAATCGATTTCCTGCTCTTCGGCTTCGGTTTCACTCAGGCCCACCCGGGCGACTTCCGGCTCGGTGAACGTGGCCCAGGGAATCACGCGGTAGTCGGCCCGGAACGACCAGAACGGCGCGAGCAAGGCGTTGACCGAGGCGAACCAGGCCTGGTGCGCGGCCACGTGGGTGAACTGATACGGCCCAGCGACATCGCCGCAAACCAGGATATTGGGGAAATTGGTCCGCAGGAACGGATCGGTCTCGATCGTGCCGCGATCGCTGACGCGCACACCCAGTTCCTCCAGCCCGAATCCCCGCGTGCGGGCTTTGCGCCCGAGCGCCACCAGCAGGCAATCAAATTCGATGCTGACTTCCCCGCCGGCATGCTCACAGATCACCCGGCCGCCATCGCCATCGGCCTCGAAGCGCTTGGCCTTGTGCGCGGTGGCCAGATGCAGGCCTTCGTGCTCCAGGCGCTGCATCAGCAGTTCGCTGGCGTCCGGATCCTCGCGCGGCAACAGCCGGTCGGCCATCTCGACCACCGTGACCTTCGACCCCAGCCGGGCAAAAGCCTGGGCCAGCTCCGAGCCTATCGGTCCGCCACCGAGAACGGCCAGCCGCCCGGGCAGCGCTTCGAGTTCCCAGACCGTGTCGCTGGTCAGATATTCCACGCCGTCCAGGCCATCGATCGGCGGCACCAGAGGCTCGGCGCCGGTGGCCAGGATGATGCTGCGCGCGGTAATGGTTTTGCCGTTGACTTCCACTGCCCACGGCGAGACCAGTTTTCCCTCACCTTCGATCACGTCCACGCCCATGCCGCGATAGCGTTCGGGCGAATCGTGCGGCTCGATTTTGCCGATGACCTGGCGCACCCGCTGCATGACATCGGCCAGCGAGTACTCGGCGCTCATGGTCTTGATGCCGAAACGCTCGGATTCACGCGCTTCGTGCACCAGGCGCGCAGTTCGCAAAAGCGCCTTGGACGGCACACAGCCGGTGTTCAGACAGTCGCCGCCCATTTTATTCTTCTCGATCAGCGCGACCTTTGCCTTGATGGTCGCGCCGATATAGGCCGATACCAGTCCGGCCGAACCGGCGCCCAGCACGATGAGGTTGTAGTCGAAGGCTTGCGGTTTGCTGTGCCCCGCATAGACCTTGCGATTTTTAAGCACGCGCAAAACGAAGCGCAGGATCAGCGGCAGCAGGCCCAACAGCACGAATGCACCGATCAGGCCCGGGGAAAGAATGTCGCCGGTCGACTCGATGCGGCTGAGCTGAGTGCCGGCGTTGACGTAGACAAGGGTCGCCGGCAGCATGCCCAGTTGGCTGACCCAGTAATAGGTCCAGGTGCGGATCGGGGTGAGCGCCATGACCAGGTTGATGACCCAGAAAGGAAATACCGGCACCAGCCGCAGCGCCAGCAGGTAAAACGCACCATCTTTTTTCACCCCG
The DNA here is from genome assembly GCA_032250585.1 of Lysobacterales bacterium. GTDB lineage: Bacteria > Pseudomonadota > Gammaproteobacteria > Xanthomonadales > SZUA-36 > JAVVFH01. Next base: position 5,137 of record JAVVFH010000086.1, read on the forward strand.
GCGTTTATGGCGCTCAGACGCTTGCCGAACTTTTTCTGGATCGTGTCGCGAAACAGGAACCGGGCGGCCAAAAACACCAGCGTGGCGCCGATGCTGGAGGCGAATGAAACGGCCACCGTGCCGGCGGCCAACCCGAACAGCGCGCCGCCCGCCAGCGTCATGATCGCGGCGCCGGGCAGTGAGAGTGCCGCCATCACGATGTAAATCGCCATGTAGGCGGCCAGCATGGCCCAGAAATGTTGATCGGTGAATGCCAGCAACTGGTCGCGACGCTGTTTGAGTTCGTCCAGGCTGAAGTACTGGCCCAGATCGAACCAGAAATAGCTTCCGATCAACAGGGCGATGATGACGAGTATCAAAGTTCGGGTCAGGGTTGGTCTCATAGGGTTGGTCTCAGGGGTGTCCAATATGAATTAACGGGTAAATTGATGGGTGTTTGAAGGCCACATTTTCGACATGGGAAAACTCGCATCCTCAGAAAATCTTCATGCACTCGAACCGGACCGGTTTGTTGAAGAATCGCATTCAGATCCCGAACAGGGATTAAGCCAGGCTGAAGCCACTGAGCGCCTCGAGCAGATGGGGCCCAACAAACCGGAGGAACGCACCGAAAATCCATTTGGGCGATCTTTCTCGATCAACTTACCACCCCGGTAATGTACCTGCTGTCGGGTGCCGCCGCCCTTTCCTTCGCTTTTGGTGACCTCCCTGAAGGCATTGACATCGTGGTGGTGATGCTGATCAACATCGCCTACCAGATCATCCAGACCTCCATTGCCTGGGCGATTGCGGCCATCCCTGAAGGTTTGCCCATCGTGGCGAGCATCGCCCTGGCCCGGGGCATGCTTCGCCTGGCTGATCACGATGTCATCGTAAAGCGTCTCGTTTCGGTGGAAACCCCGAGCGAAACCAACACCATTTTTACCGATTAAAGCGGCACCCGCACCGAAAACCGCCTGACGGTGGACACGCTGCTCTTGGGTGTCGATAAAAAAGCGCGGGTAAAATGGCAAGAGGACGATACCTCGGTTGCCGGGGTCGACACCGATTCCCCTCTCTTGCAAAAGCTGCTGACCATTTGCGTACTGGCCAACGATGCTGAATATCACCCCGAAAACACGGACGAAAATGAAGGCGATCCGCTTGAAATAGCCTTGCTGCGCTTTGCCCGGGCGTGTACGGGGTCATCATCGCCATTCCGGTATGCGGCGTGTAGTTGTATGCCCGCTACTCGATGGGCCTGTCGGTGGAACTGGCCAATAACGTAGCGTTTTTCAGCCCCGTTCTTGCGCAGCTGCTGAACGTGCTCAACATGCGTGATGCCGATGAAAACGTCTTCGTGAACCAGGTGACCCGCAACAAATGGGTATGGGCGGCGCTGACCGTTTGCCTGGCGGCATTAATCGGTGCCTATACCATGCCTGGGCTCAACCAACTTCTGTCGTTACAGAATACGGGCAGCGATGCCTGGCTGCTGGTGGCCATCGGCGCGCTGCTCCCGACGGTAATTATCCAGGGCGTAAAACAATGGGTGAAGAGCCGACGCGTGGGACCGACAAGGTGTTTTGTTCAGCGCCTTCAGGACCGGCCTTGGGAATCCAGCTCGGCGAAACGGGCGGTAACGGCCGTGGCTGGTAACGATCATTGGGCGGCAGGGACCGGGTTGCCGACTTAACGGCCGCCGCCGGGCTGGTAAGCAATCACCTTGATTTCGATGAGCAGCTGCGGGTGCGGCAGCTGGTGCACGGCCACCGTGGTGCGGGTGGGGCCGTCATAGCCAAAGTACTCGGCATAGACTTCGTTATAGCCGCCGAAGTCATTCATGTTGACCAGGAAGGTGGAAACATCGACCACCTCCGCCAATCCGGCGCCAACGCTGTCCAGAATACCGGCAATGTTCTCGATCACCGCACGGGTCTGGGTACGGATGTCGAGCCGGGTCGTGCCCATTGCATCGGCTTCGGCGCCGGCAATGGAGTTGTCGGCACGCCTCGAACTGGTGCCGGAAACGTAAATGAAGTCACCTACCCTTTTGACGTGGGGGTATCTACCGCGCGGTTTGGCGCTTCCTTTCAGCACTTTGCTGGTCATTGATAAGCCTCTAAATCTTGATGCAGATGTTGGTCGGTTCGGAATAAAACCGCAGGGAATGCAGGCCGCCTTCACGGCCAATCCCGGACAATTTGACCCCACCGAAGGGCGTGCGCAAATCGCGCAGGTACCAGGTATTGACCCACACGATGCCGGCTTCGATCTGGCGGGCCACCCGATGCGCCCGCTGCAGCTCCGACGTCCAGATGGCACTGGCCAGACCGTATTGGCTGTCATTGGCCATCGCGATGGCTTCATCCTCGGTATCGAACGGCGCGATGTGACACACCGGCCCGAAAATCTCCTCTTTGACGCACCGCGCCTGCTCGCTGAGGCCGGTCAGCACCGTCGGCTGGATCCACGCGCCATTGTCCCGCCGGTCGTTGAACACCGGGACACCTCCGCCCGCCACCACGGTGGCACCTTCCTCCCGAGCCAGCCGATAATAGGACAACACCTTGTCTCGATGCTCGCGGGAGATCAGCGGACCGATCACAGTGCCCGGCTCGCGCGGGTAGCCTGTTACGACCGCCTCAGCCTGCTCTTTCATCGCAGCGACGAAACGGTCGAAGATTGGCCGCTGGACATAGACCCGCTCGGTACACAGGCAGACCTGGCCGCAATTGGTAAACGTGGATTTCGCGGTGCCGGCGACCGCCGCTGCAAAATCGGCGTCGCCGAACACGATGGCTGCGTTCTTGCCGCCAAGCTCGAACGAGACTGGCTTGACGGTATTGGCAACCGCTTTCATGATCACCGAGCCAGTCGCCGATTCGCCGGTGAAGGTGATTGCGTCCACACCGCGATGGCGGGTCAGAAACTCCCCGGCCGAGCCGGGTCCGAAGCCATGGACGAGGTTGAATACCCCGGTGGGTACACCGGCCGCGTGCATGACTTCGGCCAGCAGGGTGGCCGAAGAGGGCGTCTCTTCCGATGGTTTGGCGACGACGGTGTTCCCCGAGGCCAGCGCCGGGGCGAGTTTCCACGTCAACAGCAGCAGCGGCAGGTTCCAGGGCGAGATCACGCCGACTACCCCCAGTGGCTTGGTAACTGAATAATTCAGAGCCATGCCGTCGGCGGTGTGGGTTTCAAAGCTCTCATTGCCGACGGTCCGGGCGAGGTCCGCAAAGAGCCGGAAGTTGGCTGCGCCGCGAGGGATGTCCAGCGCCTGCGCCTGCGCCAGCGGTTTGCCGGTATCGGCGATTTCAGCGTCGACGAATTCGTCGAACCGCTGGTCGATGCCATCGGCAACCGCGTGCAACAGGTCGCAGCGCTGACCGACCGGAAACTGCCCCCAGGGGCCACGCAGGGCCTGCCTGGCCGCCGTGACCGCCTGGTCGACCATCTCTTCCGTCGCTTCGGCTACGTTCGCGACGTGGCTGCCATCCACCGGGCTGACGTTGGCAAAATGCCGCGGGCTGTCAACAAACTGGCCATCGAGGTAATTTTTCAGGATCACGGCTGTTTCCGGATTGCAGGCTAAGGGTGGAACTCGACCACGGCCCCACCGGTGCCGTAGAGCGGCCCGTAACCGTGGACGGTCGCCGCCTTGAAGCCGCCACCCAGCGCACCGAGCAGGAACGCCAGGTGCTTGAAACCCATGTCGACTTTCGCTTCGGCCGCGTACTGCGGGCAGGCCGCCAGCAGGTCGTCCACCTGGCCCTGCTCCATCAATTGCAGAATCTTGCGGTTCCACGCGTCGTCGCTTTCAAGCGCCAGGTGGTCGCTGCCGATGTCGATCGAATGGCGGAAGCAGGTTCCGGATAAACCGCCCACCGCGACGATCGCGACCTTGCGGTTCAGCTGAGCGGCCTGTTCGACCGCGATCCGGCCGATCTCGCCGGTTCGCTGCCAGTCGTGATAGACATTATTGGCGGTGATCACCAGCGGCAACCGGTTGCCGGGATTGAGGAAATTCGCGGCCACGATGGTGCCGGTGTCGATCGGAAAGCCGTCATAGTTGACACCCTTGGACTTGATGCCGGCGGCATTGGTGGCAGCCACTGCCCGTTCGGCCAGTTCAAGGTCGATGGTCATGTCGAAGGGCAGATCGCCATACTCATGCCAATTCTCGTCGACATGCACCCCCTCGAGCTGCGGCCGGGTTTGCCACAGCTGATCGAGCACCGCGATCCACTGGGTGGAATAGACGACGATGGTGTCGGGGGCGGACGCGGCCAGCGCCTGTCCGGCGACCTGCATCGCCTGCGCCAGTTCGCCCCAGGGCGGGTTGTCCGGCTGCACAAATGGCAATGGCGAGCCAGGCACCAAAAATGCGGAAACAACGGTCATTGCGTTCTCCTCAGGCCGCCTGCGCCAGGCCGGCCTTGATCAGGTTCCACTCCATCACCGCGTTACCGGTGCCGATGACGGTTCCGTAACCGTGCAGCACGCCCGGCAATTCCGGGTAATCCATGGCCGCGAACATCCAGGTCAGGGCGCCGGATTTGACTTCGGCGAAGGCCTCGTCGATGAACTGCGGCAGCAAGCGGAACACCTCCTGCGTCTTGCCCCGGCGCAACAGGTCGATCATGCGCATGTCCCACAGATAGCCTTCATAGCTTTGCGGGTGCTCCCGGGACATGTCTTCCGGCGGTTCCGGCTCGACGCTGAAGTGATAGTGGCACAGCGTGTTGGAGGCCAGCAGCACGGCGCGGCGGCCGGTTTTTTCAATTGCCTTGCGAGTGGCCTTGCCCAGCGTGTCCATCTCTTCCAGCCCCTCCCGCGTCGTGAGGTAGTACGGCGAGTTGTTGGCTGACAGGCCGACGATCGGGATGTCCCACTGCGGCCGCATCATGTGCAGCGTGGTGATGGTGCCGTAATCGACGCGAAACTTCGGATTGCGCATCATCTTGGTGGTCAGGCCCATCTCGGCCGCTTCCCGGCAGCAGGCCTCTGCCAGTTCGACATCCACATCCAGGTCGAAACGGTAGCGAAACAGGTTCGGGAAAATCGGGTCGACCGACTTGCCGCTCAGGTGCGGCACGCCGAGAAAGTGATGGCCCTGTTGCGTTACCCAGTGCGGTGAATGCACCAGCAGCACATCCGGCTTCAGCGCCTCGAGACTGTCGCGCGCTCGCTCGTAAGCCCAGCGTAACGGCTCCCAGCCGCCTTGCGAGCGGGCTTCGTTCTGCGGGGGATTCTCGCCATAGACGAGATGCGGGGGATGCGGTGCCAAAAACCCGGCGATAATCTGGCCTTTACCCATTGCTGCCTCCTGGATCATAAGTCTGACGTGGTGAACTCTCTGGCCCCGGCCCGGCCGGCGGTGGCCCCTGCCGGTAAGCCCGTCACGGCGCGGCGGCAACCCGCGCACCGATGGCCTGGCCGATGATAACAATTTCATCCGCCATTCGTATTCCCCTGGCAACCTGTCGGACTTGATCGATCGTAGCGAGGCAAAACCGAGGGAACCGCAGGGAGCCGTGTCGAGTAGATCAGGCTTAAGTCCGACAGGCGGGGTACGCTAGAATACCAGCGCGCTCCGGGGAGTCGCCGCGGCCGTCTCATCCGCCCGGCGACGGCAACCCGGTCCTGTTCCAATACCGTCGGAGAGAAAGTTCATGAGAACCCCCTGCCTGTCGCTACATGTTTTCACCATGCTGTTCCTGCTGTTGCCCTTGCACCTTGCCGCCGCAGAGCCCGCAGACTATACGCCGGAGCAGTGGTGGCCCTCAGAGTGGGGCAAGGAGGATCAGCTCGGCGCGCTGAACCGCCTGACTCCGGCCAAGGTGCTCGAAGCGGCGAAGCTGATCCGGCAGGGCGTGATCTATGACATGACACGCGTGTTCGAGGAAGACATGCCGCTGTTCGACCTGACCCCAGGCGCGCGCAAGTTCACCCTGTCCATTCCCGGCGCACCCAGTTGGGGCCCGCTGGGAAAAAACCGGCTGGCCTGGAATGAGGAGTACATGGCCGGTCACCTGGGACAGGATGGCACGCAGTTCGATGCGCTGGCGCACATGGGCACCGTGCTGGGCCAGCCGGGCGACTTGAACGCCATCCGTTATTACAACGGCTGGTCACACGCCGAAATCGGCGGCGGCCGGGGGTTTACCCGGCTCGGCGTCGAGCAGACAACGCCGATCTTCACCCGCGGCATACTGATTGATGTAGCCGGACTGAAAGGCCGCATGCTGGAGCGCTCGGAGGAAATCCCGGTCGCCGACCTGGTGGCCGCGCTGGAGCGCCAGGGGCTATCGGAACAATCGCTGCGCCCGGGTGACGCGTTGTTTTACCACACCGGCTGGGGCTCGCTGTGGAAAACCGATAACGCCAGGTTCAACAGCGGTACGCCCGGGCTATCGATTGCCGCGGGCGACTGGGTCGTGGCCCACAAGGTGGTGCTGGTGGGCAGCGACAACTGGGCAGTGGAAGCCATTCCCAACCCGGACGCCAACTGGTTTGCGCCCAATCACCAGAAATTCCTCGTCGAAAATGGCATCTACATCATGGAAAACCTGGATTTCAGCAAGCTGATCGCGGCCGGCGTCTACGAGTTCGCCTTCGTGTTTGGCGCCATTCCCTTCAAAGGCGCTACCGGCTCACCGGGCCGGCCCTTTGCCATCCGCTGACACGAACCTTCCCATGATTCCTGATCTGACGGGACAACGCGCGCTGGTCTGTGGCAGCAGCCAGGCATCGGCCGCGCCACAGCGGGCGCACGCGATCGGTGTGATGCAACCGAAGCGCGGGTCAGCGCACTGGTGTGACCCGCCGGCTGACGCCGCCTCGTGCGGTCATCCAGCACCAGCGTGAACCTGGCCGCAGCAAACGGGTGCGCCCGGTCCGAATGTATCGCAGGTAACAGATTTTTAGCAATTTTCCAGGCGCTGAATATAATTAGTATCTGTCCATAGTGCGCATCCGTTTATGGATGGGCACTAATTAGGCCAATCAACGTCACAAAGGGAGCTCTGGCGAGAATGGAAATCTTTGAAGACATTCTCGCGACCATTGGCCATACCCCGATCGTGCGTATCCGGCGGCTGAGCCCGCCCGGTGTCGACCTGTTCGTCAAGGTGGAAGCCTTCAACCCGATAGGTTCGGTGAAGGACCGCATGGCACTGAGCGTGATCGAGCGGGCGGAGCGCGACGGCTCGCTCAAGCCGGGTCAGACGGTCATTGAGGCAACCAGCGGCAATACCGGTATTGGCCTGGCCATGGTGTGCGCGGCTAAGGGTTACCCCCTGGTCCTCACCATGGCCGAGAGCTTCAGCCTCGAGCGACGTAAAGTTCTGCGTTTTCTGGGTGCCCGCGTGGTGCTGACCCCGGCGGAACTCAAGGGCAGTGGAATGCTCGCCAAGGCCCGCGAACTCGCGGATGCACATGGTTGGTTTCTGGTCCGGCAGTTCGAAAACGAAGCGAATGCCGAGGACGCGCCGCTGCAAAGTCACCCGGCCTTTCGGCCGCACCTGATGCAGGGGTGGACCCCGGATTTCATCCCCAAACTGACGCAGGACGCGTC
>JAVVFH010000087.1:0-12641 GCA_032250585.1 Lysobacterales bacterium
CCGGTGGGCGCCCTGACCAACAAGCCTTTTCGCTATGCAGCCCGCGCCTGGGAACTGGTCGCCAGGCCCGCGGTCGCCGTGCACGACGGCGTGGGTTCCTCGGTATGGCACCACGTCAGGCGGGGCAAGATCCTGCGCAGCGTTCCCCGTGAATGCGAGGCCCGCAACGAGACCTGGCTCTCCGATCGCGACCGTTACAGCCATCTTGGTCTCTATGCCGAGGACCGGGTGCTGGCGCCGCAGGTCAAGAAAGGGGGCGCCTGGAAAACCGTCTCCTGGGACGAGGCCATCGCAATCGCGGCCGGTCTCCTGCGCCAAGGCGTCGAAAAAGGCGGCGCGGAACTCGGCGCGCTGATGTCGCCGTCGGCGACCAGCGAAGAATATTTCCTGGCCCAGGCGCTGCTGCGCAAACTCGGCTGCAACAACATCGATCACCGCCTGCGCGAGCAGGATTTCGCCGACGACCCGGCACGTCCAGTGAGTCCGGCCTTCCAGATGAAAATTGCCGACATCGATCACGCCGATGCCGTCTTGTTGATCGGCAGCAACGTTCGCGAAGAGGCGCCGATCCTGGGCCACCGGGTACGCCAGGCGGCGCGCCGCGGCGGCAAAGTATCGGTCATCAATCCTCTGGAATGGCCATTCATCTTCGACACGGACCTGGACGCTGTCGTGGCACCCCAGCACATGGTCGGCGAACTCGCTGCGCTGGCGGCCGCCGTCGAGAAGCGCAGCGGCACGTCGGTGCCGTCCGCCGTTCGCCCGTTTATCGAGGGCGCGAACGTCACCGGGCGGCATGACGAGCTCGCGGCGCGCCTGGCCGACTCCAGCAGTGGCGTGGTTCTGCTGGGTCAGTTTTCCATGGCCCATCCGCAGGCCGCCAGCCTGCGCTTACTGGCAGCCTACGTCGCCGATGCGGCCGGTTGTGCACTGAACCTGCTGCCGCACGGCGGCAATTCGACCGGGGCCTGGCTGGCCGGGGCCTTGCCCGGGCGCGGGCCGGGCGGCGCTCGCGTCGATGCCGGGCTCGACGCGGCGGGCATGCTCGCCAAACCACGCCAGGCCTATTTTTTGTGGGATATCGAACCGGATTTCGATATCGATCATCCGGCCCGCGCGATAGCCGCACTGCAACAGGCCGGGCAGGTGGTGTGCGTCGCTTCCTTCGCAACCAGCAGCCTGCGCGAATTGGCTGACGTCATTCTGCCGCTGGCGCCGCTGGCGGAATCGGAAGGCAGCCTGATCAATTTCGACGGCACGACCATGAGTTTCGCCGCGGCGGGTACGCCCTGCGGAGAAGCACGTGCCGGCTGGAAAATTCTCAGGCGGCTCGCGGGCGAGCTCGGCCTGGAGGGTTTCGACCAGGTCAGTCTGCAGGACGTGCAGGAGGACATGAGCCGCGCGGTTGCGGCGGCCGAGCCGGTCAGCGGCGCGGCCGAGCTGAACCCGCCGGTGCCGGTCAAGGGCCTTTACCGGGTTGGTGAGCTGCCGATGTACTCGGTGGACGCGCTGTGCAGGCGTTCAGCTCCTTTGCAGCAGACGGTGCAGGCGACCAGCATGTTTGTCGGGCTCAACCCGGACGATGCCAGCCGGCTGGGGCTCAGCGACGGCGACATGGCGCGTGTGCGCCAGGGTGATCAACACAGTGAACTCGAAGTGCGGGTCACCGAGCGCGTGCCCGCCGGCGCCGTCTGGCTGCGCAGCGCGACCTGTGCCAGCCGCATGCTGGAGTCCGCGGTCGCGCCGGTCACCGTGGAGGCAGCCTGATGTCCGAAACCCTGTTCGACCAGTTGATCTACATGGTCATCGTGGTACTGAAGATCCTCGCGATCATGGTGCCCCTGATTTTGGCCGTCGCCTATTACACCTTCATGGAACGCAAGGTGATCGGCTATATGCAGATCCGTCGCGGTCCGAACCGCATTGGGCCGCTGGGTCTGGCACAGCCGTTCGCCGACGTGTTGAAGCTGGTCCTCAAGGAAATCGTGATCCCGGCGAATTCCAACAAATTCCTGTTCCTGCTGGCCCCGGTTCTTTCCCTGGCGCCCGCTTTTGCCGTCTGGGCGGTGGTGCCTTTCGATGACTGGGCCGTGCTGGCCGACATCGACGCGGGCTTGCTGTACATCCTGACCATGTCCTCGCTGGGTGTGTATGGATTGATCATCGCCGGTTGGGCTTCGAACTCGAAATACGCTTTCCTCGGCGCCCTGCGCTCAACGGCGCAGATGGTGTCCTATGAGATAGCGATGGGTTTCGCGCTGATCGGGGTCCTGCTGCTGGCCGGTACACTGAACCTGAGTGAAATCGTGATGGCTCAGCAGGGTGGAATATTTGACTGGTACTGGCTGCCATTGCTGCCCCTGTTCGTAATTTTCATTATTTCCGGCGTTGCCGAAACCAACCGCGCCCCCTTCGACGTCGCCGAGGGCGAATCGGAGATCGTGGCCGGGTTTCACGTGGAATACGCCGGCGCGGGCTTCGCCACGTTCTTCCTGGCGGAATACGCGAACATGATTTTGATTTCAGCGCTGACGGCGCTGCTGTTTGCCGGCGGCTGGCTGTCGCCGTTCGAGGGCTTGCCGCTGCTCGGTGACAGCGTGCTGGGTGAGGGCAGTATTTTCTGGTTCCTCGGCAAGACCGTGATCTTCATGTTCCTGTTCCTTTGGTTCCGGGCAACGTTTCCACGCTATCGCTACGACCAGATCATGCGGCTGGGCTGGAAAATCTTCATACCCATTACAATCTTCTGGGTGTTGGTTGCCGCGGCCATGTCGGTATTTGGTGTGGTCACGAGAGGATATTGAATATGAATTCGGTCAGCCGTTACCTCAAAAGTCTGATGCTACTGGAATTGTTCCAGGGCCTCGGCGTGACCCTGGGTTATTTTTTCCAACCCAAGTTTACGATCAACTACCCCGAAGAAAAGACGCCGAAGTCAAATCGATTCCGTGGCCTGCACGCTTTGCGCCGCTATCCCAACGGCGAGGAACGCTGCATCGCCTGCAAACTGTGCGAGGCGGTTTGCCCGGCGTTGGCAATTACCATCGACTCGACGCAGCGTGAAGACGGCACGAGGCGCACCACGCGTTATGACATCGATCTGTTCAAGTGTATTTATTGCGGCTTTTGCGAAGAATCCTGCCCGGTGGACTCCATTGTCGAGACGGACATCCTGGAGTTTCACTTCGAACGTCGCGGCGAGCACATCGTGACCAAGGATCAGTTGCTGGCCATCGGCGACCGCTTTGAAGAGAGTATCGCAGAGAACCGCAGACAGGACGCAGCGTACCGCTGACCGGAGCCGAAAAACGATGCCCATCATTGAAATCCTTTTTTACACGTTTTCGCTGGTGATGCTGGCCGCCGCGGTAATGGTGATCAGTTCGCGAAACCCGGTGTATTCGGCGCTGTTTCTGGTGCTGGCTTTTTTCAGCTGCGCAGCGATCTGGCTGCTGCTGGAGGCCGAGTTTCTCGCCATCATACTGGTGCTGGTCTATGTCGGGGCGGTGATGGTGCTGTTTTTGTTCGTCGTCATGATGCTGGACATCAACCTGGCGCCGCTCAAGGAGGGCTTCACCCGCTACCTGCCAGTCGGCATCCTGGTGGCGGCCCTGATGGCCATCGAATTGCTGGCGGTGGTCTGGGCCAAGGGCCGTTTCGATCTCGGCGGGTTTCCGCAGCCGGTCCGGCATGCTGAGGACTACAACACCACGGAAATCGGCAATTGGCTGTACACCAATTACCTGCTGCCGTTCGAAGTGGCCGGCGTGATTTTGCTGGTCGCCATCATCGCCGCCGTTGCGCTGACCCTGCGGCAGCGGACGGAAGCCAAGCGCCAGGATGTTTCGGAGCAGGTGCGTGTGACCCGCGACGAGCGGGTTCGCCTGGTCGAAATGAAATCGGAACCAAGGCAGGGGAGCTGAGAGCCGCCACTATGTTGACACTCGCACATTTCCTGACGCTCGGCGCGCTGTTGTTTTGTCTCAGCGTTGCCGGCATCTTCCTGAATCGCAAAAATGTGATCATCCTGCTGATGTGCATCGAGTTGATGCTGTTGGCGGTGAACATGAACTTCGTCGCCTTTTCGAGTTTTCTCGGCAACCTCGACGGGCAGGTGTTTGTGTTCTTTATTCTTACGGTAGCCGCCGCCGAAGCGGCTATTGGACTGGCGATCCTGGTCGTATTGTTCCGTAACCGCCATACCATCAACGTCGCCGAGCTGGACGACCTCAAGGGCTGACATGTCTCTGAAAATGACTCTGTTGTTGATTCCCCTGCTGCCGCTGGCGGCGGCAGTGATTGCGGGCCTGCTCGGCAGGCAGGTAGGCCGCGCGGGCGCGCACTGGGTGACGATACTGGGCGTGAGCGCTTCGTTTTTCCTGTCGGCCTGGGTGTTGTACACGCAGGTTTTCGGGAATGCCGAAAGCGTCAACATGAGCATCTACACCTGGATGGTTTCCGACGGGATTCGCTTCGAAATCGGTTTCCTGGTGGATCATCTGACGGCGCTGATGATGACGGTGGTCACTTTCGTGTCGTTGATGGTACACATATACACGATCGGCTACATGGCCCAGGACCCGGGCTATCAGCGCTTTTTCAGCTACATCGCCCTGTTCACTTTTTCGATGCTGATGCTGGTCATGGCCAATAATTTCCTGCAGCTGTTTTTCGGCTGGGAAGCGGTGGGCCTCGTTTCCTATCTCCTGATCGGCTTCTGGTACAAGCGCGAGTCCGCGATCTTTGCCGGCCTCAAGGCCTTTCTCGTCAACCGGGTGGGGGATTTCGGGTTTTTGCTCGGCATTGCGGCGATTCTGTATTCCTTCGGCACACTGGATTACGCCGAGGTGTTCGGCCGCTCCACGGAGGTGGTAGGCAAATCCGTGACTCTCATTCCGGGCATGGAGTGGCAGTGGATCACGGTTATCTGTGTCTGCCTGTTCATCGGCGCGATGGGCAAATCGGCCCAGGCGCCTCTGCACGTGTGGCTGCCCGACTCCATGGAGGGCCCGACACCCATTTCAGCGCTGATCCATGCTGCCACGATGGTCACCGCCGGCATCTTCATGGTCGCGCGGATGTCGCCGCTGTTCGAATTGAGCGATGCGGCCCTGAGTTTCGTCATGCTGATCGGCGCGTTCACCGCTCTGGCAATGGGCTTGATCGGCATCGTCCAGAACGACATAAAGCGCGTCATCGCCTATTCGACCCTGTCGCAACTCGGTTACATGACGGTCGCGCTCGGCGTTTCCGCTTACTCGGCAGCCATCTTCCACCTGATGACCCACGCGTTTTTCAAGGCCTTGCTGTTTTTGGGCGCGGGTTCAGTGATCATCGCACTGCATCACCAGCAGGACATGCGCTATATGGGCGGGCTGCGCAAGCAGATGCCCATCACCTGGCTGACCGCCTGGGTGGGAACGCTGGCACTGATTGGATTTCCATTCCTGTCGGGCTTCTATTCCAAGGACGCCATCATCGAGGCCGTGCACGCGTCAACGCGTTTCGGCGCGGGCGCGGCTTACTGGGCGGTGCTGTTGGGCGTGCTGGTGACGGCTTTTTACAGCTTCCGGCTGCTCTACCTCACCTTCCATGGCGAGCCGCGTTACCGTGTCGACGTTGGCGCGGGTGCGCACCCGCCCGACGGCATTGTGCAGCATCAACCCCATGAATCGCCGGCCGTGGTGACGGTGCCGCTGGTGCTGCTCGCCATCCCCTCGGTGCTGATCGGCTACCTGACTATCGAGCCCGTGCTGTTCGGCGGCTGGCTTTCGGACGCGATCACGGTGCTGCCGAAAAACGACGTGCTGGCTACCGTCGGCGAACATTTCCACGGGCCAGCGGCGATGGCCACGCATGCCTTGCAGACAGCACCTTTCTGGCTGATGATCATCGGTTTTGCGCTGGCCACGGCCTTTTACCTGTTCCGCCCGTCCCTGGCTGCAACGCTGCGCCAGAAGCTGCCCGCCCTGCACCGTATTTTGTACAACAAGTATTATTTCGACGAGTTCTATCAGAAGGTCTTCGTCAGTCGCATAGTCCAGATCGGTAACGGCCTCTGGAAGGGCGCGGACGCGGGCCTGATCGACGGCTGGCTGGTCAATGGATCGGGGCGGCTCATGGGTAACCTGGCGGAGCGCGTCCGACTGTGGCAAAGCGGTTACCTGTTTCATTATGCCTTTGCGATGATCGTCGGTCTGATCGGCATCCTCGCAATCTGGGTGATCCTGTAGCAAAGGGGCAAGAAGAAGAATGACGACAAGCTGGCCCATTCTGAGTTTATTGATCTGGCTGCCGATCCTTGGCGGACTGGCCGTGATGATGGTCGGAGACCAGCGCGCGTCGCTCGCGAGGCTCCTGGCTCTGCTGGTTTCCGCCTTGACCTTTTTGCTGAGCATCATGCTGTTTGCGTCTTTCGACAGGATGACCGCGGCGATGCAGTTTGTCGAACGCAGTCCCTGGATTCCCAACTTCGATATCTTCTACAGTCTTGGTGTGGACGGCTTTTCCGTGCCGCTGATCATGTTGACCGCATTTTTCGGCGTCATCGTGATTGTCGCCGGCTGGGAAACCATCGAGAAAAAGGTCCACCAGTACTTGGCCGCCTTCCTGATCATGGAAGGCCTGATGATCGGCGTGTTCTCGGCGCTCGACGCGCTGCTGTTCTACGTCTTCTTCGAAGCCATGCTGATTCCGATGTTCCTGGTGATTGGCATGTGGGGCGGGCCGCGCCGGGTCTACGCGACGATCAAGTTTTTTCTCTATACGTTTCTGGGCTCGGTATTCATGCTGGTCGGGCTGATTTATCTCTACCTGCAGTCCGGCAGTTGGTCGATACTGGATTGGCACCAGTTGCCGTTGTCGCTGACCGTGCAGAAGTGGTTGTTTTTCGGCTTCCTCGCCGCGTTCTCGGTCAAGATTCCGATGTGGCCGGTTCACACCTGGTTGCCCGACGCACATGTCGAGGCGCCTACCGGCGGTTCGGTGATCCTGGCTGCCATCATGCTGAAAATCGGCGGCTACGGCTTCATCCGTTTCAGCCTGCCGATTACCCCGGATGCGGCGGCCGCGCTCGACTGGCTGATCATCTCGCTGTCGCTGATCGCGGTGGTTTACATCGGCTTCGTCGCCCTGGTGCAGGAAGACATGAAGAAGCTGATCGCCTACTCGTCGATTTCGCACATGGGTTTCGTGACCCTCGGCATGTTCCTGGCCTTTGCCATATTCCGCAACACCGAAGGGGGCAGGGGCGCGGCCCTTGGCGTTGAAGGCGCCATGGTGCAGATGATCTCGCACGGTTTCGTCTCGGGTGCGCTGTTCCTTTGCGTGGGCGTGTTGTACGACCGCATGCACAGCCGGATGATCGCCGATTACGGCGGTGTCGCCAACCGGATGCCGTGGTTCGCTGCCCTGGCCGTGCTGTTTTTCATGGCGAACTCCGGCTTGCCCGGCACCAGCGGTTTCGTTGGCGAGTTCATGGTCATCCTGGCGGCGTTCCAGGCCAACTTCTGGTACGCGTTCCTGGCTGCGCTGACCCTGATCCTGGGGGCGGCCTATAGCCTGTGGCTGGTCAAGCGCGTCATTTTCGGTGAAATCACCAACCCGGAAGTGGCTAAGCTCAAAGACGTCAACGCCCGCGAAGCACTGCTGCTGGGAACGCTTGCGGCCGCGGTGCTGTTGGTGGGGCTGTGGCCTGAGCCGTTGGTCAACCTGATGCATGCTTCGGTGGACCAGTTGCTGCAGCATATACAGCAGCCAAAATTCAACGTGACCGGTATCTGAGGGGCCAGCGCAAATGAAATCGTCAACCATGTTGCTCGCCGCCCCGGAGTTCTGGGTTCTCGTCATGGCCTGCGTCATTCTCTGCGTCGATCTTTTCCTGCGCGAGGAGCGCCGCGGCATCATCCACATGCTGGCCATCGTCACGCTGATCTTCGCAGCCATCATCACGCTGCGGGTCGATGCGGGTGGGGCAGATATGCGTTCCGCGCTGGCCTTCAACGGCTCGTTCATCCGTGATTCGATGGGCGACGTCCTGAAACTGTTCAATTACCTGGTGCTGGCGATCGTCTTCATCTATGCCAAGTTCGGGCTTCGGCAGTCCCGCATGTTCCGGGCCGATTTTTACACGCTGGCGCTGTTTGCCCTGCTGGGAATCATGCTGCTCATCTCGGCGAACAGCCTGGTCATGATCTATCTCGGCCTGGAGTTGAATTCACTGGCCACTTACGCGCTGGTCGCCTACGATCGTGATTCGCGGCGCGGCTCCGAAGCGGCGATGAAGTACTTCGTGCTCGGTTCGATGGCTTCGGGGATGCTGCTGTACGGCATGTCGATGATTTACGGTGCTACCGGCAGCCTGGACCTGGCGACCATCGCCGAGGCCGTGGCGGCAGCGGGCAGCGACGATCGTTTGCTGATCTTCGGCCTGGTGTTCCTGGTGGTCGGGCTGGCCTTCAAGCTGGGCGTGGTGCCCTTCCACATGTGGGTGCCTGACGTCTACCAGGGCGCGCCGGTCGTGACCACGCTGTTCATCGCCTCGGTGCCGAAAATGGCTGCCTTCGCCATGGCTTTCCGCTTGCTCGAGACCGGGCTGGGCGGCCTGCACAACGATTGGGCGCAGATGCTCGGGGTGATCGCGTTGCTCTCCATCGTGCTGGGTAACCTGGCGGCGATCGCCCAGACTAACATCAAACGCATGCTGGCCTATTCGACCATCTCCCACATGGGTTTCGTTCTGATGGGCTTCCTTCCGGGAACGGCCATCGGTTTCGGCGCGGCGATGTATTACGTGATCGTCTATTCGCTGATGTCGGCGGCGGCTTTCGGCATGGTGATCCTGCTTTCCGCCCGCGGCGTCGAAGCGGAGCAGCTCGAAGACTTCAAAGGCCTCAATCAGCGGGACGGCTGGTACGCGGCGATCATGGCCATGGTCATGTTTTCCATGGCGGGGGTGCCCGTGTTCGTCGGTTTCTTCGCCAAGTGGCTGGTCATCCAGGCCGCCATCGAGGCAGGCCTCGTCTGGCTGGCCATCATCGCGGTCGTTTTCTCCGTGGTTGGTGCGTTCTATTACCTGAGGGTCGTAAAACTGATGTATTTCGACGAACCGGTCAGCGAGGCGCGCATCCAGGCGCCGGTCGATTTCCGAGCTGCCATTTCTTTCAATGGCGTCCTGATGTTGGGCCTGGGCATCTTTTCCAGTTCGTTGATTGCCGTCTGCATGGCCTCGTTCGGCGCCTGAGTATTGAAAACGAACGCAGGGGTCTCCATTTGTAAGTTCTAAGCGCCCGGTGGCAGTAATTAACCCTTGAATTCGTGGAGGGGAGTCTATATCATCTGCCACCTGCTGATGCGGGGTGGAGCAGTCTGGCAGCTCGTCGGGCTCATAACCCGAAGGTCGCAGGTTCGAATCCTGCCCCCGCTACCAGATTTATGAAATTCCTGGGCCAACGCGAGCCGGACCAGGGGTTCTGATAAAAAAGGCCCCGGCAGGGGCCTTTTTACTGGGCCGGACCGCCGGAGGCGGAAAACCGGCCCGGTTTCACGGCATGATGGAAGATGCGATGAATCAATAAGAAGCATTCTTTGGGCTTGGATACGCGCGGCGAGGGTCGCGGTGTGCAAGCGAATCCCCGGCCGAATACCGTCGAGGATGCATGTCGTGAAGGGCCAGTGCGGCCTTTTTTTGTGCCCGCCGGAGGCAGTTCGACGGCGAACACCGGAGTATGGATTGAGTAGAGGAAAGTTGACAGAACTGCTGCAGCCGCTGATCGAGGAACTGGGCTACGAATTTGTGGGCCTGGAGCAGCGCAGCGAGCCGAAAAACCAGGTGTTGGTGATTTATATCGACCGGCCCGAAGGGCTTCGCGTGGAAGATTGCGAAAAAGTCAGCCGGGAAATCTCTGCCTTACTCGACGTGGAGGATCCAATTCCGGGGCACTACAGCCTGGAGGTATCGTCTCCGGGCCTCGATCGCTTGCTGTTCCATCACGAGCAATTCACGCGTTTCTCGGGCCAGGAGGCGAAAGTGACCTTGTATGCGCCGCAGCATGGACAACGTAAATTCAAAGGAATCATTCTGGGCGCGGATGAAGCAACGCTCAGGTTGGAGCAGGATGGCCAGGAAGTGACACTGGACATGGGCAATATCGCCAAGGCGCGACTGGTGCCGGATTACGACAGTTTTTTTGCTGACGGAAACTGAGCATAGGCTCGCAAATGAATGACAAAAACCGGATAGAGAGAACAACACGATGAGCAAAGAAATCCTGCTGGTTGTGGATGCCGTTTCCAATGAGAAAGGCGTTGGCAAAGAGGTGATTTTCGAAGCACTGGAGGCAGCGCTGGCGTCGGCCGCGCGCAAACTCAGCGCGGACGAACGGGATGTGCGTGTAGCCATCGATCGGGAAACTGGCGAATACGAAACCTTTCGCCGCTGGGAAGTGATCGAAGACGACGCTGAAATGGAAAACGAGGACGCCCAGATTTTCCTCGCCGCGGCCCAGGAAAGCGCTCCCGGAATCGACGTCGGTGACTACCTCGAAGAACCGATGGAGAATGCCGAGTTCGGGCGGATTGCCGCTCAAACGGCCAAGCAGGTCATCGTGCAGCGCGTGCGCGACGCAGAGCGCGCGCAGGTTGTCGAGGCTTATCAGAACCGTGCCGGGGAATTAATCAACGGCATCGTCAAACGTATCGAAAGAGGCAATGTGTATCTGGACCTGGGCGGTAACGCAGAGGCCTTCATTGCTCAGCGGCACATGATTCAGGGCGAGACCGTTCGTCCCGGTGAGCGCCTGCGCGCCTACCTCTACGAAGTGCGTGCCGAAGTCCGGGGTCCGCAATTGTTCGCAAGCCGGACGATCGTGGAGTTCCTGGTCGCCCTGTTCGAACTGGAAGTGCCGGAAATCGGCCAGGGACTGATTTCCATCATGGGCGGGGCTCGCGACCCCGGTCGCCGGGCAAAAATCGCCGTGCGGTCGAATGACAAGCGCACTGATCCGATCGGAGCCTGTGTCGGCATGCGTGGTTCGCGCGTGCAGGCGGTATCCAACGAACTGGCCGGCGAGCGAATCGACATTATCCTGTGGAATGACAATCCGGCTCAGTTCGTCATCAACGCGATGGCGCCGGCTGAAGTCGCTTCCATCGTGGTGGATGAAGAAAACCAGTCGATGGATATTGCGGTCGAGGAATCCAACCTGTCGCAGGCCATCGGCCGCGGTGGGCAGAACGTGCGGCTGGCCAGCGAATTGTCCGGCTGGGAATTGAACGTGCTGACCATCGAGCAGGCTGAGCAGAAAGGCGAGGAGGAGGCACAGGACATCCTGAACCGTTTCATGGCGCGCCTCGATGTGGGCGAAGACGTTGCCAACATCCTGGTGCAGGAGGGTTTCAGCACCATCGAGGAAGTGGCTTATGTACCGGAATCGGAACTGCTGGAGATCGAGGAATTCGACCAGGAAATCGTCATCGAGATCCGCCGGCGAGCCCGTGACGCGCTGCTTACGCAGATGATCGCCAAGGAAGAAGTGCTGGATGAAAACGCGCCGGCGGAAGACCTGTTGCACCTCGAGGGCATGACGGAACGACTGGGCTATCGTCTCGCTGAAAAAGGCGTGCGCAGCCAGGAAGACCTGGCGGAATTGTCGGTCGACGAATTGAAAGAAATTAATGAAATGAGCGACGAAGAGGCTGCCGCGCTGATTATGGCGGCCCGTGCGCCCTGGTTTGCAGAAGAAGAGTAAGTCCGTTGCGAACGAGGTCCGCTCATTCAGGAAGGAGCAAATTATGTCAAATGTAACCGTTTCCCAATTGGCCGACGTTCTGGGCGTCGGCATCGACAAGCTGCTTGCCCAGCTGAGCGATGCCGGCATTGAAGCCAGCAGCGCCGACGATGCGGTTTCCAACGACGACAAGAAGAAACTGCTCGCGCACCTGCGCGCCAGCCACGGAAAAGTCGAAAGCGACGCTACGGCGCCAAAGCAGGTCACCCTGCGCCGGAAATCGGTCAGCGAGTTGAGGGTGTCCGGCAGTGGCCCGCGCGCTGCAACGCGCACCGTGAATGTGGAGGTTCGAAAGCGCCGAACCTACGTCAAACGCGAAGTCATCAACGAACGAATGGGTGTCGGCGATGCCGACCGCGAAGAAGCCCGGCAGATTCTCGAGGAATCTCTCGCCAAGCGGGAGGCCGAAGAGCGTGTGCGCCAGGAAGCATCCGATAAGGCGCGTCTGCAAAAAGAAGCAGAACTGCGCAAGCTGGAGGCCGAGCAGACCCGTAAGCAGGAGGAAGAGGAATCCCGCCGCGAGGCTGAAGAACGTGCCGAGCAGGAAGCGGCCAGGATTCGTGCCGAGGAAGAAGAACGCCAGCGCGAAGAAGAGCGCGCGCGCAAGCTCCTTGAAGAACAGCGCAAGCGGGAAAAGGAAAAGGCCAAGCCGGCAACCCGCTACGGCAGGAAAGAACTGCACGTGGCCGATGCCGCTGCGGCCCGGCGGCGGAAGCCCGGACGGCGTGTCCGCGCTTCCGGCCGGGCTGCCACCGAGCACGGTTTTTCGCGGCCGACCGCGCCGATACAGCGCGAAGTCGCCGTTCCCGAAGCGATTACGGTTTCGGACCTCGCCAAGTCGATGGCCGTCAAAGC
>JAVVFH010000088.1:0-12634 GCA_032250585.1 Lysobacterales bacterium
GCGCCCGAGCGCCAGCCCCTGCCGTCCACGACCTGTTCGTTGGCCAGCACGGTCTGGTCCACCGGGTCCCAGTTGACTTCGGCATTGCGCCGGTACGCGAGGCCCTTGCGCATCAGCCGCGTGAACATCAGCTGTTCCCAACGGTAATACTCGGGCTTGCAGGTAGTGATCTCGCGCGACCAGTCGTAGGCGAAACCGAGCCGCTTGAGCTGCCCGCGCATGTGCTCGATGTTCGCGTAGGTCCACTTCGCCGGTGCCGTGCGGTTCTTGATCGCGGCGTTTTCAGCGGGCAGTCCAAAGGCATCCCAGCCCATCGGCTGCAGCACGTTGCGCCCGCTCATCCTGTGGTAGCGGCTGATCACATCGCCGATGACGTAATTGCGCACATGGCCCATGTGCAGCGCGCCGGAGGGATAAGGCAACATCGACAGGCAATAGAATTTTTCCCGCCGATCGTCTTCGACCACAGCAAAGGCATTTTCCTGCGCCCAGCGTTCCTGCAGCAGCACCTCGATTTCAGCTGGATTGTAGGGCGTTTTGGCCATGCAAATCGGTTCCCGGCGGCATTGCGGTGTCAAGACCGGAAGCTTAACCGACCCCCCCATTTTAAAAAAGACCCACGGCGGCTTCGACGCGCCGGCCGGCACTCAGCCGCAAGGAGATCGGGCATGGGATTTCAGGAGCCACCGGACGCCGGCTTCCGAATCAATCCGGTAACCGGTCGCGGATATAGGCCAGCGGCCCATCGAGGCCGGGGATTTCCGGTGGCAGGACTGCTTCGGAGTCCGCCAGCGCGGGTTCGATGGCGTCGGCCAGCGACTTGCCCAGTTCAACGCCCCACTGATCGAAGGCGTTGATTCCCCAAATCACGCTTTCGACAAACACTTTGTGCTCGTACAGAGCCAGCAGGCGGCCCAGCGATGCCGGTGTCAGGCGATCGAGCAGTATTACGGTCGAGGGCCGATCACCCGGCATCAGCCGGTGCGGCAGCAGTGCGCCGATTTCCGTTTCCGGCACACCCTGCTCCTGCATCAGGCTCCTGACCCTGGTCTCGCCCTGACCCACGGCGAGCGCCGTGGCCTGCGCCAGCAAGTGCGACAGCAAGCGGCGCTGCGATTCAATGTCTGCGTGGTCGGGCTGGATCACACCGACGAAATCCAGCGGCACGATAGCGGTGCCCTGGTGGAAGGCCTGAAACAAGGCGTGCTGCGCGTCGGTGCCGGTGTCGCCCATGACCACCGGCGCGGTCTGCAAGCTGACCGCTGAACCCGTGGTATCGACCGACTTGCCGTTGGATTCCATTTCCACCTGCTGCAGCCAGGCAGGCAAGCCTGCAAGCCGGCTGTCGTAGGGGATCAGGCCGTGGACATCATAAGCGCAGGCGTTGCGGTGCCACACCGAGACGAGGGCCAGGATCACCGGCAGGTTGTCGGCCAGCGGGCGGTCACGGAAATGCCGGTCCATTTCCGCGCCGCCGTCGAGGAAGGCCTCGAAGCGGGTGGGGCCCATCGAAATCGCGGCGGTAAATCCGACCGGCGACCAGACGGAAAATCGGCCACCGGTCCACTCGCCCATGTCGAGCGTGTTTTCGGCCGGCACCCCAAAAGACTCGGCCTTGTCGCCTGCGGCGGTCACCGCGAACAGGCGCCGGTTCGCCGCGTCGGGATCGAGCGCGTCCAGTTGCCACTGCCGGATGCGCTGCGCGTGCTGCAGCACTTCGGAGGTCGTGAAACTCTTGGAAACCAGGATGACGGCGGTTTCCCGCGGGTCGATCCGCGTCAGCAGCATTTCGCGTTGGAGCGCGTCCACGGAACTGAGAAAATGGATCTCCGGACAGTCGCCGGCAGGCGGAAAGGCCTCGCACAACAGCCGCGGACCCAGCAGCGATCCGCCGATACCGACGTGCAGAATGTGGCGGATGGCGGCGCCCCCGCCCGGCAAGTGCCCACCGTGCAGGGCGTCCGCTGCCCGAGCCATTTGCGTCTGGGTCGCGGCCAGTCGCTGCGCCTCGGCAGCCGGCAGAACGTCGGCGAAATTGCGTTCGCGCCAGAGCGGGTGCAGGACGGCGCGGTCCTCAGTGAAGTTGATCTTCTCGCCGCGATACATGCGTTCACGCTGCGCCTCGACGCCGGCGTCACGCGCCAGTTCCAGCAGATGATCGAATTCGCGTTCGCCTATGGCTGTTCGGGAGAAATCAATCAGCAGACCATCCATCGAACGCGAAAAACGCTCGAATCGATCACCGTTGGCCAACAGTCGGTCTGATAATGGCGGGCCGCCTGTGTTGTTTTTTTGCAACTGCTGAAGCAGTCGGCTGCGTTTTTGAATGGAATTGGACATATCTGACCCGTCATTCGGAGCATGGCCGGGAAAAGTACCGGGCGGCCCTTCTGCCTTTTTCACGTGTCGCGGGCCGGCGAACCGGCAGGAAACGCAGTCATTGTTTGAAAACCGCTAAAGCAAGCCGTTTGCGGCATTCTGATTGACGGCGATTGTTACCCAACAGCGCGGATTTCAGGCAAAAAAAACCTCTCCCCAGTGAAGAGGAGAGGCAGGCTTTTGGAGTGATGTACCCGTCTATCGCGCCCTGCAACCTTGCTAAACGTTGCAGTTTTACCAAGGTTGGTGGTAATAATACCACTGCCGAACAGAAATGCAAGCTCAATCCAGACTTTTGTTGTCGATCAAGCGCGTGCCGCCGCACCAGGCCGCCACGAGCACCCTCAGATTGCGGTCCCCCTGCTCCGCCGCCTGGAGATCCCGGGCACGCCTGATGGCCACGTATTCCACCCGCAGCCCGGCCTGCTGCAGCGCCGCCGTGGCCCGCTGTTCGGCTTCGCCGTGCGGCAAACCCTGAACGCGGACATCGTCGATTACCTGCTGCAATGCCCGGCTCAAGGCGCTGGCTGCCGTTTGCTGTTCTGCGTCCAGCAAACGGTTGCGTGAACTCATCGCCAGACCGTTTCGTTCACGAACCGTCGGCACCGCCTCGATGCGGATGTCGAAACCGAGGTCCTCCACCAGGCGCTGCACGATCAGCAACTGCTGATAGTCCTTCTCGCCAAATACGGCGATATCCGGCATCACCAGGCAGAACAATCGCGCCACCACCGTCACCACGCCATCGAAGTGCCCGGGGCGAAAGCGCCCCTCCAGCCGCTGCGCCAGATCCGGCGATGCCGTCAGCCGGATTGCGTGCTCCAGACCCCGCGGGTACATGGTCTGTTCATCGGGCGTGAAAACCAGGTCGCAACCCGCCTTGCGCAGCTTTTCCAGATCGGCGTCCAGCGTTCTGGGATAAGCCTTGAAGTCCTCGCCGCGGTCGAACTGCGCCGGGTTGACGAACAGGCTGACAATCACGCGGTCGCCATGCCTGTGTGCGGCCTCCAGCAATGCCAGGTGCCCCTCGTGCAGATTGCCCATGGTCGGCACCAGCACGGTGACCCGCCCCTTCCGGCGCCAGGGCCGGGTCAGCGCCCGCAGGCTGGCACGATCCGACGCCTGGCGCATGCTCAATACTCGTGTTCCGCGGCCGGAAAGCAGCCTGCGCGCACGTCGTTGACATAGGCCTCGAAGGCTTGCTGGATGCTGTCCCTGCCCGACATGAAATTGGCGACGAACTTCGGCACCCGTTCGCCCAGGCCGAGCATGTCGTGCATCACCAGCACCTGTCCGTCACAGCCCGCCCCGGCGCCGATGCCGATCACCGGAATTTCCAGCCGGGCCGCCAGTTCGGCGCCCAGCGCCGCCGGCACGCATTCGACCACCAATAGCTGAGCGCCGGCCTGTTGCAGCGCCCCGGCGTCATCGAGCAGCCTGGCGGCCGCCGCGTCCTCACGTGCCTGCACCTTGAAGCCGCCCATCTGGTGCACGCTTTGGGGCGTCAACCCGACATGACCACAGACCGGAACGCCGCGACCGGTGAGATAGGCCACCACATCGATCATCGCGCCGCCACCTTCGAGTTTGACCATGGCGCCACCGGCTGCCAGCAACCGCACCGCGTTCTCCATCGCCGTGACTTCGTCGTGATAGGCGCCGAAGGGCATGTCGGCGAGCAGAAAACTGCCTCCCGCGCCGCGCGCCACGCAGGCGGTGTGATAAACCATGTCGTCCATCCCCACGCCGATCGTTGTATCGCGCCCCTGGACGACCATCCCCAGCGAATCGCCAATCAGAACGATGTCGACGCCCGCCTGGTCCATGGCACGCGCGAAACCGGCGTCGTAGCAGGTCAGCATGGCGATTTTCTCGCCGCGGGATTTCATTGCCATCAAGTGGCGGATGGTCAGGTTTTGACGCTTGCTCATCGTTTCGGGTCCTCTGGTGTCGGTGCGAGCGGTGTCACGCCGCGCCGCTCTCGCGGCTCGATGCGCGCCAGACAGTCCGCCGCCCGGCCCAGCCCGGGAATCTCGAAATGCGGGTCCAATTCCAGCAGCGGCAGCAGCACGAAGACCCGCTGGTGCATGCGCGGATGCGGTAATTCCAGGCGCGTCGACTGTAGCACGAGATTGTCGTGGCTGAGCAGGTCGAGGTCAATGACACGCGGACCCCAGCGCAACCCCGCTCTCGTGCGGCCGAGTTCGCGCTCCACATCGAGCAGAGTCGCGAGCAGCTGCAAGGCTTCGAGACGGGTTTCAACGCGCGCCACAGCGTTGACGAAAGCCGGCTGTTCACACATACCCCAGGGCTCCGAACGATACAGCGAAGAATGGCTTTCGAGCCGAATGCCGGGATGACGCCGCAGCAGCGAAATCGCGCTGTAGATGTTGCGCACAGGGTCCCCGAGGTTTGCGCCCAGCCCAATCCAGGCAATCATCTGAATCAGCCCGCGCGCTTCGCCGCTCCCCGCGGACGACGCCGGCGACGGCTCCTCTGGGCGGGTTCGGCGCGACGGTCCTGAGCGGCGAAATCGATTCCTTCCTGGGCCTTGGTCCAGAATTCACCGAGTTCGACCAGCATCGGATCTTCTTCGGCGCGCAGCAGCAGGAAATCGTAAGCCGCGCGGAAGCGACTTTCGTTGAGCAGGCGCTTCCAGCGCTTGCCGCGCGTTTTGCCGAAACGGGCCTGCATCACCCAGATCTGACGCGTTACCGCACTGAACCGACGCGGAATCGCGGTCATCCGGATCTGTTCCCCGAGCACCTCCTCGGCGGCGATCATCATCGCGTTGTATTCGGTTTCCCCGCCCTTTACCAGTGCTTCGTAGCGATCCTGGACGGGCTGCCAAAGCAGCGCCGCGAACAGGAACGCCGGCGTGACGGGCTTGTTCGTCCGCAGCCTTTCATCGGTGTTTTCCAGCGCCTTGCGCAACAGCGGAGCGATATACATCTTGCCTTTACCCGCACCCGCTTTGGCGGCCGGGAAAAGGGTGCTGCTGAGGCCGAATCGCTGCAACGCTTCCATGCTGCGCATGCCGTGACCGGTCAGGAAAAGCTTGCATACTTCCTCGAACAGGCGAGCCGGGGGGATGTCTTCCAGCAACGGCGCGAGCTGCCTTATCGGCTCCGCGCTGCTCTCGTCAGGCTCGACGCCCAGCTTGGCGACGAAGCGCGCCGCGCGCAGCAATCGCACCGCGTCTTCCCGGTAACGGACGTCAGGATCGCCGATCAAACGCAGCCGCCGTTCCTGGAGGTCCTGGTAACCACTCACGTAATCCCGGATATCTCCGCTGACCGGATCGAGAAACAGGGCATTGATCGTGAAATCGCGGCGCCGGGCGTCCTCTTCCACGGTGCCGAAAACGTTGTCGCGAAGGATCCGGCCTTCGGCTGTATCACGGTTGTCGCCCTCGGCGGAGGGTCCGCGAAAGGTCGCCACTTCGATCAGAGTGCCGGCCTTGCGCACGTGCGCGAGCCTGAAGCGACGCCCGATCAAGCGGCAGCGGGGGAATACGTCCTGGACCTCTTCGGGCGTGGCGCTGGTGGCCACGTCGAAATCCTTGGGAACTTTACCCAGCAGCAGGTCGCGCACGCTGCCGCCAACCAGGTAAGCTTCGAATCCGGCCTGCTGCAAATCGCGAACGACCTCCGCAGCATGCGGGCAGAGTTCTTTCGGCCTGATCCGATGCTCCGATTCGGGAATGGTGATGAATTCCTTGATGTCTGATTTCCTGTCTGTGTTCTAAGCCGCACAACGCCCCGGCCCGGTCTGCATTGTCAAGGATCGAACCGGATGACCAACATTCGAAACATTCCCCGGATACAGACCTGCGAAGGCGAACGAAGGGTTTCCACGGCTGCTTGCTGCGCTCGATCAGCCACAGCTTGAACCGAGTGGTGCGGCTAGTTTACCATGAGCGCGCGATTTGTACGGCAGTTCGCGTTCAGCGCCGTCGCGTGTCGCTCCCTTCGTCTAGCGGTCCAGGACGCCGCCCTCTCAAGGCGGAAACACGAGTTCGATTCTCGTAGGGAGCGCCAGTTTTACAAGGGTTGCAGCATTTGATTCGACCCTTCTGGCTCATCTGGATTCGCTAAATTATGACTTTTGTCGTCACTGAAGCCTGCATCAAATGCAAATACACCGATTGCGTAGAAGTGTGCCCCGTGGATTGTTTCCACGAAGGACCGAATTTCCTCGTTATCGATCCCGAGGAGTGCATCGATTGCACCCTGTGCGAACCGGAATGCCCGGTCGAGGCCATCTATCCGGAAGATGATCTGCCCGCCGGCCAGGAGGCGTTCACGAAGCTCAACGCCGAACTGGCGCTGGAGTGGCCGGTCATTACCGAGATGAAGGACCCGCCGCCCGACGCGGCCGAATGGGACGACCGCAAGGACAAGCTCAAATATCTGGAACGCTAGCCCGTCCGGCAGGTCAACCCAAACGCTCGCCGAGAATTCGTAACAGATGTTCGGAGGCGCCGGGTTCAACCCCGCTGCGATCTGCGTACTGGAGATAGACGCGGCTGTTTTTCCCGTCGGGCTCGACCAGTGCCCGATACGTGCCGCTGAAGTCATCGCCCTTGTCACGGCTCCAGAAGGCCAGCTTTTTGAAAAAGCTCCTGTCGTCTTCGAAGACCTGGTAATAATCGAAGCGGTAAACGCCATCTTCTTCCTTGCGCACGTCCTGCATTCCGCCACGCTCCAGTGCCAGGCCGAGCCGACGCTCGACGCTTGCGGGCGTGTCCTCGATCAGCAGGTACATGCCTTGCGCGGACCAGTGCAGTCTCGCATTGGAACCGGCACCATCCGTGGTGCTGACAATACGTGGCGGCATGGGCTGAAGCGGCGCAGCCGGCACCGGCATGTACGGGGACCGGATCACCAGCGCCGATGCAGATGTCGGCTGGTCGAGACCCGGCGGAATTTCCAGCGATGAAACTTCCTTGTAATCGTAATACTCGGGCTTTTTGTCCTTTGATGAGCAACCGGCTGCCAACAGCACGGTCAACAGCGCCAGGCAGGGAAGAAGATAGCGGTAAGCGATTGTCATGGACTTCATTCAACACCATTTAGGCCGGCGTTGCCGCCGTTCAGGTTTCGGTCAGTCCCAGGGCAGACAGGCAATCCCTGGCCTGATTCCGGAACGGTGTATCGAGCTGAGTCAGGGGCAAGCGCAGGGCCGGGCCGATCAACTTCATCTCGAAAAGCAGCCATTTTACAGGAATCGGATTGGATTCGATCATCAATATCCCGAACAGCTCCCGCAAGGCGTTTTCGAGCGCTTCCGCAGCAACCCAGTCCGCCCGCGCAGCCGCCGCGCACAATCGACTCATCCGGTCCGGCGCGACGTTGGCCGCCACGGATATCACGCCGCGGGCGCCATGCTTCATGGCGGCCAGACAACTTTGGTCGTCGCCGCTCAGCACAATGAAATCCGTACCGCAGCAGCGCAGGAGTTCATCGACGCGGGCGGTTTCCGGCACCGCCTCCTTGATGCCGATGATTCCGGGATGCTCCGCCAGGCGCGCCACGGTGGCGGGCTGCAGATCCACGCCGGTCCTACCCGGCACGTTGTACAACAGGATCGGCAGGTCTGTCTCCCCGGCGATCGACAGGTAATGTGCCTGCAGCCCGCGCTGGGGCGGACGGTTGTAATACGGTGTCACCATCAACGCGGCGGCGGCGCCATGCGCTGCGGCCAGGCGCGTCTGCTCTATGGCTCGCGCCGTCGAGGCGCTCCCCGTTCCGGCCAGCACCGGAATGCGCCCCGCGGCCTGCTCCACGACACAGTCAAGCAGGCGGGCGAATTCTTCCAGTGTCAGTACCGGCGACTCGCCGGTCGTACCCGCGACGACGAGGCCGTCGGAGCCGTTTTGCAGATGAAAATTCACCAGGCGCCGGACGGCATCGAAGTCTATTTCACCTCGCTCCGTGAAGGGCGTTACCAGCGCTGGAATACTGCCGTGAAACATGGGTTGCGGAGGCCTTGGAACAGGCGGTCATGGTACTTGCGGTTCCCCAGAGTGACAAGTATGCTGGTGGCAAGTGTCGATGGACACTCACGGTTTCCGGTGAGGTATTTTCCGTTTTACCGGGACAGCCGGGAATGACCCGAAAATGGAGAGTTCATGGTCCGTATCGGCATCAAGGCAGCCCCTTTCTCCCTGCCGGCCACCGGCGACAAAGTCCTTTCACTCGAAGACTTCAACGGCAGGAACCTGGTTCTTTATTTCTATCCGAAAGACAGTACCCCCGGCTGTACCCTGGAAGGTCAGGACTTTCGCGATGCCTACGGCAGGTTCCAGGAGGCGGGCACCGAAATCCTCGGTGTCTCGAGAGACAGCCTCAAGAAACACGAGAACTTCAAGGCCAAACAGAATTTTCCCTTCGATCTGCTCGCCGACGAAGACGAAACCCTGTGCCGGCAATTCGACGTCATCCGGGAAAAAAACATGTACGGCCGCAAGGTCATGGGCATCGAGCGCAGCACCTTCCTGATCGATGGAGACGGTATCCTGCGCCGGGAGTGGCGCAAGGTCAAAGTGAAAGGCCACGTCGGGGAAGTACTCGACGCTGCGCGATCACTGTAATTCCGTACCTGCCGCATTTTGCCGAGGAACCCGCCGCCGATGGCTAGCGCGCACAGCGGAAAACGCCTTTACATTCTGGATACCAACGTGCTGATGCACGATCCCACGGCGATCTTCCGTTTCGAAGAGCACGACGTGTTTCTGCCGATGATGGTGCTCGAAGAACTGGATGCCGCAAAGAAAGGTCTTTCCGAGGTTGCCAGAAACGTCCGCCAGGTCAGCCGCTTCATCGGCGAGATGATGCAGCGCCAGGACGCGGCGCAATTTGAACACGGTCTCGAATTACGCGAGCCCGACGGCCTCGACCTGTCCGCCGGTTGCGGCCGGCTGTATTTCCAGACCGCCATGCCGGAAACGCGCTCCAGCCTGCTGCGAGACGGATCCTTCGCGGACAACGAGATTCTCAGCACCGCCCTTGCGCTGCAGGAAACCCAGGGTGAGCGCGAAATCGTACTCGTATCCAAGGACATCAATCTGCGGATCAAGGCGGCAATTCTCGGCGTAACCGCCGAAGACTATTACAACGACAAGGCCCTGGATGACCTGAGCCTGCTGTACCGTGGTCTGAGCGTGCACGACGAAGCCTTCTGGGAAGCCCACCCACAGATCGAATCCTGGAACGAAAGCGGTCGCACTTTCTACCGGGTTCACCGACAGGCGTATAACGACTGGTATCCGAACCAGTGCGTGGCGATCGGCGAACAGGGCGGTGTGGAAGCCCTGGTGAAGGGCGTCCAGGACGAAAGCGTGCTGCTGCGCCTGGTCGACGATTACTACGACGGTCGCAAAAGCGTATGGGGCATCCACGCCCGCAACCGAGAGCAGAATTTCGCCCTCAATCTGCTGATGGATCCGGACATCGATTTCGTCACCCTGATGGGCACGGCCGGCACCGGCAAGACGCTGCTGACGCTCGCTGCGGCGCTGTCCCAGACCATGGATGAAAAACGGTACAACGAAATCATCGTCACCCGCGCGACGGTCTCCATCGGCGAAGACATCGGCTTCCTTCCCGGCACCGAAGAGGAAAAAATGACGCCCTGGATGGGCGCTCTGACGGACAACCTCGAAGTGCTGACCCAGCCGCAGGAAGGTGGCGAATGGGGTCGTGCCGCCACCAACGATCTGTTGGCCAGCCGGGTGAAAGTGCGAGCACTCAACTTCATGCGGGGGCGGACCTTCCTGAACCGCTTTGTGATCATCGACGAGGCCCAGAACATCACGCCCAAACAGATGAAAGCCTTGCTGACGCGGGCCGGACCTGGCACGAAAATGGTCTGCCTCGGCAACGTCGAGCAGATCGACACGCCGTACCTGACCGAAACCACTTCCGGCCTGACCTTCGCGGTCGATCGATTCAAGGACTGGCCGCATTCCGGCCACATCACGCTGCGACGCGGCGAGCGTTCACGGCTGGCCGATTTCGCGTCCGAAGCACTCTGAAAGTTTCGATTCACGCCGCACACTGCGACGCCATGCGGGTCACGCCTCCGCTTGATCTCGATCATCGGCCGGAGCTGCCGTTTCAGCCGCCGGAGGCGGCGCATCAGCCCGGTTCTCGTGATGGAGCACACGCGGCCAGGCGCGCAGCACGGCCTTGACGAAGGTCGCCAACGGAATCGCGAAGAAAATGCCCCAGAAACCCCACAACCCGCCGAACACCAGGATGGCCAGGATGATGGCAACAGGATGCAGGTTGACCACTTCGGAAAACAGCAACGGCACCAGCAGGTTACCGTCAAGTGCCTGGATGATCGCGTAGGCGATGATCACCTGCCCGAAGTCCCAGCCCCAGCCAAACTGGAAAAAAGCGATCAGGGCGATCGGAATCGTGATCACGGCCGCGCCTACGTAGGGGATCAGCACGGAAAAACCGACCAGGGTCGCGAGCAGCACCGGGTATTGCAGCCCGAGAATGATAAAGGTCACGTAAGTGACCGCGCCGACGATGAAGATCTCAAGTACTTTGCCGCGGACGTAATTGGCGATTTGCGCTTCGGACTCGGCCCACACCATGTTGACCAGCGTGCGCTCCTTCGGAAGGTACGTGACGATCCAGCCCACCACCAGGTCCTTGTCCTTGAGCAGGAAAAACACCAGCACCGGCACCAAAACCAGGTAGATGATCAGCCCGATGATGCTGGCGACAGAGGCCAGCGACCAGCTGAGGGCTTGTTGGCCGAGGCTGGCCAGCTCCCCGCCCAGGCGACTGATGATCGCCTGCACCTGTTGGTCCGAAACCAGCTGCGGATACGCCTGCGGCAATTGCTTGAGCAGCTCCTGCCCCTGGGCAATGTAATTCGGCAGTTGCTGGACCAACTGCGTCAACTGCCGCGAGAGGATCGGTATCAGACCGAACAGCAGAAACACCAGCAGGGTCAGAAACAGCAGGAAAACGATCAGCACCGACGGCATGCGGGGCAGACCGAGCCACTGCAGACGGCTGACGATCGCTTCGAGCAGATAGGCGATGACGATCGCCGCGAACATCGGCGCCAGCCAGGCGCCCAGCCCGATGACGACGGCGAATAGTATCACCAGGAAAACGCCGAGGATAACCACCTGTGGATCGGAGAAGGAGCGCTTGAACCAGTTTCGGAGCAATTCCATTGCTGGCCTCAGCTCAGCGGCCGCAGACGGCGCAAAGGGATACGGGACTTAAGGATGGACCCACCTGGCTTTGGGGCTTCGGCCCGGCGGGACCCTTGGTGAGATGGTTGTGATTGCGGCTTGAAATCAGAAACTCATGGTCCACAGAGCCTCCAGCTCGAAGCGCTGGCCCAGTTCTTCGGTCGTCACACCCAGCACGCTGCCCCCGAAGGCATATTCAGCGGGCGCATAGGCGGCGTTCAGATTGAGACTGCTGCGGTTACCCGTGCGGCGTGAATAACCCAGCACCAGCGCACTGCTCGCCAGGTCGCCATCGAGCGCTTTGCTGAGCAGGCGCGAGGAAGGCGACGGTTGTGTCCGGGTGCTCACGTCCACGTGCCATTGTTGATTCTTGCCGTCGCTCCAGTTGAAACCGACGCGGTACACCGTCAGGTCCTGCCAATCGAAAGACGGACTGGTGGAGTCGCCGAGCAGGGAAAGGAAGCGGTTCGGCAGGAACCGGCTTGGAAACGCGCTGATCTCGCTATACAGGACGCGCTCTACTGCCACGTTGAACCAGGACCGCTCGCTGGCCTGAAACGCCAGGCTAACGCTCGCCCTGGCGGGAATGTCCAGGTCCGCCGATTGCGAATAGACGCCCCGGTAAGCGGCAAACTCTTCCATGTCGATGCGTGACTGGAACCCGGCATCGATCTGCAGGCCGCTGAAGATTTCCTGACGCACGGCCAGGCGCACGCCGGTGCCGTAACCCGCTTCCTGGTAGGGCGAATAACCCTGGTAAAACCCGGGTCCGTCATCCGGCGTCGTCGCGGTTACCAACCCGAGATTTGCCGCGCTGTATCTTTGGTGCGCGATCACGGCCGACACACCCAGAATACCGCCCGCGTTTATTTCATGCTCTATGCCCGGCGAGAAATACTGCCGCTCGAAACTGGAACCGCGGTATGGTTTGTCCGAATCCGGCCCGATCCACAGAAACTGGTCAGCGCCCTGCCATTGGAAATCCAGCTTTACACGGGTTCCCGTCGGGTTTTCCATGTCCGCTGCAAA
>JAVVFH010000089.1:0-12593 GCA_032250585.1 Lysobacterales bacterium
CGAAGGATGGGACGTGGAACTCGCGCTCAAACGCCTGGCCAAACGCATCGGTGGAACGGTGGCCGTTTTGCTGATCGGCATGCTGTGCATATTGTCGCCTCAGTCCCGCGCCGCGGACAAGGCCGAAGCCGCCCGCCTAGGGCTCGACCGCCGCAACGAACAGCGGGTCTGCGAGCACGTCGCCGCCGCCGGGCTGGCCCCCCAGCCCTTATATTTCGATCCATTGGCGGGGATCTATATGCGGCGCTGGGAAGCGGGCCGTAGCTGGTCGCCGACCGACCTGCTTGAAGCGGCGAATCTTCGAAGCCTGGCCCGGGTCCTGCGGCGCCTGCACCGCTTGCCGCCGCTTGGGAAGCGCTTCGATCCGGCTGCGGCGCTGCGGCGCTACGCGGCGCAAACAGGCACGGAAGAAGCAGCCGTACTGGCGCAGCGGGCGGGCTTGCTGCTCGCGGAACTCGATCGGAGTCGCCCCGATTACTGCCTCTGTCACAACGATCTGGTCAGCGAGAACATCCTGTCCCGGGAGACAGTGCATGGACGCGATCTGTGGCTGATCGACTGGGAATACGCCGCGCTCGGCGATCCGCTGTTCGACCTCGCGGTAGTGGTTCAGCACCACGGCCTGGACCCGGTCAGGCAGAGGCTTTTCCTGGAGGCCTACCGGGAAGGGGCTGTCGCAGCCGGGGACAGCGAGCGTCTGCAGCGGCAATGCGATTTCTACCAGTGCCTGCTCGATTTATGGACGCTGCGGCTCCAATAGCAGGAGCAATTTTTGCGAGAGTTAAAGGTTTGTGGGAGCTGAAGGTTTTGTGGGAGCGGCTTTAGCCGCGATCTGTTTTACCCGAAGCCGTTCCCATCGCGGCTAAAGCCGCTCCCACAAAGACAGAGTGTTCCCACAAAGGCAGGGTGATCGCACAGTCTCCTCGAAAGCTCTGCTTATTCGACCACAGGATAAGCGCGGATCTCGTCGGCCAGGTCGCGTTTCAGTACCTCCAGGTACGGCTCGAACTTCCGCCAATGTTCGACGCCGCTGCGGTAGATCGGCTGGCGTACCTGCTCCGAACTGGGCGTGCGGATCGAGCGGTCCGTCTGGTAATAATTCAGGCAGTTCTCTTCGAAGGGCAGACCGAGGAAATCCAGCATGCGGCGCACCTGGCCTTCCAGGTCGGCGACCACCTGCTCGTAGTGAACGCGCAGCACCTTGCCTGGCAGTACCCGGTCCCAGTGTGCCATCAGTCGCACGTAAGCCTTGTAATAGCGGGCGATCTCTTCCAGTCCGTAGGTGAACTCCTGGCCGTCCGCGAACAGTTGCTTGAACCCACTAAAACAGCAGGACATCGGATGCCGGCGTGCATCGATGATGCGGGCATTGGGTAAAATCAGGTGGATCAGCCCGATGTGCATGAAGTTGTTGGGCATCTTGTCGATGAAATAGGGCGCGCCCTTGCGGTGCACCCGGGTATCTTCGATGAACCGGTCGGCAAAATTCCGCAGCTGTCGGACGTTCAAGTCAGCCAGGATGCGCGGGTAGCGGGCCTCCTCGGAAACGAACCTGCGGCCGTTCAGACGGTGTGCCAGCGCGATGATATTGGGCAATTCCATGGTGCCGTCGACCAGGGAGTGTGAAGCCAGTATCTGCTCGAGCAGGGTAGAACCCGCCCGCGGCAGGCCGACGATGAAAATCGGGTCGTCGTACGATCCGCCCATGCCCGCTTTGCTCGCGAACAGTTCAGCGTCACAGACATCGGCCTGGCGCTGCATGGCGGCGTCGAGTGCGTCGGCATCGTAGCGCGTATCCTGTTTCTTCAAGCGATTGCCCGCTGCGTACCACTGGAACGACTGGGCGTAGTCCGCGCGCGCCTCGAACGCGGTGCCCAGCGCGAAACACAGGTGAAAACGGTCGATATTGGATATAGCCGGGTTTTTGAACTGGCCGAGCATCTGCTCGATTTCCGTGTCCGTAAAGCGGTAGGTCTTGAGGTTGGCCAGGCTCCAGTAGGCATCGCCAAAATCCGGCTTGGTTCGGTAGGCCGAGCGATAGGATTCGATCGCATCGTCCAGCCGGCCGACCGTTTTCAGCGCATGCCCCCGCGACAGGTAGGGCTGCGCGAAAGTCGGGTGTTTTTCGATGACCTGGTCGTAAATCTGCAGCGCGGTGTCGAAGTTTCCCACCGCGACGTTCTCGTTGGCGAACGCCAGTTGAAAGGCCTGGTTGCCCGGGTAGCTGTCGAGCAATATTCGTGCCTGTTCCAGCGCTTTTTTGAACTTCTGGCGCTTGTGCAGCACGTTGACGTAATCGTAGCGGGCCAGCCAGTAATCGGGCTCGAATTCCACGCAGCTTTCCAGCAGGAACTCTGCGTCGTCGTAGACGAACAGCTTCATGCCGAGCAATGCCAACAGGCGCATGGCTTCGATGTGGTGGGGGTTTTTCTGCAGAAAGCCCCGGCACAGTTTTTCGGCCCGGAACAGTTTGCCCTCGTGAATCAGGCTGGTGACGCTGACCAGTTCAGCGGGCAGGCGGGAGAGACGGGCATATTCGGCCTGGGCCAGGTCGGATTCGCGCTGCCTGCCGCTGCGCTTGTACAGGACGGCCAATTCGCGCCACGAAGCAATCAGCGCGTGGTTGAGGTCGACAGCGCGCTGGAAGGCGGCGGTCGCCCGCTCCGGCTCACCCAGCCGCTTCAGGTTATGGCCTTGTTCCTGCCAGCCCCTTGCGTAAGCGGGTTGCCGGGCGCTTAGCCTTTCCAGGGTATCGAGGGCGTGCCTGTATTGGCCGAGATAGCGCTGCGAGACGGCCTGGAGGTACAGCGCCTCGACGTGCCCCGGGTCGTCTTGCAGTTCGGCCCGGGCGGCTTCGAGCGCTTCGTTCAGCTTGCCCTGCTGCAGCAGCTGTCTGGCCCGGGTGGTTTGTTCCCCGGCCTCGATGGCCGGCTGTCCGGTATCAGCCAGTCACTTTCTCCCTGCTGTATCGGTCGGGTTAGTAATCATAGCGGACCTTCAGGCCAAAAGTTCTGGGACGATTGGTCGTGATTCTCAGGTCCGTGTCCAGCGAGTTGATGAACAGCTGGGCGCGCTCATCGGTCAAGTTTTCGCCAAATAATTCGACCGACCACTTATCCATGCGCAATCCGAAGGAGGCGTCGACCGTATCGTAGGATTTCTGGAGAAAACGGTTGTCTACCACGATAGAACTGAATTGGTCGCCCGTATAGGCGTAGACCACCTGTGCGTAGGGCGACAGTGGGTTTTCCAGCCATTCATGGCGCGCACTGATGTGATATTGCAGTTCTGGTGCCAGTGCCAGGCGCGACCCCTCGCCGGCGATGTCGGTGACGCCCTGCGGGACCCGCACCATCTCGGTGTCGTTCAGCGACCAGGCGGCCGTCAGCGTGAGGCTATCGGTGGCCAGCCAGGCAATGTCGCCCTCGAAGCCCTTGATTTCGGCATCGGCGGCATTGGTCGTGAAGGTGATCACCGAAATGTCAAAATCGGTGATGCCGACCTGCAGGCCATCCCAGTCGATCTGGTATAAAGACCCGTTGAAGCGCAGCCTGCCGTCCAGCAGCGTCGTTTTCCAGCCCAGCTCGTAATTGGTCACCTCGTCACTGACGTAGGTCTTGGGCACGCCGTCGTTGTCGATGCGGTTGAAACCACCGGGGCGGAAACCCTCGGAGAAAACAAAATAGAACAGGGCGTCGTCGGTGAACTGGTAGGAGACGACACCCTTGAGGATGGTGTCGTCTTCCTTCAGCGGCAGTTCATCGGCAAAAATGACATCGAAGCTGCGTCCGCCGTCACCGTCCTGGGACGCATCGCAGGGCAGGTCGAAGTCACACAGTGTGGCGAAGTTGGAAGACCCGACCAGACTGGACTCGATGTCGTAGTAACGGGCCCCGCCGGTCAGCGAGAGCTTGTCGGTGATGTCGAAGGTGACTTCACCGAAGACCGCGAACTGTTCTTCTTCGCGGATCGCATCGTTGACAAACGTGATGCCCTGTGGACGGTGGTCCGGGTTGAAGGTGGTTGATTGTGAGTGCGGCGCGTTCGGTGCAAAAAAGCCGGTGGAGCCGGCCACGAAGAAATTCGTGTCGACGCTGGTCTTGATGTCGTCGTAAAACAGGCCGGCTACGAAATTGACGCGTTCGCCTTCGGACGAGGAGATGCGCAGTTCGTGTGTGGTCCGCTCGTTCTCGATGAACGCGATCACGCCCTGTGTCGGGTCACCGCACAGCGTGTAATCGGGCTGGCACAGGTAGTAGTAACCGTAGGTGCCGATCTCGGTGTAGCCGCTGTAATCGAAGCTGTTGTTGACTTCGCGGTCCAGGTACGAGCCCGCATAGACGAGGTCCAGCGCACCCAGACGGCCGTTGACGGTCAGCGCGTATTGCTGGAATTCGTCATCCAGGTGATCGGGAAAAAACCGCTCGACCTGCAAATCACCGACGACCCGGCTGCCTGATTGCACGTTCGGGATGTCGGCGATGGCCTCGGGCGAGTGATCGAATACGCCGTCGACATCCAGCTTCTGGGTCATGAACTGGCCGAGCAGTTCCCAGTCGTCGTTGAGGGTGTAACTGACGCTGACACGGGCGCCGGTATAGACGGCGTCATTGAAGTCCTTCTCGACAAACTCCAGGTTGTTGACCACCGTGGATTCCGCGCCCTCGGGAAAGCCAATGTCTTCGGCAGTGAATGCGTTTTCGGCGAACACGTTGTCGATGTAGCCACCCTCCACCGCGTTGTAGAAGACCCCGCGAATCGCCAGTGTGTCGTCGATGACCGGCCAGTTGACATAGCCTTCCGCGCTGTTGCTGAGGTCGCCGCTTTTGGTGGTGGCCACGCTGGCCTTGAAGCCGGCCTGGAACTCGTTGTAAACGGGCTTGTTGGTAATCAGGCGGATGGTGCCGGCCTGTGAGCTTGCGCCGAACAGCGTGCCCTGTGGCCCCGGTAACACTTCGACGCGTGCGATGTCGGCGGCGTATACGTCGAGGTTACGGCCGCCTGAGCTGACCGGCTGTTCGTCGAGGTAAAGCGCAACGTTCGGCACCGGCGCGCCAATTTCGATCGAGGTCTGGTCTGATGAATCGGTGGCCATGCCGCGAATGAAAATGGATGACTGGCCGGGCCCGCGACCTGCCGCGTTGACGCCGGGCAGATAGCGAATGTAATCGTCGAAATTGGCTATATTGAGTTCGTCCAGCCGCTCCTGGCCGAGCGCCGAGACTGCAAACGGTACGTCCTGCAGGTTTTCCGCTCGCTTGGTGGCGGTCACCGTGACCTCTTCCAGAACATTTTGAGCCATCACGGGGCTCGAAAGCAGTCCCGCCGAAGAGGTCAGAGCCAGTGTGATTGCGTTAGCCAGATTCTTTTTTTTGATCATTCCATAGCCCTCGCCAAAAGTTACCGGGGTATCAACCGCATGCGGAACACGGCAGGATTAATTCTGGCCAACTTTAGCACCATTGAGTGCGGCTTGGGAACTTGAAATCGACTGGGGGTTCATTCCCCGCAGCTTGCCGCGAATTCGTCATACCGGCGGAAGCCGGTATCCAGGGGCCCGGCTGGAGACCGTGCCGGTGGAGGCAGCACCCATGCAGGGCTTAAAGTTCGACGATCCGGCGGCTGGAGAAGGCGTGTGCGATGGTCGACTGGTCGGTGTACTCCAGTTCGCCGCCGAGCGGCACGCCGTGGGCGATGCGGCTGATGGCGACGCCGTTCTTGCGGGCCATGCGCTGCAGGTAATAGGCGGTGGCTTCACCCTCCACCGTGGGGTTGGTGGCGATGATCATCTCTTTGGGCGGCTGGCGGGCGAGACGCTGGGCCAACAGGTCGAGACCCAGGTCTTCGGGGCCGATACCGTCCAGCGGTGAGAGGCGGCCCATCAGCACGAAGTAATGCCCGCGGTAGGCGGTGGCCTGTTCGATGGCGATGACGTCGCTGGGGGTTTCAACGACGCACAGCAGCGCATCGTCTCGCTGCTCATTGGAACACAGCTGGCAGACTTCGAGCTCCGTGAGATTTCGGCAAACCGAACAGCGCCCTATCCGCTCCATGGCGGTTGCCAGGATCGTCGACAGGTGGAGGCCGCCCTCGCGATCGCGTTCGAGCAGGTGCAGCGCCATGCGCTGGGCCGACTTCGGCCCGACGCCCGGCAGGCAGCGCAGGGCATCCACGAACCGTTCGAGCAGCGTTCCGGAACTCACGTCCGTGCGTTCAGAACGGCAGCTTCATTCCGGGCGGCAGCGGTATGCCCGAGGTCATTTCCGACATGCGATCCTGGGTGGTGGCGGCGATGCGGTTGACGGCGTCGTTGACCGCGGCGGTCACGACGTCCTCGAGCATTTCGCGGTCTTCCAGCAACGAGGGGTCGATCTCGATCCGGCGCACGGCGTGCTTGCCGGTCATGGTTACTTTGACCAGGCCACCGGCGGCCTCGCCAACGATTTCGAGATTGGCCAGCTCTTCCTGGGCCTTCTGCATTTCCTGCTGCATTTTCTGGGCTTGCTGCATCAGCCCGGCGAGATTGCCTTTCATCGATTTGCTTCCTTGTTCACCAGTATCGAAATCTATGGGTCACGGCACTGGAGGACCTTTACTGGAGAGGTTGAATGGAGTCTTCGACCAGTTGCGCACCCATTTGTTCTTTCAGCGCCTTGACGGTGGGGTCGTCGTTGATGGCCTTTTCTGCCTCGCTCATGCTTTGGCGAAGTTGCTGTTCCTCGAGCGCGGCGGCGGTTTGCAGTTCGGTCGCCCGCTCTTCGAGCAGGCGCACGCGGACGGGACGGCCCACCTGGTCGCTGATCGCCTGGCTCAGGCGATCGATGCAGTTTTCCGAGCCCAGGTGCCGGAGTGAGGACGCGATGACGAACTCCCATTGATCCTCGGCCCGCGCTTTCAGCTGGACGTTGCGCGCCAGTTCACGCACCTGGCCGGAAATGTCCAGCCGATTCAGCAGGCCGACCCAGTCGGCGGGTGCCGCCGTGGTGGCTCGCGAAGCTTCCGATGGTTTGCAGGCGGGCGGCGAAGGTGGCGCGGCGGAATGTTCCGTCGCCTGCGGCTTTGCCCGGCCCGACCGAGCCTCGGCGGCCGCTCTGCGGCCTGTGCCGGTGTTGTTTGCAGTGGCGCTTGTTTCGTTTTGTCCGGAGGTTGCGGCGGGATTCGCGTCGGCACTCGTGTCGGCGCTTGGGGGGCGAAAGGCCAGCATGCGCAGCAGGGCCATTTCCAGGCCGGTGCGCGGGTCGGGTGCCCATCCCAGTTCCGCGCGCCCGCGCGTGGCGATCTGGTAGAACAATTGTGCGTCTTCGGCCGGCAGCATGGCTGCGAGCTCCTCGATGGTGTCCCAGTCGCTGCGCTCCGGATCGCGGTAGCCAGGCACGCACTGCACCAGGCAAATCCGGTGCAGGACCTCGGCCAGGTTCAGCAAGACCGACTCGAGGTCGCGGGACTGGGCGACCAGTTCTTCGACGACGCCCAGAAGGCTGGGCGCATCGTCGCTGGCCAGTGCGCGGATCATGTCGGTCACGTGCGCGTGCTCCACCAGGCCGAGCATCTGTTCGACGTCGCTCAGGGCCAGTTTGCCCCCGCCAAACGCAATGGCCTGGTCGAGCAGGCTGAGGCCATCGCGCATGCTACCGTCGGCGGCCCGGGCAACGGTGATCAGGGCCTCCTGCTCCGCCTCGATACCCTCGGAATCCACCAGGCTGCGCAGGTAGCCGGAGATCTGGTCCGGCAGTAAGCGCCTGAGGTTGAACCGCAGACAGCGCGACAGGATGGTGACGGGAATCTTGTGCGGATCCGTCGTCGCCAGCACAAACTTCACGTGCGGCGGTGGCTCTTCCAGCGTTTTCAACAGGGCGTTGAAACTGTTGGGGGAAAGCATGTGCACCTCGTCGATGATATAAACCTTGTATCGCCCGCGGGTTGGCGTGTACTGCACCGAATCCAGCAGCTCGCGGGTGTCGTCGACCTTGGTTCGGGAGGCGGCGTCGATTTCGATCATGTCGACGAAACGCCCGGCGTCGACATCGACACAACTGCCGCACTCGCCGCAGGGTTCGGAACTGACGCCGGTTTCACAGTTCAGGCACTTGGCCAGAATGCGGGCAACGGTGGTTTTGCCGACACCGCGCGTGCCGGTGAACAGGAACGCATGGTGCAGCCGGTCCTGGTCGAGGCCATTGATCAGGGCCTGGGAGACGTGCTCCTGTCCGATCAGTTGTTTGAACGTTTTGGGGCGCCATTTACGCGCCAGTACCTGGTAGCTCATAGGGTGCCGGGGGGCCAATTGAAGTTCGTCATCAACATGGAAACCCAACTATACCAG
The DNA here is from genome assembly GCA_032250585.1 of Lysobacterales bacterium. Lineage (GTDB taxonomy): Bacteria > Pseudomonadota > Gammaproteobacteria > Xanthomonadales > SZUA-36 > JAVVFH01. Next base: position 8,324 of record JAVVFH010000089.1, read on the forward strand.
ACCGGCCTGTCACCGGCGGTTCCTGAATGTGCAAAGCCTGCGAAAAAAGGTGGCAACCCCCGCCCGCCACACCCCGGCGCCCGAGTCCGTTGCTGCCGCTGCTCCCTTCCGGGCCTGACGGGGTTCACAACTTGTCGTCGCGGGGGGACCAGCGAGGGCCGCCATTGATCAATCCCGAAGCTGCCGCCTGGCGTGCTGCCTGCAAGCAGGCCAGGACGGTATGGGAGGGGCATTGTGCCGGAAGGAGATAGCGCGTTCAAGGTCGTTTTGAGCAAAGACGTTTTCTTACACGGTTTCGGGCCGGATTCCGATTAACAGCAAGCTTGGAGGCCACTAAGCTGGTTTCCGCACGACCAAGAGAACGACGTGCCGACCGTTGCACGTTGAATTGAAGAAACCGTCAAACAAGGGGATCTGATATGAAATTTTTTCTGCCTTTACTCGCCGCCAGCATGCTGGCCGTCACGGCTTTTGCCGCCGAGCCGGTTAACGTGAACACGGCCACGGCGCAGCAGTTGGCCGAAAACCTGAAGGGTATCGGGGTCAGCAAAGCGGAGTTGATCGTCGCTTACCGCGAAGCGAACGGCGCTTTTGCGCACGTCGATGAACTGGTCAATGTGAAAGGAATCGGCATCAAGACGCTCGATCAGAACCGTGGACTGATCCTGGTGGGGGATGAACCATCCGGGGATGCGCGCTGACTCGGCCAACCGGGGCTGCTTGCCCGGGCAGATCATCCTGCCCGGGATTTTTTACGTGGCGTCTCATGTTTTGAGAAGGGACCGGGTTTCAATAGGCTCAAAGTGGCATGTGCATCACGAACAGGAGCAGAAAATGAAAGCGAACCAGGATTTGATCGGTAAAACGATAACCGGCGTCGTCGCGGTCGAAGGGCCGGAAGAGAACCTGCGCGAGATCTGGATGCTGCAGTTTTCCGACGGCTCACACGTCGAGTTCGTTTCGCCGGCTGCGCGGCGTCAGTTGCGCCGTTCTTCCAACGCCCGCAAAGCCATGGTTTCCAGGCGTTCCGACGCGATTCAACTCGCACTGAATGTTGCCTGAGCACTTATCCACAAATACTGTGGATAACCCTGTGTTAAAAGTTGCGGGGCTGAAGGCGCGACGGGCGCCGCTCCATTTTGCTCAAAAATTGATCATGCTGGATATAGCCAATAAAAACATGTATTTACGAAAAAAATGCTCAGCTTGCGATAAAGCGAGTAGCGTAAAAAAACTGTCATAAAGACAATCAGTCACTTGTGTATAAACAATTCGAATTAGATCTAGAAGTTAGCTGTAAGCCTTTGAAATAGTATTTTTGAAGGACTTACCAAGTTGCGTTTTGGTTCCTTCCGCAGGCTTTTTACGAGGCCCTGGTATCAGCCATGGCGCTCATGGCTTGACCGCAGCCGTTCACAGCAGCCCGATTTCAAGCAACCAGGCGTCGAGTTTGTCGAGAATTCGCTGCGCCTGCGGCTCGTATTTCCTCAGTTCGCGAAGTTCACTCGCCACGAGGCGAAAATCATCCAGCGTAAACGCTTTGGGGCCGGTTCCATGGATCAGCCGGAACTTGCGGTCCGCGTCCCATTGTTCCACTTCTTTTGCAGTTAGTGTCGTCGGATAATTCCGTGCCCGGTAACGGAAAAGCATCAGCGGCAGCCGGGAGTCCTGAAACGGCCACCGGTGTTGGGTCAGCTCTGCGGGCGGGGTGGACAAGACCTTGTCCATCAGCTGGCGGTCGGCAGCCGAAAAAAAATCGCCGCTGTAGAGCATGTGGTCCGGGTCCGAACTTTCTTCCGGGCCCCACGAGGGGAGGGCAAAGACTTCCGCGACCTTGCCGCGGACGAGCGGCAGATGATCGATCAACAGACGGGCGTTGCGTTTGCATTGTTCCGGGTCGAGCATGATGCGTTCACAGTCGACGCCCTTGAGCGTAGCCAGAGGGGCGATCATCGGCACGTGATTGCTGGCAATGCGCTTGAGCGGCAGGCGCTCTACGTCTGCGGGCAGATCGGCCGCGGGTGTGAACACGAGATCGTGAATCGTCGCGGGCGACTCTTCGATCAGTGCTGCAGGGTCGATGGCCAGGTCAAAAGCGATGACCGCAGTAGGGCGCCCCGGATCCACTGCCAGTGGCAGTACCAGAGTCGTGCAGCCGCGCTCGGCGGCGATTTTCGCCGAACTGTGCAACAGGATGCTCGGTTCCGTCGGATCGAGCAGCCCTGCCACGAACTTTTTGTCGCGCATGCGCAACGCCCAATCGAAAAGGCGGGGCTGGGCCTGCCTGAGCCGTTTCGCAAGTTCGATCGTCGCGTGCACGTCGGCCAGCGCATCATGTGCTTCGGCGTGTTCGATTCCGTTGGCACGGCTCAGGTCTTCGAGGCGGAAGCTCGGCTTGCCTGTCTCGTGCAGCGGCCACTCGAGTCCTGCGGGCCGCAAGGCGTAACACATGCGCGCCAGATCGATGATATCCCAGCGGCTGTTGCCGTTTTTCCACTCCCGCTGGTACGGGTCGCGAAGGTTGCGGTACAGGAGGTTGCGGGTCACGGTATCGTCGAACCGTATGCTGTTGTAACCGGCGCTGCAGGTACCCGGCTGCATCATTTCGTCCAGTATGAGCCGGGCGAATTCCGTCTCGATCATGCCCTTGCTCAAGGCTTGCTGCGGCGTGATGCCGGTGATCAGGCAGGCCATCGGATGCGGCAGCACATCGTCGGCCGGCGCACAGTACCGGGTGACCGGTTTGCCGATGGGCTGCAGGTTCGCGTCGGTGCGCTGGGCGGCGAATTGCACCGGTCTGTCGGTCATGGGGTTGGCGCCGAAGGTCTCGTAGTCGTGCCAAAGGAAGCTCTTGGGTCTGTTCATTGCACTGTTGGCCGATCGCGTCGAAAGGTCATGGTTGCGGGTCCTCCGATCCGGAGCCGATGTGCGCTGTCCGTCTCGAGACACAGGTCTGCCCAGGCCGATGACGTGGCTTGCATGTGGCGGACAATGCGCTCGAACGGCCCGAGAAAGGCTTCAACTTGCGCCCGGCTTTCCAGGTGCGGTGACGCCAGTTCCCGCTCCTGCTGCCAGCGCCACTCGATCACGCTGGCCCAGTCGGGCACCCGAACATACCACAGTTGATCGAGTTGCCGATTGAGCGCTTGATCGTAATGCACGCTCGAGCGGTGCACGGTCCGGCGCCAGGCGCCGTCGGGGTCCAGCCGCCGCTCCAGTTCGTTGACGGCTTGGCGCAATGCGGCGGCGTCCTGCGGAGGCGCGCCGACGCACCAGCCTTCGACGAGGATCAGGCGTGGCGGTTGATCCAGCACCCATTGCCGAAGCTGCGGGCTGCGGTCATCGGTCGACTTGTCGAATGCCGGAAGTTCCAGGCCGTCCATGTTGCCGCTACGCAGGCGCTCCAGATCGGACAGCAGGCGCCCGATGTCGTGCGTGCCGGGGACTCCGCGCCGACGCAGCAGCGGGTGGAGGGTCCGGGCCAGATCTTCCCGTTCGGCGCGACCCAGGTAATAGTCGTCCAGCGACAGCGCGCAGGCGGGAATCCCAGCGCGGCCCAGCACGTGAACCAGCAGCGCCGCCAGCGTCGACTTGCCGCTGCCCGGTGGCCCGGCGATACCGAGCCGTGATGTCCCCGTCGCCGGCAGGCGCGCGACCAGTTTCGGAACCAGGCACGATAGCGAGGCGCGGTTGGCCGCCGGCAGCGCCGTTTCGCGCTCGAGCCAGTCTTGCGCAGCCTGTTGCAGAAAGGCTTCTTGCGGGCGTGTCGGGTCCATCCGGGCATGTTACACAATTGAAATCGGCCGTGAAGGCGCCACATCAGGAGAAAGAAACCGATCGCGGCCACCGCTTCGCCGGCTATGTCTTCGGCTCCGGTTTCGGCGCGATCACGCCATTCTGCTCATGTTCGAGCATTCCGCTGTTTCTGGGTTTCACCAGTGCCGGCACCCGCATCAGAACCTGTCGCTCACAAGCGCATGGATAGCGACAGGATTTTGCTGCACAGGCCGAAACGAGCATACCTGCTTTTTGCCACCCAGCGTAAACGAAACCTCCCGTAAGGCTGCCATCTGTACCGTGCGGTAATCAGCCCCACATGGGCGCCGTAATCGGGCGCCAGCAGGTCGTCGAGCAGCACCAGCCGGGATCCGGGGTGGTCCTGCGAGGTGCCCGCCACGTAGTTGATGCTGACCTTGCCTTTGGAATGACTGAAACCGGCGCCGAGGCTGAACCGGTCGTTGACGGGCGTGAAGTCAACCCCGACCCCCAC
>JAVVFH010000008.1:0-18389 GCA_032250585.1 Lysobacterales bacterium
ATGGAAGGCGACTTGCCGAGAATATTGACCAGCACATTCAAGCGGCCCCGGTGCGCCATGCCGATAACGACTTCCTCCACGCCGCGCTTGCCGGCGTGCAGCACGGTTTCATACAGCAGGGGGATCAAACTTTCACCGCCTTCCAGGGAAAAGCGCTTCTGGCCGACATAACGTGTATGGAGGTATTTTTCCAGGCCTTCGGCCGCGGTCAGCATTTTAAGGATGCGCAGACACTCGTCGGCATCGATGTCGCAAACCCCGCGGCAGCCTTCGAGACGGTCCTGCAGCCAGGCGCGCTTGCGGGTGTCGGAGATGTGCATGTACTCGACGCCGATCGTATCGCAGTAGACCCGCTCGCAAAGCTCGATGATCTCGCGCAACTTCATGCGGTCCGGCGCCACCAGTGAGCCGCTGTCGAACTCGCGCTCCAGGTCCGGCTCATCGAGGCCTTGGAAAGCGAGGTTGAAGTCCGGGACTGGTGGGGCGTGCGGCTCGCCCAGTGGATCCAGTTTGGCGTTTTCGTGGCCGCGCAGGCGGTAAGCGGTAATGAGCTTGAGGACGCCGGCTTCCTTGCGATCGGCCAGCCGTGTATCCGCGGCGCCCCACGGTGAAAGCTCGCCGAGTTGCCGGAATTTTTCCTCGACGTTCAGGCGGCCGATTTCGCCTTGGCCGCCGGAGATGCCGGCGAAGAACCGGGCCCATTCGGCAGGAACACTGGCTTTGTCTTCCAGCCAGGATTCGTAGTGTGCTTCAATGAACGGCGCGTTGCTGCCGAACAGCGGTGATGACTCGTACAAGTCTCGCAAACTTTGCTTCACGGGTTGTGCAGGTCCTCTCCCAGCAGATTTTTGCCGGTTTGGAAATCGAAAAAGCCGGATTTGCTGCGGCTTCCGGCATAAACGACGATTATAGCGTTTCGAGGTAAAGATGTCCCTGTTCGACAAGTTCATGGACCCGTTCCAGCAAGCTGGCTGGCGTGTTCTCGTCCAGCATGGCCAAACGGTGTGGATCGCAGATCAGCGCGGCCGAGGCGCCGTCGCAGGCGAGGCGCTCGCCCGCCGCGAAAAGGCAGGTGCCGCCGGCTGCGTCCATCCATAACAGGCGCGTCCACGGGTTGTGCCTCAGGGTGGCCCCTCCGCGAAGCGCTGCGCGCAGGTATTCACTGTCGACGGGTTCAGCGGGTGGAGCGGGATCGTGCGCGAGGCGATAGCGGGACAGGAACGCGCCCAGGAAATCGGAAAAAGCGGCCTCATTATGGATGCATTCCATCGCCAATTGCTGGAACCCGCGCACCGCGTCCGCTTCGATTTGACCCCGTGATTCAGCCGGCACCAGTCCCGGGTCGCGGTAGCGCGGCGCGGCACCGTCGCGTTCTGCCAGCCAATCGCCGAGTGACTGGTACAGTTCCACCGTGCCCGGCGCGCGCATGCCGATCGACCAGGTCGCGCCGGGGTCAAGCGCGACGCCGAAATGAGCGACGCCGGGCGGCAGGTAGAGCAGGTCGCCGGGCTCGAGCGTCCATTCCTGTTCGGCCCGGAAATGCTCTAGCACTTCGAGTTCGCAGCCGGCCAGCAGGCCGGGTTCGAAGGCCTCGGCGATTTGCCAGCGTCTACGCCCGGACGCCTGTAGCAGGAACACGTCGTACTGGTCCACGTGCGGGCCGACGGAGCCGCCGCGGCCGGCGACGCTGACCATCAGATCGTCGATGCGCCAGGACGGGATGAAGGCGAAATAGTCGAGCAGGTTCTGCAGCGGCGGGTAATGTTTTTCGACATCCTGGACGAGCAGGGTCCAATTGCGGTCGGGCAGGCTGCTGAAATCGTCGTCGCTGAACGGCCCGTAGCGGACCTGCCAATCGCATTTTTCAATGCTGCCTGTGATCAGCCTCGATTCGGCCAGTTCGTCACAAGCCAGGCCGGCGATGTCATCCGCGTCCAGTTCGGGCTCGAAGCCCGGAAATGCCTGGCGAATCAGCAGCGGCTTTTTCTGCCAATAATCGCGTAGAAACTCCTCCGGGTCAGAAAAAACCGGTTTTTTTTCGGGTTGGTCTTTGTTAAACGATGTCACGGCTCGAAGTCGTCCACAGCGCCCGCCATTTCCTCGGCGTTGCCGATGTAATTGGCAGGTGTGAGTCGGGACAGGCGCTGCTTCGCTTCCTCGGGCAGTTCCAGTGATTCGATGAAGGCAGACAGCTCGGCTGCCGTGACGCGTTTGCCGCGGGTCATTTCTTTCAGCCGCTCGTAGGCTTTCTCGACGCCGTAGCGGCGCATCACGGTCTGAATGGGTTCGGCCAGCACTTCCTGATGGGCCTCGAGGTCTGCTTCGAGGCGACTGGTGTCCGCGTCGAGTTTCGACAGGCCCTTGAGCAGCGAGGAGATCGCCACCAGCGAATGGCCGTAGACCGTGCCGATCACGCGCAGAACGGTGGAGTCGGTCAGGTCTCGCTGCCAGCGTGACACTGGCAGCTTGCTCGCGAGGTGTTCGAGCAGGGCGTTCGCCACGCCGAAATTGCCTTCCGCGTTCTCGAAGTCGATCGGGTTGACCTTGTGCGGCATGGTCGATGACCCCACTTCGCCCACAACGCTGCGCTGGCGGAAATAGCCGATGGCGATGTACGCCCACAGGTCGCGGCACAAATCGATCAGCACCGTTTGGTAGCGCCCCAGCGAGTGGAAGATTTCGGCCAGCCAGTCGTGCGGTTCGATCTGCGTGGTGTACGGATTCCAGACCAGCCCCAGCGATTCGACGAAGTCCTGCGCCAGGCCCGGCCAGTTCACTCCGGGGTAGGCGCTGAGGTGGGCATTGAAGTTACCGACCGCACCGTTGATTTTGGCCAGCATCTCCTGCTCCGACATCAGCCGGGCCTGGCGCCGCAGGCGAAACAGGGTGTTGGCGATCTCCTTGCCGAGCGTTGTTGGAGAGGCAGGCTGCCCGTGGGTGTGCGACAGCATCGGCTGGCCTGCGTGCTCGGTGACCAGCTTCGACAGCGCGGCGTCGACATCTGCGAAGCAGTCTTTCATGACCTGCTCGTGGGTGTCCCGGATCATCAGGGCATAAGCCAGATTGTTGACGTCTTCGGAGGTACAGGAAAAATGAATAAACTCTGATTTATCAGATAGTTCTTTAAGTTCTTTAAAGCGTTCTTTCAGGTAGTATTCCACGGCCTTTACGTCGTGGTTGGTGCGTGCCTCGATGGCCTTGATGCGCTGTGCGGCCGCTTCATCAAAATCCTCGATCAGCCTGTCCAGAAAAGCCGAGGCTTCGTTGCTGAGGGCGGGCAGGTCGACGATGCCGGGGTGCTCCGCCAGCGCCTGGAACCAGCGCAACTCGACAATCAGGCGTCGTTGGATGAGACCGAATTCGCTGCAAATGGGGCGCAGGGATTCGGTACGATTGGCATATCGGCCGTCGACGGGCGACAGCGCGGTCAGGTGGGAAAGGTTCATGGCGATGCGGCGGGCCTCGGACGCTGCGGATCAAGTCCGTATTTTACACGTGCGGCACAGCGGGAGACACCGCGGCGGAGCGCGCGCCCCGCAGTCATGGCCAATTGATTTATACTTTGCGCAGAACAGCAACCGACTGCGAATGGTCTGCTCGCCGGTGAAAGCGCTGCCTTGGAGCGACGTGATCACCCGGCGTCGAGCGGTGGCGGTTGGCGTCCACAAAAACTTAACCAGAACCGTCCGGAGCAGGAAATGACCAGTGAATACCGAACAGAACACGACAGCATGGGCGAATTGCAGGTGCCTGAGCAGGCCCTGTGGGGCGCCCAGACGCAGCGGGCGGTAGAGAACTTCCCGATCAGCGGCCTGACCATGCCGCGTCAGTTCATCCGCGCGCTGGGCCTGGTCAAGCAGGCGGCGGCCATTGCCAACCGCGATCTCGGTTTGCTCGATGCAGACAAAGCGGCGGCAATCATGGAGGCGGCGCGCGCAGTGGCGTCCGGCGAGGTCGACGAGCACTTCCCCATTGATGTGTTTCAGACCGGTTCGGGAACCTCGTCGAACATGAACGCCAACGAAGTGATCGCGCATCTGGCCAACCGCGACCGCGACGCCGGCATTCATCCCAATGACCACGTCAACATGGGGCAGAGTTCCAATGACGTGATTCCAACGGCGATCCAGGTGAGCGGCGCGCTGGTCGCCTCCGAGCAGTTGCTTCCGTCACTGCTGCACCTGGCCGAGACGCTCGACATCAAGGGCGAGGAACTCGAAGGCATCGTCAAGACCGGCCGCACCCACCTGATGGACGCCATGCCGGTGACGTTTCAGCAGGAGTTGGGCTGCTGGTCACAGCAGCTGCGTTCCAACATCAAGCGCATCAAGAGCGCGCTGAAGCGCACGCGTCGTTTGCCGCTGGGCGGATCGGCGGTGGGCACCGGCATTAACGCGCATCCGGAGTTCGGTCCCCGTGTATGCGCTGCCCTCGCGGACCTGACCGGGGTCGGGTTCAAATCCGCGGAAAATTACTTCGAGGGCATCAGTTCGCAAGACGCGGCAGTTGAGCTTTCAGGCCAGCTAAAGACCCTTGCCTGCAGCCTGATGAAAATTGCCAATGACCTGCGCCTGATGAACTCCGGTCCGCTGGCGGGCATCGGTGAAATCGAATTGCCTGCGCTGCAGCCCGGTTCTTCGATCATGCCCGGCAAGGTCAACCCCGTGATTCCGGAAGCCGTCTGCATGGTCTGCGCGCAGGTCATCGGCAATGACACGACGATCACCGTGGCCGGCCAGTCCGGCCTGTTCCAGCTCAACGTGATGCTGCCGGTGGTCGCGTTGAACCTTCTGCAAAGCCTGGAGATCCTGTCCTCGGTGTGCGCCGCCCTGGCGGACAAGGCCATTACCGGTTTCACAGTTCGGGAGGACAACATACGGGCCGCGTTGGAACGCAACCCGATTCTGGTGACGGCGCTGAACCCGGTGATTGGTTACGAGGTCGGGGCGGCGACCGCCAAGCAGGCCTACAGGCAAGGTCGGCCCATCAAGGAGGTCGCGCTCGAAAAAACCGACCTTTCCGCCGAGGAGCTGGACCGTCTGCTGGACCCGCTCGAGCTGACCCGTGGCGGCATCAAGAGCTGACCCGAACGGTGCGCCCGTATCCCTGATGCCGGTTCAATGTTCGGGCTCAGCTGTCCGTCGCGCGGTGGCGCAGCCACAGGGCGCCGCCCAGGAACAAAACCGCGAGCAGCAAGCCACCCAGCATCTGCAGGGAAAACAGGCGGTCGAAGATATTGGCCAGCGTGACCGCGTGGTCGAAGCGCCCGGTGAGCGGCACGCCAAGCGCGACCTTGCCTTTGCCGTCGCTCACCTCGGCGGTCAGGATCGCCGGGTTGTTGAAAAACCAGTCTCGGATCACGCCGGCCATGCTGTTTTTCAGCGTAAAGGTTCGCAGAAAGTCGATCCAGATCTGCAGGATTGACAAAACCAGCGGTGGCAGCACCGCGAACAGCAGGGGTACCCGCGGCGCGAAGGCGGAAACCAGCAACAGCCAGCCAAACAGGGGCAGCGCCCAGATCGAGGCCGCGAACCAGGAAACGGCGATCATGCCCCAGGCCTTGACGGGGTTGGCGACCGACAGAAAAAGCGACCAGGGGTTGGCGTCGACGCTCAGTATCATCAGTGACGCAATGATCGCCATCAGCAAGTGCGTTACGATTAAAACGGCCAGGAACGCGAGCGGAGCGAGCACCATGGCCGCCAGCAGTTTGGAGGCGACGGTCAGCGTGTCGCTGGCAGGCAGTGACTTCCAGAACAGGATGCTGCGGTCCTTGCGGTCGTCGTAAAGCGCGCCGAGCAGGTAGAAAAACACTACGAAAGACATGACCACGGTGAAAAAGACGGAACTGCCGAGCATGATCTGGTAGAGAATGTCGCCGCGCGTCGCCGTCGGCTGCTCCGCCATCATACGGACCCCTTCCCTGAAGGTGTACAAGTCGTTGTCGATGTGCGCGGTGGTGAAGATCGACATCAGCAGGAAGGTGATGTAGATGCCGCCGATCACCAGCGGCGTGGTGCGAAAAGCACCCTTGTTTTCCCAGAATTCGCGGCGGATAAGGGCCAGCAGACGTTTCATTAGCGGCCGCCTTCCATCGTGGCGACAAACAGGTCGGCCACCCGCGGCGCGTGAAGCTCACCGAGCGGCCTGAGCCGTTCCCTGTCCACGCCCTCGAACAGGAAGATCGTGAACTTGCCGAACGGCGCGCTGCGTTCGTGGATCGGACTCAGTGCGCGGGCCTGCTCGATATTTTCCGCCTTAACCATAACCTCCGTGTAGCGCTGCTCGACCTCTTCCATGCTGGTCGCAAGCGAGATTTTGCCGTCGCGGATGAACAGCAGGTCGCTCAGGATGTGTTCGACTTCCTCGACCTGGTGGGTAGTGATCAGGATGGTGCGCTCGGCATCGAAGTAATCGTTCAACAGGTTGGTGTAAAACCGCTTGCGATAGAGGATGTCCAAGCCGAGCGTGGGTTCGTCCAGCACCAGCAGCCGGGCGTCGATAGCCATGACCACAGCCAGGTGCAGCTGGGCCACCATGCCTTTGGAGAGTTGTTTGACGCGCTGCGAGCGGGTGATTTTGGTCGCGGCCAGATAGCGCAGGCATTTCTCGCGAGAGAAGCGCGGATGGAGCCTTTCGACCAGGTCGATCAACTGCCAGACACGAATCCAGCGGGGCAGCACCGCGACATCAGCGATGAAACAGACATCCTCCATCAGCGCCGCGCGTTGCCGTGAAGGATTCTTGCCGAGCACGCTGAGGTCGCCTTCGAAGGTTGCCAGCCCGAGAATGGCTTTCAGGACCGTGGTCTTGCCCGCGCCGTTTGGCCCCACCAGGCCGACGATCCGGCCGGGCGGAATGTCGAGATCAATGTGATCGACCGCGAGGGTTCGTCCATAGCGCTTGCTGAGGCCGCGCGCGGAGATGACTGGATTCATGAGGGTCTGCTCTTTTTATCGAGGGCCTTGTTCAACAGATCACGGACATCCAGGCCCAGTTGGCCGATGCGTTCGAGCATTGCCGGCCATTCCTCGTTCTGGAACTTGTCGCGCTCGGAGGCGACCAGTTTTTTCCTTGCGCCTTCGCGCACGAACATGCCGAGCCCACGCCGTTTCTCGACCAATCCCTCGTCCACCAACGCCTGGTAGGATTTGGAGACGGTAATGGGGTTCAACTGGAATTCAGCGGCCACGGTGCGCACTGAGGGCAGGGCTTCGCCCTCCGCCAGCGTGCCGTCGAGAATCATCGCGACGGTGCGCTCTTTCAGCTGCCAGTAGATCGGTTGACTGTCATTCCAGTGCGTCGACACGATGCGTCGCGACCGCGGCGGCGGGTCAGTAACGCCGGAACAGAAAAAAGCTCATGCGGAAGCCGCGGCGCTTGTTCGTTTTCGATGTCACGTCGGCCCGGGGAGCGGATTCGGATTCGGGAGCCGTGTTTTCAACCTGTCCGGCAATTCGGCTTTCGGCGTCGGCTCGTTCCTCTGCGGGCTTCAAGCCTGCCAGGCCACTGCCGATCAAAAGCAGGGCGGCAATCATTGCCAGGCCGTTGGGAACGCGCTGGTTTCGGGTTCTGGTCAGTCGCAACATTTTCGGTACCGTCATCATCTTGTTTAGTGTTGTAGTTAAGTATAACACCACGACCGCAATTTGCAAACCGGCAGCGTCCTCGGTACTGCCTTCAGTTCGTGCGGCTGCCGATGACGGCGAGACCCAGTGCCAGGGCTAACGGCACCAGCCTTTCGACCCAGTCACCCGGTGACTCGATGGTCAAGCTCAGCAGGACCGTGACCGTGAAGCCGGTGGTGACCGTGGCGATGCGCCAGGCCGGCCGCACCGGACCCCGCCAGAGCGTGATCAGCAGCAGCGGGCCGAAGGCGGCGGCCAGAGCCTGCCAGGCGAACAGCACGCGGCTGAAAATTTTCTCCGGAAAGCCGATCGCGCGCTGATCGCGAATGGCCATGAAGCGGTTGACGACGTGCGGTTGACCGGGGTAACCCAGGCCGATGCCGAATAGCCCCAGTACGAAGCCGATGCCGGCGGGCAGTGTGGCCTGGCCGGTCCAGTTGAAGACCCGCGAGACCTGTTCCAGGTCCAGTTGCTGCACCAACGTTGCCGGGCCGCCGACGGCGAGCAGCGCCAGCAGGGGAAGGGTCAGCGCGCTGAGCGCCATCAGCACGCCCTGTACGCTGTCGGTCACGCTGGCTGCCCAGAAACCGCCCATCCAGACGTAGGCGAGCACCACGGTGGCGCCAATGGCGATGGCCATATTTTGCTCCATATCCAGCACGCTGGCGAAGGTCATGCCCGCCGCCTGAAATTGTGCGGCGATGTAGAAGGTAAAGGAAAACAGCACGATGGCAGCGCCCAGGCGCAGCAATATCGTGCGTGCGGGATCACCCGGCGGACCGGCCAGAAATTCGGTCAGCGTCAGTGCCGCGCTGGCACGGCTGGCGCTGGCCAGGCGCGGCGCGATGAAGTACCAGTTGATGATGAAACCGCCGATGGTGGCCGGCAGCAGCCAGATAGCGGGCAGGCCCCAGGCAAAGGCTGCGCCGCTGACGCCGAGCAAACTCCAGGCCGAGGACGAGCTCGCCGACGCGCTGAGCGCCGCCACGGCCGCGCCGAGTTTGCGCCCGCCGAGGTAATAATCTTCGCTGTCGCTGTTGCGGCGGCTCGCCCACCAGCCGATGCCGAGCATCAGGAACTGGTAAGCGATCAGCGTGAGCAGGATGTCGTTCATGCCGGATCCTTTCGGGAACCGGCCGGTTTTCTGCAGGATAGCGCCGTACCCAGGCTTACGGACCCGCGGTACAGCGCACTCAAAGCGTTTTGCTCCTCACGAAAATGGCCGGCGTCAATGGGTGTTCGCATCGTCTTGACAGGCCACGTTTCCGGCAGTGAAGGCTGCACGCAGCATAACGCCCCCTCCGCCCGGCGTCACGCCTCTACAGCGATTGACAAGCTTATCCGGGAAGCTCTATATTTACCGAACGGTCAGTAAATATAATTTCAGCCCGCAGATGCAGCCACGATGATCGGGTTGGCTAAAAGGAGTAAAGACCGTGGCCCGAAGACCCAGGGATGCCGAGGCGACCCGCTTACAGATTCTCGATGCCGCCGAGGCTTTGTTTGCCGAACACGGTTTCGGCTCGACTTCGCTGGCCGCGATCGCGCGGCAAAGTGACACCCACAAAAGTCTGATCCTGCACCATTTCGGCAGCAAGGAAGACCTGTGGCAAGCGGTCAAGGAGCGCCGTTTCGACAGTTTTACCCGCGAACAGAAAGACATGTTCCAGCGCGGCCGCGTCACGCTGGATGAAATCGTGCAGACGACGCGGGCCTATTTTCGGCTGCTGCAGGGCGACCCGGTGCTGGTGCAGTTGCTGACGCGCGCCGAACTGGAAAAAGACATCGGCTGCAGCCAATACGACGAGGTGCGTCTGTCCGCTTTCGTGGAGCGCCTCCGGCAGGCGCAGCAGGCGGGCATCCTGAGGCCGGATATCCCACCGGCGCATCTGCTGCTGATCATCGTCAACGTGATCACCCAGTGGTTCGAAGCGCGGGCCATATTTTCGACCTGGAGTGAATTGGAGTCGGAGCGGCTGGACGACGATTTCCTGGACAGTTTCATCAAGCTCTTTTTCCAGGGTGCCCGCGTTCCGGGCCAGGCGGGAGCGGCGCCGTGAAAGCCTTGTCTGTCGTGGCGCTGGCACTGCTCGGACTGACGGCCTGCGAGCCGGCTGCGCCCCCGGAGGATCGGCACGCTGCTTTGGTCCGTGTGGTTGAAATCAGGCATGGCCGCTTGCAGCACGAGCTTTCCTTTTATGGTGTTCTGCAGCCGGTCAGCCGCGCCCGACTGGCGTTCCAGAGTTCCGGCGTACTTCGGAGCCGGCCGGTGAGCCTCGGTCAGAGGGTGCAGGAAGGCGAGGTGCTGGCGACGCTCGACAACCCCGAACTCGGACCGGGCGAGCGGGCGGGGGCGGCCCGACTGCAGGAGTATCTCTCGCAGCGGGACCAGGCAGAACGCGACCTGCACCGGCTGCGCTCGCTGGCCGCCAGCGGCGCGGTGGGGGAGGAGCAGCTTGAACAAAAATCCACCGAACTCGCGTCCCTGGAAGCCGCCGTGTTGCGCGCCAAGGCCGATCTCACGGGCAGCCGTCAGCGCCTGACCGACGCGACACTGGTGGCGCCTTTCGATGGCGTGATCTCGGCTTTGAGCGCGGAGCCGGGCGAGTACCTGGCCGCGGGCCAACCGCTGATGAGCATCGGCGGACTGGACGCCGTCGAAGTCCGCCTGCTGCTGCCGGCTGCGCTGGTTGCTGAACTCGGGATCGGCGCTGGCCTGAAAGTGCGGCTCCCACAGTTGGGCGGCCGCGAAACCAGCGGTGTCGTCAGCGAACTTTCGACGATTGGTGAAGTGGAAACGGGCCTGTTTCCGGTGGTCGTGGAGGTCGCCCTCGATCCATCGATTTCCGGGTTGCGGGCCGGGATGCAGGCGCAGGTATTGGTTGATTATGCCGATGTGGCGGGCCTGATCGTGCCGCTGCGGGCGATCGTTGACCCGGTGGGCGGCGCACCCGCGATTTTCACTGTGGCGGAAGGCCGGGCGCAGCGACACGAGGTGGATATCCTCGCGATTGCGAACGGTGAAGTCGCCGTGGCGATGGCCGACGGCGGCGCGGACCCGGGTGACCTGGTGGTGGTGGCCGGAACCCGTTCCCTGACGGCCGGACAGCAAGTGAGCGTCCTGCGGTGAGATGGCTGACCCGCGCGTTGCGCCAGCGGCGAATGATCATCTCCGTGGTGCTGTTGCTATCGCTGACCGGCCTGGCGGCCTGGCTGACGATGATTCGCCAGGAGGATCCCGCTTTTCCCTACCGCTACGGATACGTGATGGTCGACTTCGCGGGCGCCGATGTCGAGCAGGTGCAGCATTTGGTGGCCAAGCCTCTCGAGGAAGAAATCAGCGAGGTCGCGGAAATCGACGAGATTCGCACCACCATTCGCGCCGGCTTCCTGCACGCGGTGCTCGGGATGAAGCAGACAGTCTACGATACGGATAACGCCTGGGACAAAATCCGGGTCGCGGTTGCGCGCGCCGAGGCGCGCTTTCCCGAGGGCGTGGGCCGGCCGGTGGTTGACGACCGGCAGGTCGATGCGCTGACGGTGGTGCTGGCCGTGGGCGGCAGCGACGACATTGTCGAGCTGCAGGCCGCCGCGGATCGACTTAAGAACCGCTTGTATTCGCTGACCGACATTTCCCGGGTGCGCCTGTTCGGTGATTCGGGCGAGCAGGTCACGGTCGCCATCGACGATGCCCGTATCCGGACCCTGGGCATCAGCTCGGCCGCGATTCGCGCGCAGCTCGCGTCCCGCAATCAGATATCGCCCGCGGGTTTCGTGAACGTCGACGGCCGCCAGACGCTGGTGCGGCCGCAGACCGAGTTCCGCAGCATCGAGGAAATGGCGGGAACGCCGATCCGGCTGGCGGACGGCAGTTTCGTGCCTCTTTCATCGATCGCCGACCTGCGTTTGGAAACCTCGGACCCTGCTTTGGAAACGGTGTGGATGAACGGCGAACGTGTGGTCGCCGTCGGCCTGACGCTGACGCGTAACGCGGTCAACGTCGTCCGTTTCGGTGAGCAGCTTCGCGAGTTCGTGGACGCGCTTCGCCCCGAGTTCGCGCCGCTGACGATCGAAGAGATGTTCTACCAGCCGGTGCAGGTCGAGGACCGCCTGCAGGAGCTCGGGATGTCGCTGCTGCTCGGCGTGCTGATCGTGGGCATTGTGCTGCTGCTGGTCATGGGGCCACGCATGGGCCTGGTGGTCGCGATCATCTTGCCCCTGGTGACGTTGTCTTCGTTGTCGCTGTTTGCGATTGGCGGCGGTGTGTTGCACCAGATGGCCGTTGCCGGCCTGGTAATAGCGCTTGGCATGCTGGTGGACAACGCGATCGTCATGGTGGAAAGCATCCAGTGGCACATGGATCGCGGTGCGTCGGCCACCGAGGCAGCCGTGCGCTCGGTCAGGGAACTGGCCAGGCCGCTGGCCGCGGCGACCGGGACCACGTTGGCGGTCTTTGTCCCGATGCTGGTGTCGCAGGGCGATACGGCGGATTTCACGCGCGCGGTTCCGGTGACGATCCTGATCATGCTGAGCATGAGCTATCTGTTCGCGGTTTTCGTTACGCCCCTGCTGAGCGAGCTGATCCTGCAGCCGCGCAGCGGTCAGCTGCGCCAGGGAAAACTGGCTGCCGCGGGTCTGGCGATTGGTTCGTACTCGGTGCGGCACGGGCGCTGGGTTTTGCTGCTGGCCGCTGTTTTGGTGGTAGCGGCGATGCTCGGCAGCCGTTTCCTGGACAAGGAATTTTTCCCTCCAACCGACCGTCGGCAGATGGTGGTCGACGTCTACTACCCCGAAGGAACACCGATCGACTCGACCACCGCTTTTGTCACCGAACTGGCCAGCGAACTCAGCGTTTTCGACGAAATCGTCAATCTCTACGCTTTTTCCGGCTCCAGCGGGCCACGATTTTTCTATAACCTCAACGAAAACCCCCGCGCCCCCCAGATCGGCCGGGTAGTGGCCGAGACGCGCGCGACGGCGGATCTCGAACCACTGATCCAGTGGGTGCGCGAAGAGGCAGCCCGGCGCTGGCCTGAAGTGCAGATCGTGGCGCGTCGGCTGGCACAGGGACCGCCGAGTCCCGCGCCGGTGGAATTGCGGATCATCGGCTCCGATCGCACGGAACTGGCGCGTTATGCGGAAGCGGTCACCGCGCTGCTGCGCGACATACCGGGCACCGCTGACGTGCGCCATGACCTTGGCATCGGCATCCCCAGCTTGCGGGTGGAGTTCGACGATGCGGTCGCCGCAGCGCGCGGCCTGAGCCGCGAGGAATTGGCTCGGGCGCTGGCGCAGCAGACCCAGGGTGTCCGGATCGGCAGTTACCGCGCCGGTGACGACCCCGTGCCGATCGTACTGAGATCGCCCGAAGGCGCCGACTTCAGTCTCGACCAGTTGCTGGCAGTAAATGCCTATCCGGCAACGGGAAGCGCCACACCCGTAATGGACGCCGGGCAGGCGCGGATGGAATGGCAGGCGGCCGTCATCCATCATTTCAACCTTGAGCCGGTCGTCACCATCTACAGCGAACTGGCGGCCGGCGCGACGTATCCGGAGATATTCGATACGTTCTACCAGCGTTTGCAGTCACTTGAAATACCGCCAGGCATCCGCGTCGTCGCGGGCGGCAACCAGGAATCTTCCGGTGAAGCGAACACGGCGCTGTTCAAGACCCTGCCGATCGGCGTCGTCCTGCTGTTGTTCTTTCTGCTGCTGCAGTTCAATTCGTTCCGCCGGGTGCTGATCATCCTGGTCACGGTGCCGCTGGCCATCACGGGCGTGGTGCCGGGCCTGCTGGTCACCGGTTACAGTTTCGGCTTCATGGCTTTGCTGGGTGTGGTCACGCTGGTGGGCATCGTCGTTAACAACGCGATCGTGCTGATCGATCTGATCGATCAGCACCTCGAGGAGGGCCTGCCGGTCGCCGCGGCGGTCGTTGAAGCGGTCGGGCGCCGCACGCGGCCGATCCTGCTGACCACGCTGACCACGGTCGCTGGGCTTTTGCCTTTGACGCTGACCCAGAGCACGCTGTGGCCGCCGATGGCCTGGTCGATCATCTCCGGTCTGCTCGCAGCGACCCTGTTGACCCTGGGTGTGGTGCCGATGCTGAGCAACTGGTTACTGCAGCCACGCTCCGCGACAACGCGTTTTTGATCAGGGCCTGTTAACACTACGCGGTCCTGCACCGCCGCACGCAGTGTTAACATGCCCTTCGGAATTTGCCACCGGCACTCGAAAGCGGGACAATTCATCGCTTGCACCGACGATCGTCATTCAATTTCAAATCAGTAACGGGACCCACAAGGAGTAACAGAGAGATGAACAGATATTTAAAGCCGGCAGTGTTGGCGACGGCCCTCTTATTCACGGCCAACGCACTGGCGACGGAACTCGAAACCGAAGCCCAACAGATCGGCTACATCATCGGCATGGACATTGGCGCCTCGCTGAAGACCCAGGGTACCGATATCGATCTGGATGCGTTGTTCGACGCTATCCGCGCCACCTATGAGGGCCAGGAGCTGGCGCTGACCCCTGAGGAGGCGGCCACGATTCGCGAGTCCTTCATCGCCAGTCGCCGCGCCAAAGCAGAGTCGGAGCGCGCAACTCAAGCTGCGGCCAACGCGGCGGCCGGTGACCGCTTCCTGCTGGAGAATCGCTCCAAGGAAGGCGTCATCGTGACGGATTCCGGCCTGCAGTACAAAGTGCTGGAAATGGGTGAAGGGCCGCGCCCGGAGGCGAGCGACACGGTCACGGTGCATTACCGCGGCACCCTGCTCAGCGGTGATGAGTTCGACAGCTCTTATGACCGCGGCGAGCCGGCCACATTCCAGCTCGACAAAGTCATTCCCGGCTGGACCGAAGGCCTGCAACTGATGCCGGTCGGCAGCAAATTCGTTTTCTACATCCCGTCCGACCTGGCCTACGGACCCAACGGTGGCGGCCCCATTGGCCCCAATGCCACTCTCGTATTCGAGGTCGAATTGCAGGACATACAGGAGTAGCATTCCTCGCGCACACTGACGGGGCGCCGGCGACGGTGCCCCGGGTGACCCGTCGAATCCTGTTGGGGATAATTAATGCGTATATCGGTTGTGGGTAGCGGCTACGTCGGCCTGGTCAGCGCCGCGGGGCTTGCGGATGTCGGCCATCATGTGGTGTGCATGGACATCGACGAGTCCCGCATCGAAAACCTGCAAAAGGGCATCGTCCCGATCTTCGAGCCGGGCCTCGAAGCGATGCTGGGCAAGAATACCGCACAGGACCGCCTGGAGTTCACCGCTTCAATCGATCGTGCGGTGGAGCACGCCGAGGTGCTGTTCATCGCGGTCGGAACCCCGCCGGGTGAAGACGGTTCGGCAGACCTGTGTCACGTTTTCGCAGTCGCGTCCGCCATCGGCGAGCGACTCGCGAAACCGTTGCTGGTGGCGGTCAAGTCCACCGTCCCGGTCGGTACCTGTGAAAGTGTGCGCGAGGAAATCGCCCGTAAATTGACCGAGCGCGGCATGGCAATTGAATTCTCGGTCGCTTCCAACCCGGAGTTTCTGAAAGAAGGTGCCGCCATCGCAGATTTCATGAAACCGGACCGCATCATCGTGGGGGTTGACTCGGCCGAGGCGGAAGCACTGTTACGCGAACTCTATGCACCGTTCAACCGCAACCACGAGAAAATGCTGTGCATGGACATCCGCTCTTCGGAACTGACCAAGTACGCGGCCAACGCGATGCTGGCCACCCGGATCAGCCTGATGAACGAACTATCCAACGTGGCCGAACGAGTGGGCGCCGACATTGAACA
This sequence comes from Lysobacterales bacterium, assembly GCA_032250585.1. Taxonomy (GTDB): domain Bacteria; phylum Pseudomonadota; class Gammaproteobacteria; order Xanthomonadales; family SZUA-36; genus JAVVFH01. Next base: position 15,427 of record JAVVFH010000008.1, read on the forward strand.
GGTGCGCCATGGCATCGGCTCTGACCCGCGGATCGGTTACGCCTTTATTTATCCCGGCGCCGGCTACGGCGGGTCCTGTTTCCCGAAAGATGTGCGGGCGCTGGAGTTTACGGCCAGTGCGCATGGTTACGAAGCGCAATTGCTCAGGGCCGTCGAGGCGGTCAACGGCCGCCAGAAAAACAGACCTTTCGAGATACTCGAACGCCATTTCGACGGCTGCCTGCGGGGTTTGTCGGTGGCGGTCTGGGGCCTTTCCTTCAAACCGGAGACGGACGACATCCGCGAAGCGCCCAGCCTCAACCTGGTCGGGGCACTGTTGCGCGCCGGCGCGTGCGTACGGGCGCATGATCCGAAGGCGGCGCGCGAAGCCGCCCTGCTGTTCCGGGATCAGCAGGGTTTTGAGACCGTCGATGATCCTTACGAGGCCCTGCAAGGGGTCGACGCGCTGGTGCTGATGACCGAATGGAAACTTTACTGGGCACCCGACTTCGAGCGCATGAAGCACTTGATGAAGCAGGCGGTGGTGGTCGACGCCCGCAATATCTGGGCGCCGCAGGTGGTGCGTCGGCGCGGTATCGTGTACCACGGAATCGGACGGCCCTGAAATGACAAAACGCGCGTTGATTACGGGTATTACCGGGCAGGACGGCGCGTACCTGGCTGAATTCCTGTTGAACAAGGGTTACGAGGTGCACGGCATCAAGCGACGCTCTTCGCTGATCAATACCGCCCGCATCGACCATCTTTATTCGGACCCGCACGAGGGCGACAGCAAGCTGCATCTGTATTACGGCGACATGACCGACACCTCGAGCCTGCAGCGCACCATCCAGCACGTCAAGCCCCATGAAATTTACAACCTGGCCGCGCAAAGCCACGTTGCCGTTTCTTTCGAGGAGCCCGAATACACGGCCGAATCCGATGCCGTCGGAACGCTGCGTATTCTGGAGGCGATCCGCAACCTGGGCCTGGAGAAAGATTGCCGCTTCTACCAGGCGTCCACATCGGAAATGTTCGGCAAGGTGCAGGAAACCCCGCAACGGGAAGGCACGCCGTTTTACCCCCGTTCGCCATACGGCGTCGCCAAGCTGTACGCCTACTGGATCGTGGTCAATTACCGCGAATCCTACGGCCTGTTCGCCTGCAACGGCATTTTGTTCAATCACGAATCGCCGCTGCGCGGAGAGACCTTCGTCACCCGCAAGATCACCCGCGGGCTGGCCCGCATCGGCTGGGGGCTGGAGGAATGCATCTACCTGGGCAATCTGGACGCGCGGCGCGACTGGGGCCACGCGAGGGACTACGTGGAAGCCCAGTGGCTGATGCTGCAGCACCACGAGCCGATCGATTTCGTCATCGCCACCGGCCAGCAGTACTCGGTGCGGGATTTCGTCAACGCGGCGGCCGAGAGCATGGACCTGCAGCTGGAATGGCAGGGTTCGGGACCGGACGAGCAGGCGGTAGTTACCTGGTCGGAGCGGGACGATCTGCGCTTCAAGGCCGGTGACGTCGTGGTGCAGATCGATCCGCGTTACTATCGCCCGACCGAAGTCGAAACGCTGCTCGGGGACGCTTCACTGGCGCGGGAAAAACTCGGTTGGAGTCCGGTCACCTCGTTCGAGGAATTGGTCGACGAGATGGTCGCGAACGACCTCCGGCTGGCGCGCGAGGAAGCACTGATCGACGAGGACCGGGGACAGCCGTGACCGCCTTGTCGGCAAGGTCGGAACCCCGGCAGGGCAGAATCTACGTCGCAGGACACCGGGGCATGGTCGGCTCGGCGCTGCTGAGAAGACTGCACGCTCTGGGTGAACGCGATCTATTGGTGCGCGAACGCAGCGCGCTCGACCTCCGGCGTCAAGCCGATGTGGAGGCGTTTTTTGACGCCGAAGCCATCGCTACCGTTTACCTCGCGGCAGCGCGAGTGGGCGGCATCAAGGTCAATCGCGACCGGCCCGCCGATTTTATCCGGGACAACCTGCAGATTCAGACGAACGTGATCGATGCGGCCTTTCGCAGCGGCGTGCGGCGCCTGTTGTTTCTTGGCAGTTCCTGCATCTATCCACAGCTGGCACCGCAACCCATGCCTGAGGAAGCGCTGATGTCCGGTCCGCTGGAGTCGAGCAACGAAGCGTATGCGGTGGCGAAGATCGCCGGCATCAAGATGTGTGAGTCCTATCGTCGCCAGCACGGCTGTGATTTCCGCAGCGTGATGCCGACCAACCTGTACGGGCCTGGGGATAATTTCGATCTGCAGAGTTCCCATGTCCTGCCGGCGCTGCTGCGCAAATGCCATGAAGCGAAAATCTCCGGCGCAAAGTGCCTTTCGGTCTGGGGAAGCGGCACTCCGCGTCGCGAGTTCCTGCATGTCGACGACATGGCCGCGGCCTGCTGTCACCTGGCGGGGCTCGAGCCCGACGCGTACTGGTCGGCGGTCAGCGAACGCTGCTCGCATGTAAACGTCGGCACGGGCACGGATCTGCGGATCTCGGAACTGGTCGAATTGGTCGCCGGCGTCAGCGGCTTCCGGGGTGCCATCGAGTACGACTCGGACATGCCGGACGGCACACCCCGCAAGTTGCTGGACGTCAGCCGCCTCGAGGCACTCGGTTGGAAAGCCTCAATCGGGCTGGAAGCCGGCGTGCGTCAAACTTACGCCTGGCTGCTCGAGCACTGGGAGCAGGTCACTTCCAGCCGAGGCCCGGGGCCACATCACGATGGGTAAATCGCTGCAGGATCAATTGCTGGACCTCGGCGTCGCCGCGAAAAAACCGGCGCGCAAGGCTGAGCCGTCAAAGCGCCGTGCCAAAAAAGGTGCGAAGCCCCCAAAGTCCCCAAAGTCCCCAAAGCCCGCGGCCAATGCGCGTGAAGAAGAACTTGCCCTGGCTCGGGCTTACGCACTGCGTGAGCGCGCCGAGCGTCAGGAAGCCGAACAGGCGCGTGCCCGTAAGCAGCAGGAAGAG
>JAVVFH010000008.1:18399-33326 GCA_032250585.1 Lysobacterales bacterium
CGCAAGATCGTTCACGAGCACCGGCTCAACTGCGACGACGCAGAGGTCGCCCGTAACTTCCTTTTTCGCGGGCGTATCCGCAAAGTCAACGTGACGCGGGAACAGCTGGTGGCGCTTAATGCGGGCGAACTCGGTGTCGTTTACCTGGCCGGCCGTTATCACCTGCTGCCGGAGGCGGCGCTCAACGAGGTACGGGCCCTGTCAGCCGAGCATGTTCCCGACCTGAGCGGCTCCGAACCGGACGACGACGAGTTTCCGGTGCCGGATGACCTGATCTGGTGAGTCTTTGACCGCAAAGCGTGCGCGCCTCATGCCCCGGCTGCTGGAACTACCGCGATTGTTACGAACAGCAGGAGGCAGTTCATGATCAACCCGGGTCAGTTCTGGATATTGGCCGGCAGCAAGCGCTGCACATCCTCGACGCTGCAGCCCTTGCGGCGCGCATAATCTTCGACCTGGTCCTCGAGAATGGGGCCGACGACGAAATATTGGGCCTGCGGATGGGCGAAATAGTAGCCGCAGACCGAGGCCGCCGGCAGCATCGAATAGCCGCTGGTCAATTGCATGCCCGCCTTGTTGGGCGCATCCAGCAAACGGAAGATTTTTTCCTTCTCACTGTGGTCCGGGCAGGCGGGGTAGCCGGGCGCCGGGCGGATGCCGCGGTACTGCTCGGTGATCAGGTCTTCGGTGCCGAGCTGTTCCTCGTCGGCATAGCCCCAGTAGTCCGTGCGCACGAGTTGGTGTAGCTTTTCCGCGAAGGCTTCCGCGAGCCGGTCGGCCAGGGCTTTGAGCAGAATCGAGCGATAGTCGTCGTGTTCGGCCTCGAATTCCTCGATTTTCTTCTCAATGCCCAGGCCGGCGGTGACCGCGAACAGGCCCAGGTAATCGTCGAAGCCGGAGCCTTGCGGTGCGACGTAATCGGCCAGACAGCGGTTGGGCCGGCCCTCGGCCTGGGCCCGCTGCTGGCGCAGAAACAGCAGGCGCTCTGATCGCTCCTTGCGATCGGAATCCCGGAACAGCAGCAGATCGTCGCCGTCGGCGGCGGCCGGATAGAGGCCGAACACCGCGTTGGCCCGCAACCAGCGTTCGCGCACGATCTGGTCGAGCATGTCGCGGGCATCCTGGTAGAGGCTGCGGGCCGTTTCGCCGACCACCGCATCGTCGAGGATGGCGGGATAGCGGCCGGCCAGCTCCCAGGTCTGGAAAAACGGTGTCCAGTCAATGCACTCGACCAGGCGCTTCAGTGGGTAATCCTTCAGTGTGTGCAGGCCGCTCCGGCGCGGCGCCGCCAGATCTTCAGGGCGCCATTCAATGCGTTCGGCGTTGGCTCGCGCCTGATTCAGGGGTACCGGTGGCGTACGCTTGCTGGGGCGGGCGCGCCGTTCGCGCAATGTCTGGTAATCAGCGGCTGTTTTTTCCTGCAGCGCCCGCCGGCTTTCAGCCCCGATCAGCTGCCGGGCCACGCCTACCGCCCGCGAGGCGTCCTTGACCCAGAACACGCCCTCGTCGTATTCCGGCTCGATTTTCAGGGCCGTGTGCACCGGCGAGGTGGTCGCCCCGCCGATCATCAGCGGCTGGCTCAGGCCCTGGCGCTTCATTTCCGCGGCGACCAGCCGCATTTCCTCCAGCGAGGGCGTGATCAGCCCGGACAGGCCGATGATGTCGGCCTGTTCCTGCTCGGCTGCAGCGAGAATCCTTTCGGCAGAAACCATCACTCCGAGGTCGGTGACCTCGAAGTTGTTGCAGCGCAGCACCACCGCGACGATGTTCTTGCCGATGTCGTGCACGTCGCCCTTGACGGTGGCGATTACGACACGCCCCTGGCTGCTGGCGGTCTCGCCGCTGCGGCGTTTTTCCTCTTCGATGTGCGGTATCAGGACCGCGACCGCCTGTTTCATCACGCGCGCGCTCTTGACGACTTGCGGCAGGAACATCTTGCCCTCGCCAAACAGGTCGCCGACCACGTTCATGCCGTCCATCAGGGGCCCTTCGATCACATCCAGGGCGCGCGTCGTTTGCTGACGCGCTTCCTCGGTATCCTCCTCAACGTAGCTGTTGATGCCTTTCACCAGTGCGTGGACCAGGCGCTCGTGAACCGGCAGCGTGCGCCATCGCTCGTCGACTTTTTCTTTCTGGCCGCCGCCCTGATACTCCTGGGCCAGTTCGAGCAGGCGCTCGGTGGCGTCGTCGCTGCGGTTCAGGACTACGTCCTCCACGGCCGTGCGCAAGCGGGGGTCGATCTCGTCGTAGATTTCCAGTTGCCCGGCGTTGACGATCGCCATGTCCAGGCCGGCGCGTATCGCGTGGTAGAGGAACACCGCGTGAATTGCCTCGCGGATGCGGTCCTGGCCGCGGAAAGAAAAAGAAATGTTGCTCAGACCGCCGGAAACCAGAACGCCGGGAAGTTGCGACTTGATGCGCCGCACCGCCTCGATGAAATCGACGCCGTAGCTGTCGTGTTCCGGAATTCCGGTGGCAATCGCGAAGATGTTCGGATCGAAAATGATGTCTTCCGACGGAAACCCGACTTCTTCGGTCAGGATGTTCCAGGCGCGCCTGCAGATGGATACCCGGCGGTCGAGGCTGTCGGCCTGGCCGTTTTCGTCGAAGGCCATCACGATCACGGCCGCGCCGTAGCGGCGCACCAGGCGGGCCTGTTCGATGAAGGACGCTTCGCCCTCTTTCAGGCTGATCGAATTGACGACGCATTTGCCCTGGATGCATTGCAGGCCGGCCTCCAGTACTTCCCAGCGCGATGAATCGATCATGACCGGCACGCGCGAAATATCCGGTTCCGAGCCGATCAGGTTGAGGAACTGGACCATCGCGGCGGGCCCGTCCAGCAGGCCCTCGTCCATGTTCACGTCGATGATCTGGGCGCCGCTTTCGACTTGCTGGCGGGCCACTTCCAGGGCGGCCGGGTAGTCGTCGTCCTGGATCAGGCGGCGAAAGCGGGCCGAGCCGGTGACGTTCGTGCGCTCGCCGATGTTGACGAAATTCAGCTCTGGCGTGATGGTCAGCGGTTCCAGCCCCGAAAGTCGGCAGAAAGCCTCGTGCTGCGGAATCTCTCGCGGCGGTCGGTCGCGCACTGCGGCGGCGATGGCGGCGACGTGCTCCGGGGTCGTTCCGCAGCAGCCGCCCACCAGGTTGAGCAGGCCCTCGGCGGCAAAATCGCCCAGCACGCTCGACATGTGCGCGGGCGTGTCGTCGTATTCACCCAGTTCGTTGGGCAGGCCGGCGTTCGGGTACAGGCTGACCGGGCAATCGGCGACACGGGCCAGTTCCTTGATCCATGGGCGTATTTCCTTTGCGCCCAGGGCGCAGTTCAAACCCACTGCAAAAGGCCGCGCGTGCCGGATCGAGTACCAGAAGGACTCCACGGTCTGCCCGGACAGGGTTCGGCCGCTGGCATCGACGATGGTGCCTGAAACGATGACCGGCAGGCGGAAGCCGTATTGCTCGAAAGTGACTTCAAGCCCGAACAGCGCGGCCTTGCAGTTGAGGGTGTCGAAAACGGTTTCCACGACCAAAAGATCCGCGCCACCATCGATCAGGCCTGCGGCGGCTTCGGCATAGGCGTCGCGCAATTCCGCGAAGCCGATGTTCCGGAACTCCGGGCGGTTGACGTCGGGCGACAGCGAGGCGGTGCGGTTGGTGGGGCCCAAAGCGCCCATCACGAAACACGCCCGTTCCGGGTGTTCCTCGACGAATTCATCGACCGCCGTACGCGCCAGGCGTGCGCTCTCGCGGTTCAGCTCCCCAGCCAGCCCGGCGGTTTCGTAGTCGGCCTGCGAAATCGATGTGGCGTTGAAGGTATTGGTCTCGACGATGTCGGCACCGGCCTCCAGGAAGGCACGGTGAATGGACTGGATCAGTTCCGGCCGGGTCAGGCTGAGAATATCGTTATTACCTTTCAGGGACACCGGGTGCGTGTCGAAGCGCTGGCCGCTGAAGTCAGTGTCCGCCAGTTGGCAGCCCTGGATCATCGTGCCCATGGCGCCGTCGATCACGGCAATTCGCTGTGCCAGCAAGTTGCGCAGTCGTTCGACTGTTTCAGGATTTTGGTAGGGAATGCCATGCATGCAAGTGTGTTCCGGGCCCGGTGCCTGGGGCCGTTCAGGGTTTTAGCGCTGAAAGCGATAAAACGGCAAAATTGGGGGAACGCTTTTCGACGGTTGAAACCGCGCAGGTTTTCACTTTCAACCGGGCTTCGGCACACAACTTGCGGAGGCGCGCAGTGGTGAACCCGAGGTTCACATGGTTGTAAGGTTCGACTGCACCGGCGTGTCGGTGCTCACGCAAGGTGACCGCGAGCAATTTGCCGCCCGGCCGGAGCACGCGCGCGATCTCCGCGAAGACTCGGGCGGGCTCTTCGGTATAGCTCAGGGCATGCATTAACAGGACGGTGTCGTAACAGCTGTCTTGCATGGGCAGCGCATGCATGTCACCGATTTCGAAACGGGCGTTGTCGAAGGCCTCGAGCCGCCGTTTGCCGGCTGCAACCACGCGCTCGCTGATGTCGACGCAGGTCACGCTGGCCGCTTGCGGTGCCAGCAGTTCGGCGAGTACGCCGTCGCCCGAAGCGACGTCGAGCACGTCGCCGGGCTCCAGCAGATGCACGAGACCCCGGGCGGTGGCTTCCCAGGTACGCCCCGGAGAGTAGTGCCGCTCCATGTCCCCGGCGACCGTCTCCGCCCAGCTTTTGTTGCCCGTGCGTTCGGCGAGCACCCGGGGGATGCGCTGCAGATCCTGCTGAAGCAGCGGATCGTCCGTGTTCGCCTCCAGCAGGCGCCACATCCGATCCAGCCCGGGATCGGCGACGACTGAGGCGTTGCGGTAGTAAACGAAAACGCCCTCGCGCCGGCCAATCACCAGGCCGGCCTCCTTGAGCTTGGCGAGGTGCGTCGACACGCGTGGTTGCGCCAGTTGCGTGACCGCCGACAGTTCCGCCACGCTGAGTTCCTCGTGATCCAGTATCAGCAGCAGGCGCAGGCGTGTCGGGTCTGCCAACAGTCTGCAGTGATGCGATGCGAGGTTCAAATCCATGGCGGATACTGTCTCTGATTCATATTTTTCAGTATATATCTCGGTATCGAGATTGAAAGATATAAAGAGGTTAACGCTTGCCACCGGGCAGGTCAACAGCAAGGCGGGTTCCGCCATGGCCGGACCCATATCGATTTTTTGCCGCTCCGGCCAGTGCAGTAATCTGTCTCCATGGCGGCTATAATTCCCGGCTAAGGCGGACACAAACACAACAGCCACGGACGAGCCAGTCATGACACCCCGACACGAGAAAGACAAAGCGGCGCTGATCGAAAATGTCATAGCGATTCTTGCTGAGCGGATGACGAAGTCGAACGCGACACTCGCCGTACGTTTCGTTGAACAAAGCCTGCCCCGCATTCCTCTCGAAGAGTTGCAGCAGGAGTCGCCGGAGACACTGGCGACGATTGTGGGCCGACAACTCCGGTTCATGGACAAAAAGTCCGCTGGCCAGATGCTGATCCGGATTTTCAATCCCTCGCCAGACACAGAGGGCTGGGATTCTGATCACACCGTCATCGAAATCGTCAATGATGACCAGCCTTTTCTCGTCGACAGTTCGACGCTCGCTCTTTCCGAACTGGGACTGGGCATTCACCTGATCGTTCATCCGGTCATTCGCGTCAGCAGGGACGCGAAAGGCCGGTTGAAAAACATCTACCCCAAGCAATCCACCGAGGGTCACGCTGAGTCGTTCATGCATTTCCAGGTCGACCGCAGTACCGATCCGGAACAGCACGAGGAAATTCGCCTGAGGCTGGAGCGCTGCCTCGAGGATGCCCGCCTGGCGTTCCAGGATTGGCGGGACATGGAAGGGCGGGCTTTGGACGCCGAACAGAAATTGGCTATCTGGTCGCCGCAGGCCGATGATCTTTGGCTGAAGGAATGCCGGCAGTTCATTCGTTGGCTGCTGGACGATCACTTCATATTCCTGGGCACGCGGGATTACGAGGTGATCGAAACCGGGGATGGCCTTGAATTGCGCGTGATCGCCGACAGCGGACTCGGCATTCTGCGGGAAAGCCGGAGAACCGTCACCTCGCGACCGCTCACCAGTCTTGCGACCGCGGCCTGGCAGCAGGCACAGAAATTCCCGATGATCATCACCAAGACCAACGCGCGCTCCACCGTGCACCGCAGCGGCTACATGGATTACATCGGCGTGCTGCGCTTCGACGATCAGGGAAGAACGATCGGGGAGCGTCGGTTCCTGGGGCTGTTTACCTCCATGGCCTATAACCTGCGGGCGATGGATACTCCGGTCATTCGCGTACGCGCCAAAAAGGTACTCGATGCGGCGAACCTGCGCGAGGGCAGTCACGCCTGGAAGTCGATGATGCACATCCTTGAAACGCTGCCCCGGGACGAACTTTTCCAGGCCAGTTCCCGGGAGTTGCTGGAGATCGCGACCGGTGTGCTGAACCTGCACGAACGTCAGCGCGTTCGCTTGCTGATACGGCGGGAGCGCTACGGTCGATTCTATTCGTGCCTGGTGTATCTCCCTCGAGAGCACTTCAATACAGAAAATCGCGAGAAAATCCAGAAGATCCTGAAGCGCGGACTGAAGGGTGGGCGGCTGGACTATTCGGTGCACGTCGCCGAGTCACGCCTGGCCCGGTTGCGGGTGATCGTTCGCCCCAAGCCGGGCGCGAAGGTCAGTTACGACGCGAAGGTGCTTGAGCAGAAAATCATCGAGGCGGTTCGATCCTGGTCCGACGAACTGCGCGAGGCGCTGGTTCAGCGTTTCGGGGAGGAGCAGGGGTTGGCGCATGCAGCGCGCCTGGGCCGGGTGTTCCCGGAGGCTTACAAGGAAGACGTCTCGCCCAGGGTGGCGGCATTCGACGTTGAAAATGTGGCGGCGGTTGACCAGGGTGCAGACCTGCGCATGAGCCTTTACCGCCCGCGCAAACAGCGCCGCGGCATTCTGCGCTTCAAGGTTTTCCGTCAGAACGCACCCATTCCTCTGTCCGATGTGCTGCCCATGCTGGAGGATCTGGGTCTGCGCATCGTCAATGAGCGTCCCTATGAATTGCGGCTGCCGGATGAAAGGCGGGTCTGGATACAGGACTTCGACATGATTCCCGCAGTCAAGCGCGAACTCGACCTGGACATCATCCGCGAGCATTTCCAGGAAGCCTTCGAAAAAACGCTGCGCGGGGAGACCGACAGTGATGCGTTGAACCGCCTGGTCATCGCGGCCCAGATGCATTGGCGACAGGTCAAGATGCTGCGCGCCTATTGCAAGTACCTGCTGCAGACCGGCATCCCGTTTTCGCTGCAGTACATGGCCGAGACACTCGGCCGCTACCCGGCCCAGACGCGCCTGCTGGTCGAATTGTTCGAGGCCGCTTTCGATCCGGACCGGGATGGGGAGTCGGACTTTCGCAGGGAGCGCGGACGCAAAAACTTCGAGCGGCGCTTCGGACGCCTGCTCGGCGATGAAGACGGCAAGGACAACGTATTCCGGGAATACGTCATGGAAGTTGCCAAGGCGCGCGAAAACGGCCGAGCCGCCCAGATCGAGACGACCCGGAAGGCCTTCAGGCGAGGGCTGCAGTCGGTCACCAGCCTGGACGAAGATCGCATTCTTTTCGCATTCTACGAGGTGATCAACGCGACCTTGCGGACGAATTTTTTCCAAGCCGAAGCGAACGAAGGGTTCAAGAATTACCTCAGCTTCAAACTCGATTCACAGGCTTTACCGGACTTACCCCGGCCGCGGCCGTTTCGCGAAATCTGGGTGTTTTCGCCGCGCTTCGAAGGCATTCACCTGCGCGCCGGCAAAATCGCCCGCGGCGGTTTGCGCTGGTCGGACCGGCGCGAAGACTTCCGAACCGAAGTGCTGGGCTTGATGAAAGCGCAGAACGTCAAGAATACGATGATCGTCCCGGTCGGCGCCAAGGGCGGTTTCGTGGTGAAAAAACTGCCGGAAGACGCTCCGCGCGAAGAAGTGATGGCAGAGGTGGTCAGCTGCTACTCGGACTTTATCCATGGTTTGCTCGACATCACCGACAACCTCGACCTGGACAAGGTCATTCCGCCGGCCGCGGTCGTGCGGCGCGACGAGGACGACCCCTACCTGGTAGTGGCCGCCGACAAGGGCACCGCGACGTTTTCCGACACCGCCAATGGTATCGCCGAACAACAGGGCTTCTGGCTGGGTGATGCTTTCGCGTCCGGCGGTTCACTGGGCTACGACCACAAGGCGATGGGCATCACCGCGCGCGGTACATGGGAAGGCGTCATGCGTCACTTCCGGGAACTCGGCAAGAACATCCAGCGCGAACCGTTCACGGTGGTCGGGATCGGCGACATGAGCGGCGACGTATTCGGCAACGGTATGCTGCTCTCCCGTCACATCCGCCTGCAAGCCGCCTTTAACCATCTGCATATCTTCCTCGATCCCGTGCCGGACGAGAAAGCGGCTTACCGTGAACGCCGGCGCCTGTTTCGCAAGCTGCGTTCCAGTTGGAAGGACTACAAGCCGGAAATCATTTCCAGGGGTGGCGGGGTTTTTTCGCGGCAGGATAAAACGATACCGATCAGCCCCGAAGTTCGCGAGTGGCTGGGAATCGAAGCTGAAGCGCTGACGCCGAACGCGCTGATCCGGGAACTTTTGAAGGCACCTGTCGACTTGCTCTGGAACGGTGGTATCGGCACTTACGTCAAGGCCGCCTCGGAAGCGCACGCGGACGTGGGCGACCTGGCGAACAACGCGGTTCGAGTCGACGGCCAGGAACTGCGCTGCAAAGTCGTCGCTGAGGGCGGCAACCTCGGCCTGACGCAACTGGGCCGTATCGAGTTTGCGCTGGCAGGCGGACGTGTGAACACGGATTTCATCGACAACTCAGCCGGCGTCGACACGTCGGACCACGAAGTCAACATCAAAATTCTGCTGAACCAGGCGATGCGTGCCGGCCTGCTCGATTTCGATGCGCGCAACAGTTTGCTGGCCAGCATGACCGACGAGGTGGCGGCCCTGGTGTTGCGCAGCAATTACCTGCAGACCCAGGCGCTTTCGATCATGGAGCGGCTGTCAGTGCCCCGGCTTGGTTCCAAGCAGCATTTCATCAATGTGCTCGAGCACGAAGGCAAGCTCGACCGGAACCTGGAATATCTGCCCGACGAGGAAGAGCTTACCGCGCGGCGCAAACGCGGGGAGGGCATGTGCCGGCCTGAACTCGCGGTCTTGCTGTCTTACAGCAAAATCGCTCTGTATCAGCAGCTGCTCGCATCGGATGTGCCCGAAGACGACTACCTGTCACGCGAACTGGCCGGCTACTTTCCGACCCCGCTGCGCGAGCGCTTCTCGGCGCTGATGCAGGAACACCGATTGAAACGCGAAATAATCGCGACCCAGGTGACCAACAGCGTCGTCAACCGCATGGGGGCCTCTTTTGCGCTGCGCATGCACGAGGACACCGGTGCGACGCCGGACCAGGTGGCACGTGCCTACACCATCGCCCGCGAGGTGTTCGACGCCCGCAGCTTCTGGGTCCGGATCGACGCGCTCGACAACAGGGTCGACAGCGACTTTCAGATCAAAGCCATGCTCAGCATGTGGAACCTGTTGCGCCAGGCCACGCGCTGGCTGCTGAATCTGCCGGGCCGCAGGCTGGACATCCAACAGATGGTGAAACGCCTGGCTCCGGGCCTGTCTGCGCTGGAAAAGTCGATTCGGCATTCCATGTCGGCCGACGAAGTCGACAGTATGTCCCAGCAGATGCAGCCTTACCTGGATGGTGGTTTTTCCAAAACACTGGCCGAACGCACGGTCATGCTCGAGCGGTTGTTTCCCGCGCTGGACGTCGTGGAAACGGCGGCGCGGCGTCGCACCGACGCCAACCGGGTCGCCGAGGTGTTTTTCGGGCTGGGCAACGAACTGGAACTGAAATGGCTGCGCCGCCAGGTCGAGTCGCTGGTGGTGCACGGCCAGTGGCACGCACTGTCACGAGCGAATCTTCGCGATGAACTGTTTACCCAGCACAATATGCTGGTCGAGCGGGTTTTGGAGGAGTGCGGCCGGAAAAAAAATCCGGTGGCGAGTTGGACCGAGGTCCACCAGGAGGCAGTCGATACCGTCAGGCAAATGCTCAATGACATGAAAGGTGGCGCGGAAATGGATTATGCGACGGTCTCCGTGGCGGTCCGGGCCCTGTCTCAACTGGTAAATGACGCCGCCGCATGAACAGAGAGCGAAAAATTCACTTCGTGGCCGGTCCCTCCGACGCGGCTCAAAAAGCGATGACCGCGCTGGTCGAGCGTTACGGGCAGGCCCCGCTGGCTGCTGCGGAAACCGTCGTCGCGCTGGGCGGCGACGGTTTCATGCTGCGCACCCTGCACCGGTTGCTGCCCGCCGACCTGCCGGTCTACGGCATGAAACTGGGTGAAGTCGGATTTTTGATGAACCGCTACCACGACGACGAACTGCAGGAGCGGCTGGAGGAAGCGAACCTCGTGGAACTCAAGCCGCTGAGCATGATCGCGCTGACCGAGGCCGGGCACGAGTCGCGCGCGCTGGCGATCAACGAAGTGGCGCTTCTGCGGCAGATGAACCAGGCAGCGCACATCCGGATTTGCATCAACGACGCGGTCAAGGTGGACTGCCTGGTCTGTGACGGCGTGTTGGTTTCCACCGCCGCGGGCAGCACCGCCTATAACCTGTCCGCTCACGGGCCCATCCTGCCGCTGGGTACTGGTGCGCTGGCGTTGACACCGATTTCACCGTTCCGGCCGCGCCGCTGGAAAGGCGCGGTGCTGCCGTCCAGCGTCCATATCCGCTTCGACATCCTCGATCACTACAAGCGCCCGGTCAGTGCCACGGCCGACGCGCAGGAGATACGCAACGTCGTCAGCGTGGAGGTCTTCGAGGAGCCGGACATCAAGCTGAAACTCCTGTTCGACCCGGATCACTCGCTGGAGCAGCGGATTCTGGACGAGCAGTTTCTTTGAGCCAGGCTGTTTCGACAACCACTCAGTAGTACAATGCAAGCCAGGAGCAATGCCATGAAAAAGATACTCGCACGGGTGCTGAGCGTCGCGGCCACAAGCTTTGCCGTCGGCGCGTTTGCAACCGAATCTCCGGTACTGGAATCGGAGTGGACCACGGTCGAGGGTGAGACGATCCGGTTGGAAGCCTTTCGCGGTGAGCGGCCGGTTTATCTCAAGTTCTGGGCGAGTTGGTGCGGCACCTGCCGGCAGGAGATGCCGCATCTCGAGTCGGTATACCGCGACCACGGTGCCGACATCGCGGTGATCGCGATCAATCTGGGCATCAACGACGACCGGGCAGCGGTACTTGAAACCCGCGACGAATTCGCGCTGAGTATGCCGATCGTCATCGACCGGGACGGTGCGCTGGCGCAGGCCTTCGATCTCGTCGCTACCCCTTATCACGTGCTGCTCGACCGGGACCTGCGCGTCGTACATGCTGAATACGCCGCATCCGGGGAGCTGGACGAAAAAATCCGGCGCCTTGCAACCGGCGGTCGACAAGCGCAGGAGACTGTAGACACACGGGTCGAAGGGGCGCGAAACAGCGATCCTGAGCCGGCAACCGACGTCGAAGACGCGGGAGCAACATCCGCAGGGCTGGAGTTACTGTACTTTCTCGCAACCTGGTGCGACTGGTATCTGGAGGACACGCGACCGGCGATGGCGCGCAACTGCAGCGACGGGCAGCGCACGGTCAATCGCCTGTATCGCCAGTGGCCCGAGTTGCACTGGAGGGGTGTGGCTTCCCGGCTCTGGACCGGCGAGACGGAGCTGGATTCCTACCGCGACCGCTACGACGTCGAACACCGCCTTGAAATCGACGCAACCAATGACGTCATGCTGCGCCACGGCATACGACAATTCCCGTCGCTCATCGTGATTGACGCCGGGCGTGAGATTCTGCGAATCGAGGACTTTGGCGACCCGGAGGCGGTCGCCGGACGGGTCCGCCAGGTGATCACCGGGCGCGCCACCGCCGTGGATTCCCGTCTGCTTGAAGAGTGAGCCCGGCGGAGCGTTTCCGGCCCGCTCTCAAAAGTACCAGGCGAGTTGGGCGAACAGGCTGCCGCCGACGGATAGAAAACGGTCATCGGCCGGTGTCCCGATGCCGCCGAATTCGCTGCCGTCGGGCCCGATCGGCAGATTCAGGGCGGCCAGGATTTGCAGATCCTGGCGCCAGTCGTAGCGTAACGTCAGTTGCGCCAGCGCCGACGGGTCGTCCAGGTTCATGAACAGGTTTGGGGTCGCATGCAGCAGCGGTGTCAGCTCGATCGTTGCCGAGGCGGCCAGGTACCGACGGGCCAGCGTAAACAGCTCGCTGCGTTCCAAACGCGCCAGCAGCGCGGGGTTTTCGGCCAACGCAGACGAGGCATAGCGGCCATCGGACTGGCCGAGGCCGTTGTAGTAGTACTCCAGCAGGCCGCTGACGTTCCGGCCCGCCCAGTCCCAGGCATACGAAATGCTGGCCACGCCCGTCAGGTAATCGTCGCCTCTGTCGCGCGTCCAGGTCAGGTCGCCGCGCCACACGGCACCGCCGGCGCTGAGAATGCCGCCCAGGCCTATGATGCGGGCGTCGAAATGCTCGGCCGCGAGCAGATCGAATTCGTTCATGCCGAGAAAGCCATGGTACTTGAGTGCGACGGATGACTGATCCCGGTCGACCCCGCCGCTGAGCGGGTCGCGACGCACGACCGCGACACCCTGCAGGTCGTCGCCGTTGGCGAACAGCCACTGGCCGTAGAGCATGTCGTCGCCGCTTTTGTATTCCTTGTCGATGGCGGCGGGATCGAACGGATTGAAGACATCCATTGGCGTGTAAAACATCCCGTTGCCCCAGCTGATGGCCTGCCGCCCCAGCCGCCAGGCGCTGCGCCCGGTCGTGTATCCGACGCTGAGCCGGTCCAGGCGGTTCACTACCGCCAACTCGTCTCCGTGCGTCTGCTTATGTGTCAGATCCCACCAGCGTCGCCGGTCGTCAATGATGACGGTCGCGGGTTGCGTGCTGCCGGGCAGTCCGGTTTCCAGGCCCAGGTTCTCGGCGTGTACAGAGGTCATCTGATAATCCAGTTTGAAATCCCATGGCCCCGTGTTGGCGGCAAAGTTCAGCCTCAGGTCCAGCGCCTGCGTGGCGCTGCGCTCGCCGAGGGTTTCCCTGAAGCTGCTGTTTTCCGGATAAGCCCAGGCCACCAGTTGGTATTTGACGTGGCCGCCGACAAAAGCCTCCGGCAGCCAGGCTTTGTCGGCTGCCGTGGCGGAAGCCTGGCCTACTGCCTGGGCCAGGCACAGAATGATGATTGCCGGCCACCGGGGCATTCAGGCGGGATCCTGCGGGTGGTCCCCGGTAATTTTACCGTCGCGCATCTGAATGAGTCGCTCCGCGTAGCGCATGACCCGCTCATCGTGGGTCGAAATCAGGAACGTCACGCCGTGGTTCTCGTTCAGTGCCCGGAGCAGTTCCATCAGCCGGCTTGCCGATTTCGAATCCAGGTTGGCGGTGGGCTCATCGGCAAGCACCAGTTTCGGCTGGCTGACGATCGCCCGCGCCACGGCCACGCGCTGCTGCTGTCCGCCCGAGAGTTGAGCGGGGCGCCGGTCTGCCATCCCCTGCAGGCCGACTTCCTCGAGAATCGCCATCGACTTGCGTTGGCGTTCGGCCGCGGGCACGCCCTGGACCTGCATCACGAATTCCACGTTTTCGCGCGCGGTCAGCACCGCAATCAGGTTGTAGGCCTGGAAGACGAAGCCGATGTGATGCAGTCGGATATCGGCGAGTTCGCCCTTGTCGAGCCTGTCGATGCGCTCTCCATCGATGCTGACCTGGCCGCTGTCGAGTTTGTCGAGGCCGCCGATCATGTTCAGCAGGGTGGTCTTGCCGGATCCGGAAGGACCCGACAGGCAGACGAAGGCGCCTTTTTCGATGTCCAGCGAGACGAGGTCCAGCGCTTTGATGACGGCGTCGCCCTGCTGGTAGTACTTGCACAACTCTCTGCATTCGATGGCGATCATGTTTCTGCCTATGTTTTCGCGATGGCGGCCACTGGCGCATAGCGCGATGCCCGCCAGGCCGGTAACAGACTGGTAAGGATACCCAGCACGATCACCACGCCATTGGCGAGCAGCACATCCCCGCTGTTCAGGGCCGGGTACAGAACACTGGCCGCACCCATCATTTCCATGCCTTCGGCGACTACCGAGATGTCCAGTCCGTCGCGCAAGGGCCAGACGGTTGCGACCGCCAGCAGGTTTCCGGCGGCCAGGCCGAGCAGCAGCAACAGCAGGGACTCGAGAAGCACCTGGTAGAGAATGGACGCGGGCTTCATGCCCAGTGCCTGGATCAGGCCGAATTCCCGCATGCGCTCGAACACGGCCATCATCAGGGTGTTCGCGAGGCCGAAGCTGAGCGCCAGGAAAATGACCACGATCCAGACCAGCACGAAGCCGTCCATGACCCGCATCATCATGTCCAGGTAAGGGTCGAGCTCCGTCCAGGCCTGCACTTCCCACTGTTCGCCGGCGGCGCGGCTCAGGTGGGTCCGGAGCCTGGTGGGGTCGCGGTAATCGCTTCCGACCACCGCGATCTCGGACAGCCGCTCACCGATGCCCAGCAGCGACTGCACGGTCGTGCGCCCGGCGTAGACGAAACGTTCCTCGCGGCTCGCCAGCGTGGCTTCATAAACGCCGACGATGCGGAAACCGCGGTCGGCGATGTCGTTGTCGCGGTCCTGGCTCATGACGACGACGCGCTTGCCCAGCTCCGTTTCGAGCCGCTCCAGCAGCCGCCGCCCGAGTACCAAACCCGTGTCCTGCGGCCCCTCCAGGAAACGGCCGCGAACGATGCTGTCCGGATCGAAAGCGACGGCGATTTCGCTCTCCGGGTCGACGCCCAG
>JAVVFH010000090.1:0-12386 GCA_032250585.1 Lysobacterales bacterium
CAATGCGTCACGCGCCGCTTGCGGCATTTCCGGCTCGAAGCGCCGCTCGATGCGCATGGTCTCGCGCAGGTCTTCGGTGCTCGGCCAGAAGCCAACCGCCAGGCCCGCCAGGTAGGCGCTGCCGGCGGCGGTGGTTTCGATTTGCTGCGGCCGTTCCACGGCAACACCCAGGATGTCCGCCTGGAACTGCATCAAAAAATCGTTCGCTGCGGCACCGCCGTCGACGCGCAGCTGTTTCATCTCGATGCCGGAATCCATGGCCATGACCTGCGCGATGTCGCGTGACTGGTAGGCGATGGCCTCCAGCGCGGCACGCGCGAAATGGGCCCGGCCGGTGCCGCGCGTGATGCCCAGCACGGCGGCGCGGACCTCCGCATCCCAGTAGGGCGCGCCGAGGCCGGAAAAGGCCGGCACCAGGTAGACACCGCGGTTGTCCGCGAGCTCGCGGGCGAGGGCTTCCGTTTCGGCGGCGTCGTCGATGATGCCCAGTTCGTCGCGCAGCCACTGCACGGTGGCCCCGGCGCAGAAGACCGAGCCTTCGAGCGCGTAGGCCGGTGCGCCAAATGCGTCGCAGCAGACGGTGGTCAACAAATTGTGTTGGCTGATGGCATGCTCGGCGCCCATGTTCATCAGCATGAAACAGCCGGTGCCGTAAGTGTTCTTGGCCTGGCCGGGCTCCCAGCAGCCCTGCCCGTACAGAGCCGCCTGCTGGTCGCCGGCGATGCCGGCCACCGGCACGCCGCCGGGGATGCCTTTGAAGGCGTCGATTTCCCCAAACACACCGGCGCTGGGCCGCACCTCGGCCAGCATCGCCGGCGGGACGTTCAGCAGTTCGCAAAGCTGTGGGTCCCAGCGCTGCTTGTGGATGTCGTAGAGCAGAGTCCGGGATGCGTTGGTCGGGTCGGTCCGGTGCAGCGCGCCGGCGGCCTGGCGGCCTCCGGTCAGCTTCCACAGCAGCCAGCTGTCGATGGTGCCGAAGGCCAGTTCGCCGTTCTCGGCACGGTGCTGCAGCGCCGGGTCTTGGTCGAGAATCCAGCGGATCTTGCTGCCGGAAAGATAGGGGTCCAGCAGCAGGCCGGTGCGCTCGCGGAAGGTCGCTTCCAGGCCGTCGGCCTTGAGGCGTTCGCAGATCGGGGCGCTTTGGCGGCTTTGCCAGACGATCGCGGGGTAGACTGGCCGCCCCGTTTCGCGGTCCCAGACCACGGTGGTTTCCCGCTGGTTGGTGATGCCGATCGCCGCCAGGTCCCGCTTGCCGACCCTGGCGGCTGCCAGCGCCTGCGCCATGACGCGCCGGCTGACCTGCCAGATCTCTTCCGGGTCATGCTCGACCCAGCCCGGCCGGGGATAATGCTGGGTGAATTCGCTGTAAGCGCGGCCGATCACCTTGCCGTCGTCGGAAAAGACCAGCGCGGTCGATCCGGTGGTTCCCTGGTCGATGGCGAGCACGGCGGACATTTTCAGAGTATAGCCCGGATCGCCTGCCCGGCCCGCCGCCGAACGATGGGCCTCAGGCCCACAGCCAGGCGGTGGTGTACGGACTGCCGGGCGGACAGAAAAAATCGCCGGTAACAATCCGCTCCTGGCTGCCCGGCTCTTCGTTGTCCAGGGCGTTGATGGCGGCCATGTCCTCGTCGTCCAGTTCGAGCCCGGCCGCTTCGAAATTGGCCCGCAGGTGCTCGTCCCTGACGGCCTTCGGAATCACCGACGTGCCGCGCTGGATGGCCCAGGAGATCAACACCTGGGCGGGGCCGAAATCGTGCTTCGAAGCAATTTTGCGGATCACGGGGTGCTCCAGCGGCCGGGGTTCGTCCGGGTTGCGCATCTCTTCGGGCCGGCCGCCGGAACCCAGCGGTGAGTAGGCCGTCAGCACGATGCCGTGGTTGCCGCACCATTGCAGCAGGTCTTTTTGCTGGAACAGCGGGTGCAATTCGATCTGGTTCACCGCCGGCATTTGCTGTCCGGCCTCGAGCAGTCGGTTGATTTTGCTTTCGGTGAAGTTGCTGACGCCGATGTTGCGGCACAGGCCCGCTTCCAGCACTTCTTCCATCCCGGCCCAGGTTGCGGCCAGCGGCGCCTCCTCCAGGCTCAGGTAATCTTCCGGTCCCGTTGGGAAGTCGATACCGGGTTTGAAAGCGATCGGCCAGTGCACCAGGTACAGGTCGAGGTAGTGGGTCTGCAGGTCGGCGAGTGTTTTTTCCAGCGCGGGTTTGACGTCGTCGCGCAGGTGATCGCTGTTCCAGAGTTTGGACGTGATCCAGAGTTCTTCGCGGCTGACCTCTCCGTCGCCGATGGCGGCGTTCAAGGCGGCGCCGATTTCGGCCTCGTTCCTGTAGGCCGGCGCACAGTCGAAGTGGCGGTAGCCGATGCGGATTGCCTCGCGCACGGCGCGGCCGACTTCTCCGGGCTCCGCTTGCCAGGTGCCCAGGCCGAGTGCCGGCATGTGGTCGCCGCTCTGGAGTTCATAGCTTTTCATTGGGTTTTTCCTGCTGTGTCGGGTTTCGAAAAAGGGTGGCCGCTGTCCGGGGCCGCCCCCTCGTGGCGAGGGTGATCAGGGCGAGAGTCGTCAGACCTGAAATGAAATTCTTCATGGTTGCTGCTCCTCCTGTCGGTTTGGATGCGGTCACGGTCGGCCCATCCCGATTGGGGTTAATCACTGCTTATTATAGCCGGCACGGCGGACTTGATTAGCGCAAGGGGGGACACCACCTGTCAGGGGTTCCGGAATGTATTTGCAGCCGCTACGGAGATGTGATCAAACCGGTATTTTTGCCGAGGAATGTGTCAATGAATCGAATCCGCCTGGTTTTACCCCTTTCCGCGCTGCTCATCGGCTGCTCGGAGCCGCCGCCCCCTGCGGAAAGCGCGCAATGGACTTACCCGGAGACTGCAAAAGGCGATCGAGTGGACAACTATCATGGCACCGAAGTGGCCGACCCCTACCGCTGGCTGGAAGCGGACGTGCGCGAAAGCGAGGCGGTCGCCCAGTGGGTGAAAGAGCAGAACGAAGTGACGTTCGCGTACCTGGAAGCCCTGCCGGAGCGTGCGGCCATTGCCGGGCGCATGCGCGAGCTTTGGGATTACGAACGCTATTCCGTGCCGGTCCGCAAGGGCGGGCGTTATTTCTACGCTTACAACGACGGACTGCAAAACCAGGAGGTGATCTACACGCAGGCCGATCTCGACGCCGAGCCGGAACGGCTGATCGACCCCAACGGCTGGTCCGGGGACGGCACCGTCGCACTGGCCTCGTACTACCCCAGCCCGGACGGCTGCCACGTGGCTTACCTGGTCCAGGACGGTGGCTCCGACTGGCGCGTCGCCCGCGTGCTGGACGTTGCCAGCGGCGAGACGCTGGACGATCGGCTGGAATGGCTCAAGTTCACCGGCCTTGCCTGGGTCCATGACGGCTCCGGCTTCTACTACAGCCGTTACCCGGCGACCGCCGAGGAAGACAAATTCCAGTCGCTCAACAAGAACATGAGCGTTTATTTCCATCGCCTGGGCACCGCCCAGGACGAGGACGAGCTGATTTACGCCCGCCCCGACCATCCCGAGTGGGGCCCGATGGCCGATGTGACCGAAGACGGCAGGCACCTGGTCATCACCATCATGGTCGGCACCGACGCGCGTTATTCGATCGTGCACCAGGATCTGGGCGACCCGGATTCCGAGCCGGTGATGCTCATCGAGGGCTTCGATTATGACTACAGTCTGGTCGGCAGCGTCGGCGACGAACTATACTTTCGCACCAACAACGGCGCGCCGCGCAACCGGGTCATCGCGATCGACGTCGGCCGCCCGGCCGAGGAGCATTGGCGCGAAGTGATTCCCGAAAGCGCGGACGTGCTCGACCAGGTGGGCCTGGTCGGCGGCCGACTGGTCGCCGGCTACATGCGCGACGCCCGCTCGGTGGTGAAAATCCTCGACCTGGAAGGCAAAGAAACGGGCTCGGTGCCGCTGCCCGGCATCGGCACGGCCGAGGGTTTCGAGGGTTCGCCGGATTCGCCGGAGACCTTCTTCAGTTATGCCAGTTTCAACACGCCGGCCACCATCAGTCGGCTGGACGTGCGAAGCGGCGAGGTCGAAGAGTTCAAGGCCCCGGACATCGCATTCGACCCCGACGATTATGTCGTCGAACAGGTTTTCTACGAATCGAAAGACGGCACCCGCGTGCCCATGTTCATCTCGCATCACAAGAACATCGAGCCGAACGGCGCGCGCCCGACTCTGCTGTACGGATACGGTGGCTTCAACGTATCCCTGCAGCCCTCGTTCTCTCCTACCCGTCTGGCCTGGATGGAAATGGGTGGTGTCTACGCGGTGGCCAACCTGCGCGGCGGCGGCGAGTACGGCCGGGCCTGGCACAAGGCGGGCACGAAGCTGAACAAGCAGAACGTTTTCGACGACTTCATCGCGGCCGCCGAGCACCTGATCGGGCAGGGTTGGACGAAGCCGGAAAAGCTGGCCATTTTCGGCGGCAGCAACGGCGGCCTGCTGGTCGGCGCGGTGCTCAACCAGCGCCCCGACCTGTTCGGCGCTGCGATCGCGGCGGTCGGGGTGATGGACATGCTGCGCTTCCACAAATTCACGGCCGGGCGTTTCTGGACCGACGATTACGGCTCCGCGGATGACCCGCGGGAATTCGCCGCCCTGTACGCCTACTCGCCGTATCACAACGTGCAGCCGGGGGCCGATTATCCCGCCGTGATGGTGACCACCGCCGACACCGACGACCGCGTGGTGCCCGGCCACAGCTTCAAATACGCGGCGGCTCTGCAGGCCGCGCAGGGCGGCGAGGCGCCGATCCTGATCCGCATCGAAACCCGTGCCGGCCACGGCGCCGGCGTGCCCACCGAAAAAGTCATCGCAGACTACGCGGACCGCTGGGCCTTCCTGGCCCGCAACCTGGACATGGATTTGCCGGCTACCCTGCCGTGAGGTTAAGCGTGCCGGTGCGAAGCGAGACCGCGCGCCGCTGCGGATGGTATTCTGAAGAAAACTGGCAAGCGGTGCGGCGATCGGGACGACGATGTCTTTTGGAAACCTGAAACTGGGTGGTGTTTCGCTGAACGAAAAAGAACGGCTGGCCAGCAGCGTCAAACTGCTGCTTCTGTGGGTGGCCGCCAGCGACGGCAAAGTCGAGGAGTCGGAGTTGGAATTCGCCGCTTCGAAGTTCCCCGAGGCCAGCGAGAAAATCACCACCGGGGACCTGCTGGATGTCATACGCAGCTCGGACCTCCGAAGCCTCGAGGTGGCGATCCGCACCGTGGCTGGCGAAAGCCGGGAACTGCGCACGGCCTTTCTCGACATGGCCATCACGATGTCGATGGCTGACCGCCGGATCGCCATCACCGAAAATCATATTTTGCGTTTCTATGCCGATGCCTTTTACCTGGGTATCGGCATTCTGGAAAAACGCTTCCGGGCCATTTGCGGCTCGGCTCTTGCCGAGCCCGGTGATCCGGGCAGTGCAGCCTGGTGGCATGAGCTGGCTGAGAGCGGCGATGAGGAAGATCCGGCGGGTGTAGCCCGCGCGGTCTCGGAAGACCGGCAATCGGCAGGCGCGTCGCCCCCGCCCATGAGTTCAGAACAGGCGCGTGCCGTGCTGGGACTGGACTCGTTCGCCACGCAGACCGAGATCGAGCGCGCTTACCAGGAATTGTCCGCGATCTTCCACCTCGACCGCGTCGAAGCCATGGGCGAGGCCGCCGTCGCCGTGGCTCAAGAACGCTCCGACAAGATTCAGCAGGCCTATCGCCTGCTGCGCGAGCCCGTTTAAATATGAAAGACCTCTACGCCCGCCTCAAAATCGACAAGAGCGCCGACCGGCAGCAACTGGCGGCAATCCTGAAGGGCCGGCCGGAATGGAGCGAACACGCAGCGGTGCTGCTCAACGACGAAAAACGCGCGCTCTACGACCGAACGCACAGCACGCTGAAAACCATCGGCCAGTTGCGGCAGCGCCTGGACCTGAACTCCGGCGGTTCCTGGTTCACGGAGCATTATCCCGATTTTGCAGCCGGTTTCAGGGCGGCGCCGGCGCCGCGACAATCCGGCCCTGAGGCCTCCGTCGCCGCAGAGCAAAAGCCAGGTAGTGATATCCCCCAGGACCAGGCGCCCGAAACACCTGCCAAATCCCGTTCCCGGCGCTTGACACCCTGGCTCCTGGTGGTCATCAGCGTGCTGCTGATCGCCTTGCTGCTGGCCGCGTTCTACATTGCCTGGTGGTGAGGAGCGAGATGTTCGCGGGTCGCTGGCGCCGGTTGCTTTGCGTGCTGGTGCTGCTCGCCTCGGGCCCCGCTGCCGCGTTGCCACCGCCGCTGCCGGAGCCGCGCTCGAACAACCCGGTCGCCCGGGTCGGCGACGCGGGCCGGGCGCTGTGGTTTACCGGCCTCGGGCTGTCGGCTGGCAAGAGCTGGCGTGACCTGCGCTCCGACGGCTGGATTTACCGGGAAGGCATCGACGAGCAGTGGCAGCCTGTGCCGGGCTTGCCCGAGTTTGAAGGCCTGGCGGGGCGTTTGGGCAGCCATGCGGTGGTGGTCGACGATGCCGTGCACGTCATCGGCGGGTACACGGTGGCTGCCGATCATTCGGAACGATCGACCCCGGGCATCTACCGTCTCCGGCTCGAGCCCTCGGCGTCCTGGCAACGCGTTGCCGGCATGCCGGTGCCGGTCGACGATGCCGTGGCGCTGGTTTACCGCAATCGCTTCGTGTACTTGCTTAGTGGCTGGAGCAACACCGGCAACGTCAACCTGGTGCAGGTCTGGGACAGCCGGAACAATACCTGGCAGCAAGCCGAGCCCTGGCCGGGCAAGCCGGTTTTCGGCCACGCCGGCGGCATCGTCGGCAACCGGCTGGCGGTCTGCGGCGGCGCCTGGGTCGACTATCCGGCCGACGGGCCGCGGCGGTTCCTTGAAAGCGACGAGTGCTGGCTGGCGAGCATCCGCGAAGACGACATCAGGCGGCTGGACTGGAAGCCGCTGCCGCCGATGCCCGGAGGTCCGCGCTACCGTGCCGGAGCGCGCGGCCTGACGCGGGACGGTACGCCGCTGGTGGTTTTTGCCGGCGGTGCCGACCGCCCTTACAACTACGACGGCCAGGGCTACGACGGCGAAGAGGCGAATGCGCTGGCAACGGTGGTGAGCGTCAACCCCGAAAGCGGCCAATGGCACTGCCATGCGCCCATGCCGGAGCCGGGCATGGACTATCGCGGACTGCTCGCAAGCGACACCACCCTGATCCTGATCGGCGGCATGGACGGCCAGCGCAAGGTCACCTCGCAGCTCAGGCAATGGCAGCTTTCGGCTCCGGTTCCTTGCCGATGAGCCGGATGCAGGGCGGGATCAGTTCATGTCCGGAACACCCGCCTGCTTCCCCTTGAACGGCTCCGGCGTCGGCGCCAACCGTCACTCCCGGCCCGGGATATCGGGAATATCGGTGCACTTGCCGCGCGGGATCTCGCCGGCACGGTCGTACATCGGCAGTTCGCAGAGCTTGCCGTCACGGGTTCGTCCGTCGGTGCATTCGACTTGCAGTTCAGTACCCGGCCCCAGCGCGGGATCTTTCAGGCGCGCGATGGCGACACCGCGTTGAAGGTAGGGGGACCAGGCGCTGCTGCAGACGCGGCCGGCGGGTTTGCCATCGAGGGAAAGCGTGTCACCGTGACGGGCGACGCCCCCTTCACATTGCAGCCCCCAGGTGCGCCGGCGCTTGTCGGCCCGGGCGAGTGCGGCCTGGCCGATAAAGTCGGCCTTTTCCAGGTCCACCAAGAACCCGAGCCCCGCGGCGAAGGGCGTCACGCTGGCATCGAAATCCGTACCTGCGAACTGCAGCCCGGCTTCGATGCGCCGCGCGTTGGTCGCCGCGGCCGGTATCGTGTGAATGCCGTGGGCTTCGCCCGCCTCCAGGATCCGTTCCCCGATGACATCGGCATCGGCATCGGGGCCGAAATAGAACTCCCAGCCCAACTCGCTGGTGAACCCGGTCCGGCTGATCACCACGGGCTGACCGCCGATGTGGATATGGGCCAGGTCGAAGTAGCCAAAGGGCTCCGGCATGCCTTCGTCGGAGACTTGCGCGAGCACGTCCATTGAACGCGGGCCCTGGACCTGGCTGATCCAGACATGGGTATCGAACACCTCGACGGCGAAGCCCTCCGCCTGGGCCCGCAGCCAGACCGGGAACTCACCGTCGCCTTGGGCATACCAGAAGCGGTCGGGCGCGAGCCTCAGCAGCACGCCATCCATGATCATTCCGCCGTCGGCAAAGCAAGCCAGCTGGTAGCTGCAACGCCCCACGCGAACGCGCGACACATCGCGTGTGAACACGCGGTCGAGCATGGACTCGGCCTGTGGCCCGCGAATCTCGGTTGCCAGCTCGCCGGTATGCGAAAGACCGACTTGTCGCCGCAACCGCCAGTAAAGGTCTTCGGTGCGCACGTTGCCGTATTCCAGCGACCGCAGCCGCCGATTGTAGATGCCGAAACACGGGTCATGCGGGAATTCCTGGTGCACCAGCGGGTGGGGCGCCATGGACTGACGGAACTCACTTGGACCACCGCCGGAGGCGACTGGCTTGATTACGAACTGCGTGTTGCTCTTCGAGTGTGTCACGTTGTCTCCCAGTGTTGTCGGCTTGAAACAGGAACCAACCTTAGTCACGGCGCCGAATATCGTAGCGCATAATGGGTCGCGTCTCAGAGCGTCGCGCAACCTCGCGGAAGCCCGCAGGGAGGAACGCTGCGGCCAGCCCAGTGTGCGCGAAGACGGGTGGCATGGGAGATTTCTTAGGTTCCACCGGATACGCCTCGACGCACTGCGCACCTTGTTCGGCAGCGAATGTGCAGGCCGCCTCGATCATCTGCACCGACAGTCCCTGCCGCCGGTGCTCTTTGTCGATGAAGAAGCAGACGATCGACCACACGGGACGGTCGTCGACGGGCTGGAAAATGCGCGAGCGGGCCAGCCACGAGAAGTGCTCGCGAGGACCAAGCGAGCACCACGCCACGGCTTTGTCACCCAGATACCCGAGGATACCGGGGATTTCGCCTCTGCCCACGGCCGCCTTCATCGCGCGCCGATTGCCCTCGCCCTTGTTCCGCTCGTACTCGGCACGTGGCAGCCTTGGCGTCATGCACCAGCAGCCACCGCAGGCGCCGCGTGATCCGAAGAGCGCCTCAAAGTCCGCCCACCGGTCGGCAGTAAGAGGATGAACGCATAGCTTTGGCATGGTTTCCTCCATCATTCCGCAGCCGCCCTGGTTAGGCGGCTCCAGTACCCGATTCGTTCTCCGCGCTTATGGCTCGCCCCTTTGATATGCGCCGTGCTCGACGCAGCGTTACACTCCCGTAGACAGCAAAAGCCACGCTAATCACAAACAGGAAAAAAAGCATTTCCATGGCCGCATCTCCGAATACCGGGTCGTGTCCCCAACGAATCGACACGGCTGAGCACATCCAAAACTGTACCATCCCAACCACACATCCAAGCAGGCCGATGAACCCAATCACCAAGGCCCACTGTCCCTGGCCCCGCAAACGAGACGCTTTCGCACGCCATCGAACCTTCGGATCGGCTTTCACTTGAATTGTCTCCAACCTCTTGACAGTAATCAGGTGGCAAACATACCTCTTTCGATCAGTCGAACGAGATGCTCTACGGCAAAACCAAACCCAATCGACGCGGCCAGCAGCACGGCAGAGAGCACGAGACCGACCTCGCTCATTCGACGGGCTTTGGGCCCGACAATGGCCCGCAAGGCGCCCAGACTCCACCAGCCGGACGGTGGAAGCCGACCCTCACGACGCCCGAGTTGACAGTACCGGAAAAAGTAGACGCAAAACACGAACATGACGATGCAAAAGGACCATGCGGAGAGTCGCAGGCGCCGAATGGCTTCGTCCCGTGCAGCCTC
Source organism: Lysobacterales bacterium (assembly GCA_032250585.1). Classification (GTDB taxonomy): domain Bacteria; phylum Pseudomonadota; class Gammaproteobacteria; order Xanthomonadales; family SZUA-36; genus JAVVFH01. The sequence goes on from JAVVFH010000090.1 coordinate 9,916, forward strand.
GGGGTCGGACGATGCGAGGATTCCCAGTTCCTTGATCCAGCCAGGCAGAAAAATGTAGACCCCGAAAACAAGAGGTACAAGCACGACGACGCTTAGCGTTATCGGTAGCCAAAAGGCGGGGTCACGTGGGGATCTGAGCTTAATCGTAGTCGTCTTGTGCTTTTTGCCTTTATAAGGAACCAGAAAAACGCGCTTGTTCCCCCATAAGAGTAACAGGATCAATGCACCGTAGCTGGCCATCGCGGCTCAGAGCCAACCCGATCCGACAAAATAAAGTGCAGACGTGAAGACCAGGGAAATCACACTGACAACGAGAAATACCGCTTGCCTGATTTTGGTCTTCGGATCAACAGTGAATCTTTTCGCGCACCTTGGGCAGGTCCTGAAATCCTGCAGAAATCCATGATGTGGAAGTTTCCGCAATAGCGGCAGCATACTCACACAAGGGAACCAGCAACAACAAAACGGCGCCTTCGGACAGGAGCGACCTGAGTGTCGCGAACACAACGTCAGGCCGATGGTTTGCCATAGGCGCGCTCAACCTTTGCGATTCTGATTTCATAGTGCTCGTACCATGTACGCTTACCCATTTCTTGCGCGGTAGCGTGCTCGACATCAGCTTTCCAGGCAGCGATTGCGTCGGCGGACGCCCAGTATGAGACGGTAATGCCAAAGCCGTCACTGCCGCGGATGCTCTCAACGCCGAGAAAGCCGGGTTGTCTGGTGGCCAGGGCCACCATTCTTTCAGCCATATTCGCGTAACCGTTGTCACCTATGGTTCGTCGGGAAGAAAAGATTACGGCGTAATACGGTGGCTCAGGTGTATTGGCAAAGGCAGGTGTTGTATTCATGTTTGTGCCCCAACGGTTAAGGAACCTCTGATCAATTATGCACAAGCTCGATGCACTCAACCGGGCTGCTGACCCCGCGTTTCAAAAAATCTGAACGGTTTGCAATATCCGGGTCAGTCCAGCGGTCTTTTCATCGGTGTCCGAATCAATCAAAAAAATCCCTGCTTGAACAGTCGACCAGGAAAGATGACACTGCGACGGCAAGGGCTAAAAAAGGACAGAGGGAATATGCCAGATCGAATGAGGCGAAAATGACACTGCGCGCCGGGACGACGGGGCGGTTCGACGAAGTGGGTTCCGGCGACTTGGTCGACCCCTTCCCCGACCTGCATCCGCCGCTCGACCGGACCGAGGCTTTCGTCGAGGCCGGCCGCTGCCTTTATTGTCATGATGCGCCCTGCATCGAGGCCTGTCCGACCGGGATCGATATCCCGACCTTCATCCATCAGATCCGCACCGGCAATCTCGACGGCTCGGCGGAAACCATTCTCTCGGCCAACATCATGGGCGGCACCTGTGCCCGCGCCTGCCCGACCGAGGTGCTGTGCGAGGAGGCTTGCGTCCTGAACGCGGGCGAAAGCGAGGCGATCCGCATCGGCGACCTGCAGCGCCGGGCGGTCGATCACCTGCTCGCCAAAAACGGCCCGCACCCCTTCAGCCGCGCTGAAAGCAGCGGGTATCGGCTTGCGGTGATCGGCGCCGGACCGGCCGGGCTTGCCTTTGCCCACCGCGCGGCGATGCTCGGCCACGAGGTCGATGTCTACGAGGCGCAGCCGAAACCGGGCGGGCTGAACGAGTATGGCCTGGCCGCCTATAAAATGGTCGATCAGTTCGCCCAAAGGGAAGTTGACTTCCTGCTCGGCATCGGCGGCATCACGGTGCATCACGATAAAAAACTGGGCGCGACGCTTTCCCTCGCGGCGCTCAAAAAGTCGCATGCGGCGGTGTTCATCGGGCTGGGGCTCGGCGGGGCCGCCGCGCTCAACATTCCCGGCGAAGACGCCAAAGGCGTGCGCGACGCGCTCGGCTTCATCCACGACCTGAGGCAGTCGGGACCGGGCAACCGTCCGCCGGTCGGGCGCGACGTCGTCGTCATCGGCGGCGGCAACACGGCGGTCGATGCGGCTGTTCAGGCGCGCCGGCTGGGCGCCGAAACGGTCACGCTGGTCTATCGCCGGGGCGAGTCCGACATGGGCGCAACCGGGTGGGAGCGCGATCTGGCGCGGCGCGAAGGCGTGACCATCCGGCTCTGGTCGCGTCCATCGGCGATCGAGGGTGGCGATCGGGTGAGCGCCGTCGTGTTCGAGCGCACGCGCCTGCTGGACGGCCGCCTGCAGGGCAGCGGCGAATCGTTCCGCTTGCCGGCCGACATGGTATTGAAGGCCATCGGCCAGAAACTGATCCCGAGCGGTCTCGAGGGCCTCGACTTCGAAGGTGGCAAGATCGTGGTCGATGAGCTGTATCGAACGGCGGTGCCGGGCATCTACGCCGGCGGCGATTGCATCGCGCGCGGGACGGATTTGACGGTGCAGGCGGTCGAAGACGGCAAAAGGGCGGCCATTGCCGTCGATGCCGCGTTGCGCACAAAGACAGGGAGCTGATTATGGCCGATCTTGGCTG
>JAVVFH010000091.1:0-12202 GCA_032250585.1 Lysobacterales bacterium
AGTCCCGCCCGTCGAGCAGGTAGCCTTTCTCATCCAGAGCCAGCCTCACACCGCCGGGCAATTCCAGGTCCATGGCCGTCACTTCCAGGTCAAACAGTGGTCGCATTGAGAGATGAGCGCCGCCAGGCCGTCGTCGTCTGCCAACTCCACAGCGCGGTGTTGTGCCAGTGACTGCAGGCCACGCGCACCGATGTCCTCGACCGAAAACAGCAGCCGCTGCCCCCGCGGGTCAAACAGCACCAGGTGGTCGTCGGTCAGGGCGAAAACACCGTTGGCGAGAAAAAAAACCAGGTCTCCGGGACTGCAATACGACGCGCAGGACGCCAACACCGCCTGGTGCGGCTCCACCACAAGATGCAGGCAGGTCCGGTCGCCCGGCGCCTTCACAGCAGCACGCTGTAGCGGCATTCGCGCCAGGCCTGACGCATGTCCTGCGCGCCCAGTCCAGTGACCGGCGCCACCAGTTCAACCGCGAGGTCGCTGCAGCGTGCGAGCCAGGCCCGATCCGCAAAAAAATGCGCGTCACCGAGCTCCGGCAGCGCTGCCCAGCCCCGGTAGCCGGCCGGCAGCAGCGCCATGGCGGGATCGCGCCCAGTGGCGAGCTGCAGCAGGGCGCTGCCCAGAAAATAGACTTCCACCCTGAAATCGAGCGACGCCGCCGTCAGCGCGAGATCCAGTTCCGAGCGGGCCGCACGCGCCCGGTAAGGCCCGGTGGCGACCAGCACCGCCAGCCGCTTGTCATCCTGCACCGGCGTCACAGCGTCACCACGCGGTCGCAGCGCGTCATCAACTCCAGCACCTTGGCCAGGCCGGCTTCGCGAAAACCCGTCCCGGGCGCCGTTTCCAGTCTGCGCCGCGCATCGGCGGAACACAGCAAAAGCTCAATCCCCTGCTCAGCCGCGAGTTCCAGCCATGCCTGTTGCAAGGGCGGCGTACCGGCATCGCAAACGCGACCGCGCAAGGCGTGATAAACACCATCGTGCCGGAAATAAATGGCTACCACCTGCACGCCGTTGCTCACCATTGCCCGCACCAGGCGCAGTGCGACAATACCGAGGGACGAGCCCCAGGGGCTTTCATTGACGATAAACAGGATCTTCACGTTACACTGTCGCCTGGTTGAGCCGCTGAACGCTTGCAGCCCGTCAGCATGGCCCGCGAAAAGCCGTGCAGAACCGGGCTGTGAATGCGTTGTCGAACGGTTGGCAGAAAAGTCTCGGGGAAAGAATGTCCAGGGTCAAGTACAGGAAGCACCGTTTGTTGAAACTCCTTGTCGCTGCGCTTACCACCGCGGTCAGCCTGGCGGGCGTTGCGCAGACCGAACGGTTGGCCTTGCCGGACATGGGTGCTTCTGCCGAAACGATCCTGTCACGTGCCGAGGAAGAGGAATACGCGCGCGCGATGCTGCAACAGATGCGTGCCTACGAGGTGCTCAACGAAGACCCCCTGATCAATGCCTTCTTCGAGGACATGGGCTACCGGCTGGCTGCGCACAGCGACCGGCCCGACAAGCCCTTCACTTTCGTGGTGCTGGACCAGCCGGTAATCAACGCCTTCGCGGCCCCGGGCGGTGTCATCGCGCTCTACAGCGGTTTGATATTGGCGGCCGACGACGAAAACGAGGTGGCCGGTGTTCTCGCGCATGAAATCGCTCACATCACGCAGCTCCATCTCTATCGTGCGCTCGAAAGCCAACAGGCCATGTCAATCCCGATTGCCCTGGCGATGCTCGGCCTGGTTCTGGCCGGCGGCGGTGGCGGCGAGGCCATTCAGGGCGCGCTGATGACGGGCCAGGCCGCGGCCGCCCAGGCGCAGATTTTCTTCACGCGACAGAACGAATACGAGGCTGATCGCATCGGCATCTCCACGCTCGCGCGAGCCGGCTACGACCCGGCCGGAATGGCGGAGTTTTTTGAGAAAATCGGCCGCCTGACGCGCTCCAGCGGCGAGGGGCCGCCGGAATACCTGCGCACTCACCCGGTCTCGACCAGCCGCATCTCGGAAGCGCTGGACCGCGCGCAGAACATGACCGTGCCGGAACCCTCGGACGGTCGTGATTTCTATCTGGTGCAGGCGCGCCTGCGGGCCATGAACGAAGACTACCCGGACACCGCATTGGAGTGGTTCGAGCACCGCATGGACCAGGCCGAAATCAGCCAGGCCGAGAGCGATGCGCTGTTCTACGGCCAGGCCATCGCGCTGCAGCGCAAGGGCGAGTACGACGAAGCGCGCAAATTGCTGGAAAGCCTGGCCGCGCGTGACGAACATTTGGCCTACCAGCTCCAGCTGTCCGACGTGGACCTGGACGCAGGCCGCGAAGACCAGGCCATCGACCGGCTCGCGGGTCTTTACCAAAGTTTCCCGGGCAACCACGCGATCGCGATGCAATACGCCAAGGCCCTGTTGAAACGCCGCGATCCCGACCAGGCGAAAACCGCCTCCGTGGTATTGCGCCGACAGCTTCAGTCGCACACCGAAAGCCCGCGACTCTACGAACTGTACGCGCGCTCAGCCGACATTGCCGGCGACCGCGTCCGGGCCAAAGAAGCCATCGCCGAATCCTATTACCTGCGCGGCGGCATCCACGAAGCCGCCATGCAGTTGCAGGAACTCACCAAAGGCGACGATCTGGATTTCTACGCGCGCGCGCGGATCACCGCCCGAATCAACCAGCTGCGCCAGGAACTGGCGAAGCTCGGGCTCGAAGAAAGCTGACAGTATAAAGCCACCTGGCGGCTTTCCAGCTGGCCCGACAGGCTCCCGCCCCGCGAATCAGCGCTTTCACCCGGCTGACATCATTCTGTCATATCCGTCCTTATAATGGGCTATCGGAGACGTTTCGGATGAGCAGGTGAAGAATCATCGAGTCAAGATCCTGGTGGTGGATGACGAGGCCGCGATTTGCGACATGATCCAGTTCGCGCTGGAACAGTCGGACTTCGAGGTGCAGAAGGCCGCCAGCGCCCACGAGGCCATTCTGCGCATCAGCGAACAGCGGCCGGACATTATCCTGCTGGACTGGATGATGCCCGGCGTCAGCGGTATCGAACTGACCCGGCGGTTGCGTTCGGATTCCTACACCGAAGACATCCCCATTATCATGCTTACCGCCCGGGTGACGGAGGACGACAAGGTTGCCGGCCTGGAAGCGGGAACGGACGATTACGTCATCAAGCCGTTTTCGCCGCGGGAACTGCTGGCGCGCATCCGCGCCGTGCTGCGGCGGACGAGTCCCGGCAACGAGCGCGGGCAACTGGAAGTCGGCGTTCTGACCCTCGACACCGTGTCGCGCCGGGTGCTGGCGGACGGAAATGAGATTCACGTTGGGCCTACCGAGTACCGCCTGCTGGAATTTTTCATGAGCCACCTCGGCCGGGCTTACAGCCGCTCGCAGATCCTCGACCACGTCTGGGGCACGAACGCATATCTCGAGGAACGCACCGTCGACGTGCACGTCAGGCGCGTGAGAAAGGCGCTGGAAAACGCCATGGCTGCACATTATTTGCAAACCGTGCGCGGACACGGCTATCGTTTCCTGGCGGACGATTGAGCACAAGCCGTTTGCAAGCGGTTTTCTGCCGGCGGTGCGAATGCCGCCCGTCTCCTTCTTTCTGGTTTAGACATGGCCTCACGACACTGGACGTTTCATGCAGGAACACTGGCGCTTTGCGCGGGGCTGGTCCTGTTACTGGGCTGGATTGTGGGTCATCCAGTCATCGTCACCGCGATCTTTGCCGGCGCCTATCTGGCATGGCATGCGGTCAATCTGCGGCGGCTGCATGCCTGGCTGCAGAACCACCAGGCGGAAATCCCCGAATCGCACGGCGTCTGGGCCGACATATACGACGGCCTGAACACGATGGATAAACAGAATCGGCGACAAAGGGAGGAGTACCGGGCGATGATCGGTGAGTTCAGGGCTCTCACCGATGCCTTTCCCGATGCAACGCTCGTCATCGATGAGAACGACGACATCACCTGGTTCAACAACGCGGCGCAGACCCTGCTCGAACTGAGAATTCCCGAAGACCTCGGGCAGAACGTCACCAACCTGCTGCGGGGCCCCGATTTTGCGGACTGGCTCGCGGTGCAGGGCCAAGTCAAGAGTCCGCTGGAAATGCCCTCCCCGCTCAGCGACAACACGTGGCTGAACATCAGCGCGATTGCGTTTCGCGAAAACCTGCGCCTGATCATCCTGCGGGACGTGACCGAAGTCCATAACGTCGAACGGATCCGGCGCGACTTCGTGGCGAATATTTCACATGAGTTACGAACGCCGTTGACCGTGCTGCAGGGCTACCTGGAAATCCTGCAGCAAAACCCCTCGGGCGGGGTTGCCGATGCGGTCTCGCGCATGCAGGTGCAAGCCATCCAGATGAAATCGCTGCTCGACGACCTGCTCGAACTGTCGCGCCTGCAGCGCGCGGAAAACCGCGGTGAGGATTCCTGCATCGATGTTTGCGCGATGCTGATGCAGCTCAAGGAGCAGGCCGAAGAACTGAGCGGCGGGCACCACCGGCTGCACTTCGAGCTGGACCGCGAACTTTTTCTGTCCGGTGTGGGTTCCGATCTTGAGAGCGCCTTCAGCAACCTGATCACCAATGCCGTCAAGTACACCCCGGACGACGGGCGCATCGAGGTCAGCTGGCAGGACAGCGAAAAAGGTCCCGTGTTGCGGGTCCGTGACACCGGTATCGGCATACCGAGACGCGATATTCCCCGGCTCACCGAACGCTTTTACCGCGTCGGATCGGACCGCGCCCGGCAAACGGGCGGCAGCGGTCTCGGCCTGGCGATCGTCAAGCACGTGCTGAACGCGCACCAGGCCCAGCTGAACATCCACAGCGAGCTGGGCGAGGGCAGCGAATTCGTCTGTACCTTCCCGCCGGAGCGGAAAAGAAAGCGCGGCGCGCCGCGCAAATAGTCTTTTCGGGCCTGAAACCCCTTCCGATTGTCACCAAACCGTCATAAAGCCCACCTAGTATGTGGCCGAACCCACTACTGCGGCGGTCCGCCCGCCCAACGGAGACTCAACGATGAAACTGAAGCCTTACACTGCCCTGACCTTCGCGCTTCTGCTGGGTCTTGCCACGCCCCTGGCAGCGCAATCACGTGTGGACGAGGCACTGCCCGGGTATCAAAAGACCAGTGGCGTTTCGGGCAATCTGTCCAGCCTGGGTTCCGACACGCTGGCGAACCTGATGACGCTCTGGGCCGAAGAGTTCAAGCGCATTTATCCAAACGTCAATATCCAGATCCAGGCCGCCGGTTCATCGACCGCGCCGCCCGCGCTGACCGAGGGCACGTCGAACCTCGGCCCGATGAGCCGCCTGATGAAGGACAAGGAAGTCGAAGCCTTCGAGAAAAAGCACGGCTACAAACCCACGCCCGTCGCGGTCGCGATCGACGCACTGGCGGTCTTCGTGCACAAGGACAACCCCCTGGACGGGCTAACGCTGCAGCAGGTAGATGCAATTTTTTCATCGACCCGCACCTGCGGCGGGCCGGAAGACATCACGACCTGGGGTCAACTCGGGCTCGAAGGTGCCTGGGCGCCGCGCGGCATCCAGCTGTACGGCCGCAATTCGGTTTCCGGAACCTACGGGTATTTCAAGCAACACGCGCTCTGCAACGGCGACTACAAGAACAACGTCAACGAGCAACCCGGCTCCGCCTCGGTCGTGCAATCGATCAGCACGTCCCTGAACGGCATCGGCTACTCGGGCATCGGCTACACGACCTCTTCGGTGCGCGCCGTTCCGCTGACCAAGGACCCGGCCAAACCCTTCGTGCAGGCAAGCGCTGAAAATGCCGTGAACGGCAGCTATCCGCTGGCGCGTTTTTTGTACACCTACGTGAACAAGGAACCCGGCAAGCCGCTGGACCCGATCACCCGGGAGTTTCTCAAGCTGGTGCTGTCGCAGCAGGGCCAGGAAGTGGTCGTCAAGGACGGCTACATTCCGCTGCCTGCTGCAGTGGCTGCTCGCGAGATGGTGAAGCTTCAGTAAACTCTGCCCCGAACCCGGACCAAGCCCGGCTCGCGCCGGGTTTTTTTATGGCTGTTTTTTGACATTTCACGGGCCTGGAGCTGATTCGTGTCAGCTGTGACACCGTTTCGTCACATCACTGTCACATAAGCGCAATAAACTCAGCCCGCATGCCCGGATCAACAATAGGCAGAATGCAGTTCCGGTCTCGGCCCGGCCGAAAAAATCAGCGCGAGAGTTTACGTAACGGCGACCCCGTCACCACGGGGTTAGCCCTCGCGAAGCCAGCAATCAACGGAGAAAGCAGATGAAAAAAATCGCCATGCTGCTCGGAGTGAGCGCAGCCTTCCTCAGTTCAACGCTGCCGGCAGCTGCAAGTGACGAAGAACTACAGGCTCTGCGAGCACAAATCCAACGGCTGACCCAACGGCTCGACGCCCTGGAAAGCAAAAACGAACAGGCGGAATCCCCACCCGCCGGGAGCGGTTCCGACCTGCCGACCGTTGTCGCGGGCGAAGTGAATGAAACCATCGAGGCAGCGGTCGAAGAACAGATCACGAAACGGATGGCGGCCGCCGCCTGGACAGAACGCATGCGCTGGCAGGGCGATTTCCGTTACCGCTATGAAAACATTGACGACGAAGGCCGTGACGACCGCAACCGCAACCGCATCCGCGCGCGCGTCAATCTGGGCGCCGACCTTTCGCCAACACTCTCCATCGGGCTCGGGCTGGCAAGCGGAGGAACCGACCCCGTCTCCAGCAACCAGACCCTCGGAGGCGGGGGCTCCAGCAAGGACATCCGGCTGGACCTGGCTTATTTCGACTGGTCCGGGCTCGAAAACACGCATATTCTCGGTGGTAAAATGAAAAATCACCTCGCGATCCCGGGTTCGTCACAACTGCTCTGGGACAGCGACTGGCGGCCGGAAGGCCTCGGCGCCGGCTGGGACAACGGTCGCTTTTTCGCGAAGGGCCTGGGCACCTGGCTGGAGGGCGACAGCGCCCGCGGCACCGAGTTTGCGTGGGTCGCGCAGGCCGGCGTGATTATGCAACTGCCCGCCGAGGCCAGTCTGCGCCTCGGTGCCGGCTACGCGCAGTTTGACCTTGCCGGCCAGCGGCCGATATTCGGCGCCGCAGACAATTTCCAGGGCAACAGCTTCGATCCGGCCACCCTGACCTACCTTCACGACTACCACGAAATCGAAGCCTTCACCGAACTGGATTTCAGGCTAGGCGGCAAGCCGGCGAAGTTCTTCGCCGACTACGTGTATAACACCGAGGCCGATGACAACAACGAAGGCTACCTGGTCGGCTTCACGTACGGGGCGGCCAGGGGAATGGGCAACTGGCAGCTGTCCTACACCTATCAGCGGCTCGAGAAGGACGCCGTCGTGGGCATCCTCAGCAATTCCGACTTCGGCGGCGGCGGAACGGACGTCAGGGGCTCGGTGTTCAGTGGCGCCTATGCGCTACAGGACAAATGGCATTTCAATGTCAGCTACTACCTGAACGAAGTCGGCCTGGCGGCAGGCAAGCCGCGTGATTCAAACCGTCTCCAGGTCGACATGAAATTCAAGTACGATTGAAACCTCACCATGAGCCTTCCTGAACCGGCCAACACCTATGCCGCCGTCGACCTCGGCAGCAACAGCTTTCACCTGCTGGTGGCCAGGCGGGAGCACGGCGAGGTGCGCGTGATCGACCAGATCAAGGAAATGGTCCGCCTCGGCGGCGGTCTCGACCGACACGGCGAACTCGACCCCGCGGTGCAGGCGGCGGCCTTCGCCTGCCTGGCGCGTTTCGGTCAGCGGCTGCGCGGCATTCCACCCGACAATCTGCGCGCCATCGGCACCCAGACCCTTCGCCGCATGAGCAACGCCAACGCCTTCCTGATGATCGCCGAAACGGCTCTGGGCTGCAGTATCGACATCATTTCGGGACGCGAGGAGGCGCGGCTGATTTACCTGGGCGTCAGCCAGGGCGTGTCGGGGCACGAAGAACGACGCCTGGTCATCGACATTGGCGGCGGCAGCACCGAACTGGTGATCGGGGAAGGCCTGCAGCCGCTCGAACTCGAGAGCGTCCAATACGGCTGCGTTTCCCTGACCCGGAAATTTTTCCGTGACGGAAAAATCAGCCGCAGGCGCTGGAACCGGGCGGTCCGCACCGTGATGGCGGAATTGCAGGAACTGCAGTTGCGCTACCGGCGGACGGGCTGGCAAACCGCCATCGGCTCCTCGGGCACAATCCGGGCCGTGGAGGAAATCTGTCGCCAGAAGGGTTGGCTAGAGAAAGGCGTGACGCCCGCCGTGGTCCGCCTGCTGCGCGACCGCATGCTGGATTTCGAGTCGGTCGAAGCGGTCAGGCTGCCCGGCCTGTCGGAGCGCCGCCACCCGGTCCTGATCGGCGGCCTGGTCATGCTGCACGCCTGTTTCGAAACCCTGCGGATCGAGGAAATGAAGGTATCGCCCTACGCCTTGCGCGAGGGGATGCTGCACGACCTGCTGGGGCGCCTCGAGCAGCGTGATCCGCGCGATAAAACGGTAAACGCGTTCATGTCGCGCTACCAGGTCGATAAAGAGCAGACGAATCGCGTCAAGCGCATCGCGCTGGAGGCCTTCGACCGGATTACCGCCGAAATGGACTTGCGCCCTGCGCACCGTAAACTGCTCGGCTGGGCGGCCGACCTGCACGAAAGCGGCCTCAGTATTTCGCACAGCCGCTATCACCTGCATTCCGCCTACCTGGTCGAGCACTCCGACATGGCCGGTTTCACCCGCCAGGAACAGCTGTTCCTGGCGGCCCTGACAGGCAATCACCGGCGCGGGATCCCAAAACGTTTTGCGCGGGCGCTGCCCACCCGCGTACACGAATCGCTGCGTATGACGCTGTTCTGCCTGCGCTTCGCCTGCATCCTGTGCCGGGGGCGTGACGACCCGGCGATCCCGGAATTCCGGCTGCGCATCCGGGACGATCTGATCGAGGCGATTTTTCCGGACGCATGGCTGCGCACTCATCCACTGACCCGGTCCGACCTGCGGGAAGAAGCCCCGCACCTCGTCCCCCTCGACATCCGATTCCGGGTCAGCGCGGCGGAAGACACATGAGCAGCGACCACGGCCAGCGCGCCTGGCGGCCCGGCGCTTCCCGCCAGGCGGTGGAACGGCGCGCCCTGCTGCTGGCCGACATTCGTGCCTTCTTCGCCGCACGCGCGGTTCTGGAAGTGGAAACGCCGCTGTTGTCGCGAGCCGGCAACTGCGACCCCAATGTCGCGAGCATCGCCACCGAAGAGCGCCCGCGCCGCTACCTCCGCAGCTCACCCGAATACCCGATGAAACGGCTGTTGGCCGCCGGTTACGGGGACATCTATGAACTCGGGCGGGTCTTCCGCGCAGGGGAAAAAGGTCCGCGCCACAACCCCGAATTCACGCTGCTCGAATGGTACCGCAACGGCATGGCCTACCTGGAACTGGCCAGCGAGGTGGTGGCACTCGCGAGGCACTGCGGCCGCGGTCGGTTCGATGACTGGCCGCAGTCGTCCAGGTCGTACCGCGAGCTGTTTATCGAGCACACAGGGCTCGATCCCTGCAACTGCAGCGAGCAGGATCTGGAATCCTGCGCGCTCGATCGCGGTATCCACACCGCCCCTCTGTCGCAGCAGGAATGGCTGGACCTGCTGCTGGCCGAAGTCATCGAGCCGGCACTGCCCAGAGATACCTTCACCGTGGTCTACGACTTCCCGCCCGAGCAGGCTGCGCTGGCGCGCATCAGGCGCGACGACCCGTTGGTCGCCGAGCGCTTTGAAGTCTATCTCGGCCAAATGGAGCTGGCGAATGGCTACCAGGAGCTGACCGATGCCGGGGAGCAGCGCGCCCGCTTTGAACGCGAAGCGCGTTTGCGTCAAATTCGCGGAGAGGAATGCCCCCCGTTGGACGAGGCCTTGCTGCAAGCGCTGGAGCATGGCCTGCCCGAGTGCAGTGGCGTTGCACTCGGGGTGGACCGTCTGCTGATGTCCTGCCTGCAACTGGACCGGATCGACGCTGTGCTGGCCTTCGGCAGCGACCGGGCCTGAGAAGCGACCATCCATATACACATGCGCACTCATGCGGCACATGGAAGTGCCGCCATTTTCAATGGCGTACGCCATTGAAAATGTGAGCGCAGCAAAACCACGCTTTTGCGCAGCGAATCCATAACGGGCTGGGATGCCCGTTTATGGACAGATACTAGCCTTGGCCAACGGCAGGCTGATGCGCACGACCAGCCCGCCGTCGCGGGCGTTGAACGCCTCGATGCCGCCGCCGTGCTGACGTGCGGCATTGGCCGCAATCGACAGGCCCAGGCCATGCCCCCCGCTGTGCCGGTCGCGTGATTCCTGCACGCGGTAGAAGGGTTCGAAAATTTTCTCCAGCTCCTGCTCCGGAAGACCCTCGCCAAAATCACGCACGGACATCTGCAGCAGCGAGTTGCGCCTGCTGTTTTCGAGCTTCAGCTCCACGCCGCGCTCCGGGTCGGTATGACGCAGCGCGTTGCGCAACAGATTTTCCATGGCCCGCCACAACTGTTCGCGATCACCGGAAAAGTGCAGCGGCTCGCCAGGCTGCCAGGCGATGCCCGGCGTGCCTTCCGGCGCCTCGTAATTGACGACCTCGACGAGGTCGCTGAGCAATGCGGTCAGATCGATATCCTCATCCGTCCGGATGGGCGTCGCAGAAGTTTCACGCAGCAAGCCCAGCACGTCGTTGACCAGCGTCTCCAGGCGTTCGCTTTCCAGCGCAATGCGGTCGATCTCCGACTGGATGTTGCCGGCGCCTTTTTTACGCGCGATTTCCAGCGCGACGCTGAGCCGCGCCAGCGGCGAACGCAGTTCGTGGCTCACATCCTGCAGCAAGCGCTGGTTGGCTTGCTGCATGGCTTGCAGCCGGGCGGCCATGGCGTCGAAATCGCGAGCCAGCTGGCCGATTTCATCGCGCCGCGGGCGCACCGTATTGCGCACCCGCGTGGCGAAATCGCCGGCGGCGATCTGGTGGCTGGCCCGGCGCAGCTCCTCCAGCGGCGTTGCCAGCGAGCGCGCCAGGAAATAACTGATCAGCGCGCTGATCAGGGCGGCCGCGCCCAGCCGCAGCGCGGTGCCTTCGGGCCCCGGCGCCAGGATCGTGCTCGGCGGCGTGCGCTTGACGGTGTACATGGTAAAGCGGCGACCTTCGGAATCCACGAAAGTCGATTCCTCCATCGGCGTGCGGCGCTCGACCAGCTGTTCCAGCGCCCGGTCGCGGCCGAGCAGTTCCCGGCCTTCCCCGTCGACCACGTAGATGTGGCCGCGGGCCATGCGCGGAATGTTCAGCAGTTCGTCCCGCAGGCCTTTCCGCCCATCCAGGTCGAGGGCCAGCTGCGCGCGTTGGCTGATGCGGTACATGCCGCGCTCGAAGGTGTTGGCCGGCTCCTCCGCCCACTGTTCGCGCGCCAGCTTGTCGTTCATCCAGCCGATCGCGGCCGAAAATCCGACGATACTCAGCCACATCGTCAGGAACAGCTTCCAGAAAATTGACGGCATGCTCAGGAAACCCGGTATTGGTAACCGATACCCCGAATGGTTTCAATGCGATTTTCGCCGACCGGGTTCGGGCCCAGCTTGCGGCGCAGGTTGCTGACGTGCATGTCGACGCTGCGGTCGTGCGGTACCGGCTCCCGGCCAAGCGCCGACATGTAGAGATCGCGCTTGCTGACCACCTCGCCACGGTGATGCAGCAAGGCGAGCAGGATGCTGAACTCGGTGCTGGTCAGATCGACCGGCTCACCGGATCTGAGCAGCGTCCGGTTGCCCTGGTTCAGTTCGAGGTCATCGACGTTCAGCACGCCGTGGTCGGTCGACGCCTGGGAACGCCGCATCACCGCCCGGATCCGGGCCAGCAGTTCGCGCGGATTGCAGGGCTTGGGGACGTAATCGTCGGCGCCGAGTTCAAGCCCGAGTATGCGGTCCATGTCGTCGCCGCGGGCGGTCAGCATGATGACCGGCAGCTTGCTTTCCTTGCGCAGTTCCCTGAGCACATCCATGCCGTTCATCTCCGGCATCATGACATCCAGCACGATGAGATCGAGCCCGGGTTGGCGGGCACTGTCCAGCGCGGCGCGCCCGTCGTTGGCAATGCGCACCGCAAAGCCCTCGCTCTCGAAGTACTCTTTAAGCAGCGCCGTGAGTTCGGCGTCGTCGTC
>JAVVFH010000092.1:0-12095 GCA_032250585.1 Lysobacterales bacterium
GCCCGCCGCGGCTTCGGGTCAGCCGCCGGCCAGGCGTGGATTGGAAACTCCGATGAATTGTCCGTCCCGTCATAAGCGTTCGTTCCGGTCCGGCGGGTTCACACTCGTTGAACTGGTGGTCGTGCTGGTCATCGTGGCCCTGATGATGACCCTGGTCGGCACCTCGATTTCCCGCAGCGTTTCCGGTGCCGAGATGCGCACCGCCGCCCGCAAGGTCGCCGCTTCGCTGCGTTACACGCGCACCCACGCGATTCTCGAAAAAGCCGAGCAGGTGTTCATGGTAGATACGGAAAAACGCAGTTACAGCGCGCCCGGGCGTGAAACCGTGGAATTGCCCGAAGGCATGCAGGTGGAACTCAATACGGCCCGCTCCGAACTCACCTCCGAAACCGTCGGCGGCATCCGCTTTTATCCTGATGGCGGCTCGACGGGCGGCAACGTCAAGCTGGAAGCCAATGGGCGCATCTACCAGGTCAACGTCGCCTGGCTGACCGGTGAAGCCTCCGTGCAAAGGCCGGATGATTGAGCCGCACAGCACGAAAAGCCACGATCATCGCGGCTTCAGCCGCGAAACGGCCTGTGAACGCGCGCCGACAATCGCCGGCCGCCGGCCGCGCCAGCGGCGGTTTCACACTGCTCGAACTGCTGCTCGCTTTCGTGGTGTTTGCGCTGAGCTTCGCAACCGTGCTGGAAATTCTGTCCGGGTCGATGCGCAATACCGTGCGCGCCCGGCAGGACACCGAGGCGGCGCTGGTGGCGCAATCGGTAATGGACCAGCTCGGCCTTGAAATTCCCTACGAAGACGGCTTCCGGGCGGACGGCGAAGACGGCGATTACCAGTGGACAATCGAGGTCTACGCCTACGAAGGCGAGGATGGCGACGGTTCCGCCATCGAGTTGGGCGAGATGGTCGGCATCGAACTTTTGCAGATCGATCTGGACGTCGCCTGGGGCAAGCCGCCGCGCGACCGGGTCAGCCAGTTCAGCACACTGCGGGCGGTCATGATCGACCGGGAGCCGGCTTTGTGAGCAGGTCGAAGGGTTTTACGCTGGTCGAGCTGCTGCTGGCGGTTTCGCTGATGAGCATGCTGCTGGCGCTGGCCTACGGCGGCTTGCGCGCCGCCACGCGGGCCGCGGACAAGGGACAAACGATCCTCGAGGACAGCAGCCGGATCCGCATGGCCCACCAGTTCGTGCGCAAGCAGCTCAACCAGGCGGTGCCGCTGGCGTTCGCGGAGGACGAAGCGGACGACACGCGCGTTGTGTTCGAGGGCTCGGCGCAGTCCATCCGTTACGTCGCGCCGATGCCGGGATACCTCGGTTTCGGGGGCTTGCAGGTCCAGGAACTGGCCATCGTTCCAGGCCGCAACGGCATGGAACTGGTGCTTTCGCACGCGCTGTTGCAGGAATTCGAAGAGGCGCGCCTGTATGAGCGTGAACCGATCCTGCTCGTGGGTAATATCGCCTCCGGAGAATTCAATTTTCTCGGCCGCGACGAAGAAAGCGGTGAACTGACCAGCTGGAGCAACAGCTGGGACAGCACGCTCGGCTTGCCTCTTTCCGTCTCGCTGGACCTGGAGTTCGAGGAGGAGGTTTACATCGACTGGCCGCTGCTGATGGCTTCGTTGCGGGTGGACGCCTCTGCCGTTACTGCCGCCGGCGGGCGGAGCTCGAATTACCGCGCCACCATCCAGGACCTGATCAACAAGCGGAAGAACCAGCAGTGAGAGGTGCCCGCCGCCAGGCGAGCTGCGGCCGGCCCGGCGTTGCGGCCGGTTGCCGCCAGCGGGGCGTGGCACTGGTGCTGGTGCTGTGGATACTGCTGCTGGTGAGCATCTCCACCAGCGCGTATACCCTGATGGCCCGCATGGACCTGCTCGAAGCGCACACCATGCTGTCGAGCACGCGGGCGCGCATGGCGGCCGAGGCGGGTTTGTCAGTGGCTGCGCTCTACCTGCAGGACCCCGATGAACTGACGCGCCTGGTTCCGGACGGACGGCCGTACATGCTCGCATTTCAGGACGTGTCGATCGAAATTCAGATCACCGATGAACGGGGCAAGCTGGACATCAACGCGGCCGACGAGCCGACGTTGCAACAGCTGTTCGTGAATAACGGCCTGGACGAACAGAATGCGACTTACCTGGCCGCGGCGGTGCTCGACTGGGCCGACCCGGACGAGATCGAGCGCGCCAACGGGGCCGAGGCCGAAAGTTACTATGCAGCCGGTCTGGAAGTGGGTCCGGGCAACCGCCGCTTCGTGATGGTCGAGGAGATCCTGCAGGTGTTGGGGATGCCCTGGGAGCTTTACCGGGAAATCGAACCGGGCTTGTCGGTCCACTCGAAACAGGGTACGCCCGATGCGGCCTATGCACCACTGGAAGCCTTGTTGGCCTTGCCCGACATGACGGAGGAGGAAGCGCGGAACTTCATCGAGGAACGACAATCTCAAGAGGCGGGTTCAGGCCTTGGCGCCACGCTGCCGAGTGGCGAGGTGGCCATGGCGCAGGGGCGGGGCGTGACGTATAGTATCGTGGCAAAAGCCACCCTCCCCAATGGCATCTGGGACCAGATAGAAGCGACGATCAGCTTTGGAGGCAACCCGAGCGGGCTGCCTTACCGGATTCTGCGATGGCGCGAAGGATTCCATCATTGAGAGCACCATGGCAAACGCACTCCTAGACAATCTGCAGACTCTTCGCGGCCGCGTGCAGGCAGGGCCGGCGGGGAAATTCCTGCGTTGGTGGGTGGAGGAGCTGAGGCAGGTTCTGCCGCTCTCATGGCAGCGAAAACTCCAGTATGCGGCGCGGCGCGTGACCTTTTCGGTACAGGGCGACAGGCTCGAGGTCGGTATCGACGAAAATCGCCGGCTGCGGACACTCGAGCACTTTCCGCTGGCACAGCAGGCCACGCTGCAGCAACAGCAACTCGACGACCTGCTGAAGGAAAACGACCTGCTGGAGGCGCCGCGCTTTTTGCTGCTGGAGTCCTCGTCGGTGTTGAGCCGGCGGATCAACCTGCCGGCGGCGGCCGAAGCCAGCCTGGCCCAGGTGCTGACTTTCGAGATGGACCGGCAAACGCCGTTCAAGGCCGCCGACGTGTATTTCGACTGGAAAATCCTCGAGCGCGACAGCGACTCCGGCCAGTTGCGCCTGAATCTGTACGTCGTGCCGCGGCGCGAAGTGGATCAACTGCTGCGGCCGCTGGTCGCGCGCGGACTGGAACTCAGCGGTGTCGACGTGGTGGACGACGGCCGGACCCTCGGCCTCAACCTGCTGCCCATGCAGCAGCGCCAGCGGCCAGCCAACCCGAAAGCTCGGCTGAATTACGCGCTGGGCGCCGCGGCCGCGCTGCTGCTGGCCCTGGTCATGGCGCAGTCGCTGTACCTGCGGGGGCACCAGGTGCATGAATTGGAAAAAGCCATCGCCGAGCTGCAGGACGAGGCGCGCCGGGTCGTCCGGACCCGCCAGCAGATCGAGGATGCCAGCGCGGCCGCCAGCTTTCTCGCGTTGCAGCGCGCCGAATCACCCCTGTCGATCGAACTGCTGGCCGATGTCACGCGGATCCTGCCCGACGACACCTACCTGGACCGCCTGGTGATCGGCCGGAACAGTGTGCAGATGCAGGGCAAGTCGCAAAACGCCCAGCGCCTGATCGAACTGGTCAACCAGTCCGAACTCCTGGGTGAGGCGGCCTTTCGCGGCTCGACGCGCCTGGACGCGCGCAGCGGACTGGAGATTTTTGAGGTCAACGCGCAGATCATGCCGGTGGACGAAGGTTGATGGCGGCGATTCCCGAGCAGGCTAACAGCCGGCTGGTGGCGATCCTGCTGTTCGTGATCGTGCTCATCCTGGTCTACCTGCTGTGTTTCCACTGGTTCATTCTCCGGCACCTGGAGTACGGTCGCGAGATCGGCGCGCTTGCCGAACAGTTGGGCCGCTACCAGCGCGTGGCCATGCAGAAGAACGACTACGAGCAGCGGCTGCAGTCGCTGCAGGAACGCAAGTCGGACGAGAGCCTGTTCCTGGAGGGCAACGATTTCAACGAGGCGGCCGCCCAGATGTCGGAACGGCTCAGCCAGATGATCCGCGTGCAGGCCGAGGAAAGCTGCCAGATCGTCAGCCGCCAGCCGGTGCGGTCGCGGGTGGAGGAACGATTCCAGCGGGTCACGGTCAACGTGCGCATGCGCTGTGAGATCGAAGACCTGAAAAAAGTCCTCTACGCGCTCGAAACCAGCGTGCCGATGATCATCGCCGACGAGGTGACGGTCATCAAACCGCGGGCCAGGCGCAGTTCCCGCAACCGTTCGGTCAGCAGCAATATATTGGATATCCGCTTTAATATGTACGGCTACCTCGGCAACGAGGCCGCGCGATGATCGGCTGGTTACAGGAAAATCCGATCGGCATTGCGCTGGCGTCGTTGTGCGCGGCGCTGCTGCTGGTTTCCCTGCTGCTGTTCGTGGTCTGGAGCCTGCCGCCCCCCGTGCGCGTTGGTGAAGTGGGTGAAGACGAAGCCCTGATGAATTCCGAGCTTCCCGAGCTCGCGCCCAGCAAGCCAATCGACAGCTACGCCATCGTCACCGAGCGCCCGGTGTTCAACGAAAGCCGCCAGCCGGAACTGGACGCCGACCTGGCGGGCGAGACTGCGGACGACGAATTGATCGAAGAGGAGGTTGACGCGCCGGAAGTGGAACTCGCCGGGGTCGTGATCACGCCTTCGCTGCGCATGGTGACCTTCAAACAAAAAGACAAACCCGAATCGCTGGTGGCCTTCGAGGGCAAACCGCTCGAAGGCGATTACGGCAGTTGGCAGGTCAGCCGCATTGGTCCGCGCGAGGTGATGCTGACCTCGGCATCAGGGCGTGAACTGCAGTTGGAACTGCAGGTGCATGATGCGAAAATTGCGGTACCGCCGAAAGCACCGCCGGCGACCGCGGGCGATTCGTCCGAGGCGGCTGCGGGCGAGCGCGATACGGATGGCGAGGAGCCGCTTTCACGGGCAGAGGAAATCCGCCAGCGTATCGCCGAGCGGCGCGAGGAATTGAGACGCGCCGCCGAGGACGGCGCGGCCAACGGCGCCTCTGCGGCCAAACAGTCCCAGCAGCAACCCCCCAGCTATCGCGAGGCGATCCGGTCGATGATCGGTTCGCGGCAAGAAAAACAAACGGATGAGAACAATGATCGCTAAAGGAAACCCAGGCACCGTAACGACCAGCAACATCGTCCGGCGGGCCGGACTCATGCTGCTGACGTTGCTGGTGGCCGTGAGTTGCTCTTCCACCGGCGACCGGCAGGACGCCGGGCAAAGCGAATGGGTTGCTGACAAAGTCGCGGTACCGCCGCCGGAAGGCGAGGCCATCATCGAGTCGAACGCCGTTTCCAAGCCGGCCGTGATGGAGGTCGAAATCTATGAGGGCTCGGGGGAATTCATCGACACCGAGGCCGCGCGCCCGCGCCGGGAAGTCGTCTCGGAAGACGGCGAGATCGTGCTCAATTTCGAAGCCGAATCGGTGCAGTCGGTCGTGCACACCATTCTCGGCGAGGTGCTGCAGGAAACCTTCGTGATCGGGCCGGGCGTGGGCGGGGAGGTCACCTTCTCCACCTCCAAACCGGTGTCGCGCGACCAGTTGATGCCGATACTCGAATTGCTGCTGCGCTGGAACGGCGCCACTTTGGTCTACACCGAGGGCCGCTACCACGTGCTGCCGGTCGCGGAAGCCATCCGCGGCAATCTCTACCCTGAAATCGGGCCGGCCGAGCAGGCCCGCGGTTTCGAGGTGCGGGCGGTGCCGCTGGAGTACATCTCCGCGACGGAGATGGCGACCATTCTCGAGCCCTACGTCCGCGAGGGCGGCATCGTGCATGTCGATCAGAACCGCAGCATGGTATTTCTGGCCGGCACGCCGGAGGAATTGCGGAACTACCTCAAAACGGTAAAAATCTTCGACGTGGACTGGCTGGCGGGCATGTCGGTGGGCATCTTTCCGCTGATGACCGTGGACGTAAATTCCATCATCACCGAACTGGAAGGCGTGTTTGGTTCCGGCGCCGAATCGCCGCTGGCGGGCATGTTTCGTTTCGTGCCGCTGGAGCGGCTCGGGTCGGTGATGGTGATCACTTACCAGAAAGACTACCTGCGCAAGGCCGAGGAGTGGATCAAGATCCTCGACCGCGGCGCCGCCGGCACCGGCAGCCAGTTGTACGTCTACCGGGTCAAGAACCTGGAGGCACCCGTTCTGGCCGGCTACCTGACGCAGCTGTTCGGCGGCGAAGCCACGTCGGGCGGCGGCGGCGGTGCGGGCGGGGGCGGGTTGGCGCCGGGCCTCGAGCCGGTGCAGGTCGGCTCGGTGGAAGATTTCAACCAGAGCCGGGTCGGCGCGCGACCGCAGCAGCGGCAGGGGGAAGGGGCCGGCGGAATGGTGCTGGATTTCGGCGAAGGCGATGACATCCGCATCACTTCCGTGGTGGAGACCAATTCGCTGCTGATCCAGGCGACCCAGTCGCAGTACAATTCGATTCTCGCGGCTATCGAGCGCATCGACATCGAACCGCTGCAGGTGTTGATCGAATCGCAGGTGCTGGACGTGGAACTCAACGAGGAGCTGCAGTTCGGCGTCAACTGGTTTCTCACCAATAATCCCGACCTGATCCCGGCCGGGAACACCGACAACCGCTACCTCGAGTCGCTGGCTTTCGGCAGCGGTTCGGCCGAGTCCGGCGGCTTCAATTTCCTGACCACAATCAGCCGGCCGCTGCGCGACGGCCTGCCGTTCATCCAGGCCACGATCGCGGCGCTGGACAACGTGACCGACGTCCGTTCGCTGGCGGCGCCTTCGCTGCTGGTGCGCAACAACGCCACTGCCACCATCACGGTGGGCACGCAGGTGCCGGTCAGTTCCTCGTCGATCACTACCGGCAACCAGAACGTCGTCAGCAGCGCGCAGTACGTTTCCACCGGCGTGACGCTGACCGTGACGCCCCGCATCAATCCGGGCGGCCTGGTGTATATGGACATCGCCCAGGACGTCAGCCGCCCGGGTGCGCGCGACCCCGACATCTCCACCAGCGGCAACCCGCCGATCAACAACAAGACGGTCAACAGCCAGGTCGCGGTGCAGTCCGGCCAGACGGTGTTCCTCGGCGGGCTGATCTCCGAGCAGGACTCGCGCGGCCGCTCGGGCGTGCCGTATCTGAGCCGCGTGCCGGTCATCGGCTCGATGTTCGGGGCGCGCAGCAAGGCGCTGTCGCGCAGCGAAACGCTGGTGATGATTACCCCCACCGTGATCGAAAGCGCGGTCGATCTGAAAGAGATCAGCAAGGAAATGGAGAAGCAGTTTTCGCGCCTGCCGCCCTTGAAGATCAGCACCCTTCAGGAAGTGGAGAGCCGGCAGCCGGAAGACTAGCCGTGCTTGCAGCAAAAATGTGGCAGCAAACATGAGGGAGCAAAAATTGTGGGAGCGGCTTTAGCCGCGATTTATTTTCGCCCAAAAGCTCTACCAATCGCGGCTAAAGCCGCTCCCACACACCCCCCACACACATACAGCAACAGGAGAGCAGACTGAACATGGAACGCAGCAACAAATTGAAACAACCCGGCCCGGCCGCCGCCCGGGCACTGGCCGGGGCCGTGCTGGCGCTGCTGCTGGCGGCCTGCGCGGGCACCCAGACCCGGCCCGACGCCGTCGTGGC
Organism: Lysobacterales bacterium; assembly: GCA_032250585.1. Classification (GTDB taxonomy): domain Bacteria; phylum Pseudomonadota; class Gammaproteobacteria; order Xanthomonadales; family SZUA-36; genus JAVVFH01. Next base: position 7,692 of record JAVVFH010000092.1, read on the forward strand.
CGAGCGCGCGCAGGCCCGCTGGGATGCGCTGCTGGCTGGCGATTACGACACCGCCTACGCCCTTTACTCGCCCGGCTACCGCTCGAGCATCTCGCGCACCGATTTCGAAATCCAGTACCGGCTGCGCAAGGTGCGCTGGAAGACGGCCGAGTACCAGTCGCACGAATGCACCGACAGCGCCTGCACCGTTCGCTTCATGATGACTTACACGGTCAACAGCCCGGTGCCGGGCATCAAGAAGTACACCGGTCGCTCGCGGGTCGAAGAAAGCTGGGTGAATACGCGCGGCAACTGGTGGTACCTGCCGGAGAAATCCTGATCCGGGAGGGGCGGCCGGGCGGCGGCCTCGCGACCGGTTTGGCAGCGGGCCTGACCCCGCTCGGAGAACAGCAGAATCAGCATCTTAGCCCGGCCGCGGCTTGCCCGTTTTTACAGTCCCCTTTGTTGCGTTGCCGGGCGACTTGTCGTAACATTGTCTCGCGAATGGCCGGTGCGACGGCGGATTTCCTCACCGTACCCGAGCGAAAGCCCCTGGTTTGGCCGTTTTAGCAAAGCCCTGTGTTACACAACCTTAGGAGTGTTGTAATGAATAAAAGAAACTTGACAGCTGCTGTGCTGGCTGGTCTGGCAGGTGCTGCCGGGATCGCCGGCACCGCACAGGCAGTCAACATCAGCGCGGATGGAATCGGGCAAGTCCTGTTCTATCCCTACTACACCGCCAATGGCGGCAACCAGACCATCCTTTCCGTGGTCAACACCACCGACAGCGCCAAGGCCGTGAAGGTCCGCTTCCTGGAAGGCTACAACTCCCGCGAAGTGCTCGACTTCAACCTGTACCTGTCGAAGCACGACGTCTGGGCGGCCGCTGTCGCCGACAGCAGCGCCTTCGGCTTAGACGCCGGCACGCCGCACCTGGCCATCCGCGACAATTCCTGCACGGTTCCCTACCTGTACAAAGACAAATTTGACGAGTCAGTAGGCGCAGCCCTGCAGCCCTTCCTCAACCTGGGTTACGCCGGCAGCGCCAACGACGGCGGGCCCGAGTCCATCGCGCGTGCCGCCGAAGGCCATTTTGAAATCATCGAAATGGGCACGGTCGTGGCCGGCTCCGACACGGAAGCTGACATCACGCACACCCTGAAAAACGTGCTGGACGACGACGACGAAGTCGTAGGCACCGTCTGGGAGCCGGGCGACTGCGAGCAACTGGTCGAAAACTGGACCGAGTTTGTGCCGCCGGTAGACGGCAAGGGCATCTGGTTCAAAGAAGCAACCTCCCAGGAAGGGTGTGATATCGGCGTGGGAGACAACTGCGTGGCCTCGACGGATATCGACCGCAACAGCGGTGGCCTGTTCGGCGGTGGCGCGGTGGTCAACACCGACAACGGCACGATGTTCGGCTACAACGCCGTGGCCCTCCAGGGCTTCGACAAGAACGTAGACGGCCTGACGCTGCACTTCCTGCCGGGTAACATCCACCCGTCACTGAACGACGGCGACCAGACCAACGCCTTCGTGTTCTTCGGCGTGCCGCAGAACAAGTCGGTCGAATTGGGCTACAGCCTGTCGGCCGACGCGGTTTCCGCCGTGCTGATGCACGACACGATCTTCAACGAGTACGTGACCGACCCGGACCTGGCAGCCGCCACGGAATGGGTGGTGACCTTCCCGACGAAGAACTTCTACGTTGACCCCGACCAGTTGGCCCAGGTCCCCACGACAGCCTGGATTCCGAATTCAGAAGATGAAGGCTGTAACGGTTGGACAGAGGGTTCCGGCATTCCGTTCCCGACCACCAAGCCGGGTACCGGCTTGCCGATCGATGGCCCGGGTCCGTGGAATAACGACGGTTGGGAAGACTGCTCGTACGTAGAGACGGAGACTTTCGTCGATCCCAACTCGGCCCGCCTCCCGTTCAGCAACCTGTTCAATGGCGAGTCCTGCGAATTGGTGTCCCTGAAGACCTGGGATCGCGACGAGCGGACCTTCGAGGAAGACCTGGGTGGTTCACGTCCGCCGGTGGTTTCACCGTCAGTACCGGACGACTGCGACCCGACGCTGCAAATCTGCGACACGACCCCGTTCGAGCTGTGCTTCGAGACCAACGTGCTCCGTTTTGGTGACGATTCCATCTTCGCCACGCCGGAAATCGAGGGCCAATCGTTGCTGATTACGATAGACAACGAGTTCACCGACGGCTGGGGCAGGATCGATTTCAGTGCCAATAACCAGCGGGATAGCAACGGCATGCTCGGTCTGCCGGTTACCGGCTTCGCCGCATGGGAATTCGAGAATGAATTCGTGGGCGACGACGACGTGAAGGCCTTCTACGGCGGTCTGTTCCGTCACCGGGCCAGCACCAGGAAGGTCAGCGTACAGTCCGATAAATAAGGCATTGAGTTAGGCGCCGGTTAGCGCCGGCAACGTTCCAAGACGAGGGGCTGCTTCTGCAGCCCCTTCGTTTGTCTGAATTTCTTTTTTCAGCCGCAGGAAAAGCAAAGCATGAACCCGAGCAGGAAAATCACCTTTTTTATGATTCTTTTGGGCCTGTGCGCCCCGTTTGGACTGGCGGCGCAGCCGGAGTCCGAAGCCGAGCCCGAATCCGGGCCCAGCCGCGAACTGGGCGTATCCGAGGCGCCGCTGGCGATCCAGGGCGAAGCCGTATTGACCCAGGCCGAAATCGACGCTGCCTTCAGCAAGATCCCCGCAATCCACCGCAATGTGTTCATCCGCGACGGCGAGCGCGTCAACGCCGTGATCGCGAACCTGCTGCGCAACAAGCTGATCGCCGCCGACGCCCGCCGGGCGGGCTTCGACCAGGAGCGGCTGGTGCAGCTTTCGATGTCGCTGGCCTACGAGCGGGAACTGGCCAGGGCCTGGACCGAGCGCATCGTCGAAGACGCCCCGCCGGCCGATTACGAGGCGCTGGCCGAAGAGGCCTGGCTGGCCGACCCCGAAGCCTGGAAAACCGAGGACCGCGTCGACGTGTCCCACATCCTCATCAGCAGCGAAAAGCGCCCGGCCGCCGAAGCCCTGGCGCTGGCCGAAGACCTGCGCGAACAACTCGAAGAAGACCCGGAACTTTGGGATGAGCTGGTCGAAGCGCATTCCGAGGACCCCTCGAAAAGCGACAACGGCGGGCGCTTCCCGGCCGTCAAGAAAGGCGACATGGTGAAAGCTTTCGAGCGCACCGCGTTTGCGCTGGAGCAGCCCGGCCAGATCAGCCAGCCGGTCGAAACGAATTATGGCTACCACCTCATCCGGCTCAACCGGAAACTCCCCGGTGTGGTTCCGCCGTTCGAGGCGGTGAAGGCCGAGGCGATGGCGCAGGCCGAGGCGAACTACCTGAAAGACTACCGATCGCGCTACTTGCGCCGGCTGCTGTCCGAGCCCATCGAGCTGCCCGAAGGCGCGGTAGAGGAGATGGCCAAGCGCTATTTCGGGGAGAACCTCGAGCTGGCGCCGGCCTTCGGGGAGTGATTGAATAGCTGAGCGCACACTCGGACACGCCGGTGCAAGCCTATTCCAGCCACTTTTTCCGCCAACTGGTCAGCCGCGCGATCCGCACGGATTACCTGGAAAACGTGACCGGCTTCGCGTGGCTGGTGCTGCAGCCGCTGATGCTGCTGGCGGTCTACGCCTTCGTATTTACCACCATCTTCAAGGCCCGCATTCCCGATGCGGGCGCGATCGGCTTCGTACCCTACCTGGCCGTCGCCTTCTGGCCCTGGATCGCCTTTTCCGAGTCGATTCTGCGTGCAGCTTCGTCCATTACCGCCAACGCGACGCTGATGGGCAAGGTCGCGTTTCCGGCCGAACTGCTGCCCCTGTCGGGCGTGCTGGCGACCTTTCTGATGCACGTGGCGGGCTATGTCGCGGTGCTGCTCGTGCTGCAATTGCTGGGCACCGACATCCGCTGGCTGGGCCTGGCCGGCGCCTTGCCGCTGCTGATCTCGCTGTACGTTCTGGCCAGCGGCATCGCGCTGTTCGCCAGTGCGCTGCAGGTCTTTCTGCGTGACGTCGCGCAGATGCTGCCGCCACTGATGACCTTCTGGTTTTTCACCACCCCGATTCTGTACAGCGCCTCGATACTGCCCGAGCGCTTCGCCGGCGTGATGAACTGGAACCCGCTGAGCTGGTATGTCGGGCGCCTGCGCGATTTCCTGCTGCTGGGCGGCCTGCGTTTTACCTGGCTGGACGTGGTCGTGCCCCTGCTCAGCCTGTTGGTGTTCTGGGCGGCGCTGCGTTTTTTCCGGCGGGTCAGCGGACATTTCGAGGATTTTCTCTGATGCGCCCGCTGGTGAAACTGGCGGGCGTTTCGAAGTTCTACCCGCGTGTGCACCACCCCGGTGAGCGACTGCGCGCCTTCGCCGCGCTGGTGGCGGGCCGGGAACCGCGTGAAGG
>JAVVFH010000093.1:0-12090 GCA_032250585.1 Lysobacterales bacterium
ATCGGAGCCTGGGGCAGGTGGAATTGGTCCTACTGGCAGTTCGATGGCCACGACAACCACTACTACTGGGGCTCGGTCGAGCGCAGCCCGGTCGCCGCCGCCAATGTGCTGGGCCAGGTGCTCGGCTACGCCAATCTCGGCGGTGGCAGCTCCCAGGATGTGGCCGGCATGCCGGAAGATCAGGGTCGCCCCGCCGGGAAGTTGAACACCCTTGTCGAACGAAACTGAAGAGAAGCGCTCCAGCGCCCGTTCTGCATCGTGAATTCCGTAGAGTGGCAGGGCAGGCTTGTGCTTGGAGAACCCCTTGCGGTTCGCGTATTCGGCATCTTTCTCCTGGAGGTAACCGCTGTCCCTGAGGATCAGCTTTGCAACGGCGCGGGTCGCGTCCGTCGCGAAGATCTTGCCGCGAAATCCATCTTTCACGAGTTTGGGCAGATACCCCGAATGATCGAGATGCGCATGGGTCAGAACGACCGTGTCAATGCTCGAAGGGGCAATCGGCAGTGGCTCCCAGTTCAGCTCCCGCAGGTTTTTGAGGCCCTGGAACAAGCCGCAGTCGATCAGAATCCGCTTGCCGTCATGCTCGAGAAGATGTTTCGAGCCGGTGACAGTGCCGACTCCGCCGAGGGATGTGAGTTTCAGCATGATTGCCTCCTGGTCAAATTCATGTGCCTGGTCGCCAACTGACGGGGCTCGCCGCTCATTCGACGCCACCCGTCCAGGGCGGTGCATCGCTTGCGGGAAACGAGTCCATGCCTGCCTCTTCGACGTCGTCGGAAGGTTCGGGCGGACGGCGGTACCGTATTGTCTTGTCCGGAGCCTCCTTGGCGGGTCCAATCGTCGCGGCGATCAGCGGCGCAAGGCGGATCGCGTTGCTCTCGTGGGGAATGGAATCGCTGGAAACAATTCTGTCGGTCAGCCCTCTGAGGCGCGCGTAGGACTCTTCGGCGAACACGCCGTGGACCACCGCGCAAACCGGTCGCCGGAAGCCCTGGAGCTGCAGCTTCCTTGCCGCCTCCACAAGCGTTTGCCCGGAGGAGGCGATGTCATCCACAAGGACCGGGCGGCGAGCCCTCCACTCCGAGAGGTCGGGAAGTTCGACATCGACGTTGCGGTCGCCGTGACGGATCTTGCGCAGGACGGCATAGGGAGCGGTAATGCGTCGGGCGATGGCCGACACCCACTGTTCGCTCTCCTCATCCGGGCCGATGATCAGCGGTTGGTCGACCTCGGCGGCGATCCAGTCTGCCAGCAAAGGTGCCGCGTGGAGCGTGTCGGTCGGGATCGTGTAGAGCGCCGAGAGCGCGGGATACCGGTGCAGGTGGGGGTCGACCGTCACCAGCCGGTCGAAGGTCGAGGACAGAACCCGCGCGAAGGTCTTCGAGGTCACAGCCTCGCCCGGTTGAAAGCGTCGGTCCTGTCGCATGTAGGCAAGATAGGGCGCGATCAGCGTCACCTCGCTCGCGCCGAGCGCGCGGGCGGCGTCGGCGGCGAAGGCGAGGCGGAGGAGGCCATCGTCCGGCCGGGCAAGCGTGCAGACCAGGTCCACCGGTCGACCGGCGACATTCGAAAGAATGCGGACATAACTCTCGCCATCTGGGAAACGCCGGGTTTCCATGTGGCCAAGCTCCCATCCTCCGACCTCGGCAAGATGACGGGCGAAGGTTTCGTTGCCGGGCAATGGCATTATCAGCCGCATGTCAAGACACCCCCGGTTTCTGAAGGTGACCGTTGGCAGTGTGCGTAGGATGCGCGGCCCAGCACATGTCGCAGACCGGATCCCCGGCCGAAAGTGTTCGGCGCCGGATATAATGCCCCCGATGTCCGTCGGCTGCGATCAGATCGGCACCCGGCCAGTCATACTGGCACCAGCTGTTTGCGAAGCCGGCCAGCGCTTCAGGATCGCCCGTTTCGTCGGCGATGCGCCGGGCAAAGCTTTGCGGCGGACAGTGCGTAAAATGTGTGTTGATGTCCTCGCCCTGGCGAAAGATCTCGGCGGCGTAGCCGGGTGCACCCACAGGCCGGAAAGGGAATACGAGCAGCCCGCGGATGCTCCAGCGCAATCGCTTTCCCGCGTCGCGCGTGACGAGGCGAGCAGGCAGGGACGAAAGGGCCAGCAGCCTGCGATAGACGGACCACCCGATGTCGGCCAAGGCGTCCCGCGCGCTCTGCTGATCGAGGTCGCTGCCCCGCAGCGTCCGGTCTGCCGCCACGGTATAGATCGCAAGCTCGACCATGAGCCGACTGCCGAGATTCGGCAATGCGCCAAGTCGTGCCAAGGGGCGAAGGCGCGCTGCTTCGGATGCAACTTCGTTCAGAAAGGAATCGACCTCGCGCCGCAGCCACCGGATTTCGCGGCCTGTCCTGTTCCTCAGGCTTCTGTCCATCAGAACACGATGCGCGGACTTGCGGATGGCGCGCCACAGGATCCAGCGAATGATGCGCCAGTGAACGAGGTCGTTCTCGATCGTATCGTCGTGCGTGGTCATCGCTGATCCTTCGCCTCGTGAAGCGGCATCGTCATGTGTGCCTGGAGTTGTCGGAATTCGTTTCAGTCGCACCCCATTGCCAGTTGCGGATCTCCGGCATGTCCTCGCCGTGCTCCCGGATGTGGCGCTTGTGATCGCTGAGCTTGCTTTCGATGATATGTTCGAGCGTGGCGGTGCCCGGACCCAATCCCGGCACCCGGTCAAGGACGGCCCTGGCCAAATGGAACCGGTCGAGTTCATTGAGCACGACCATGTCGAATGGTGTCGTGGTGGTTCCTTCTTCCTTGAACCCGTGCACATGCAGATTGTGATGGTTGGTCCGGCGATAGGTCAGCCGGTGAATCAGCATCGGGTAGCCGTGGTAGGCAAAGATGATGGGCTTATTCCTGGTGAACAGGGCATCGAATTCCTCGTCGCTGATCCCGTGCGGATGCTGGCTCTGCGATTGCAACGTCATCAGATCGACCACATTGACGACGCGGATCTTCAGGGTCGGAAAATGCTGCCGCAGCAACTCCACCGCAGCCAGCGTCTCCATGGTCGGCACATCCCCGGCACAGGCCATCACCACATCAGGCTCGCCGCCGTCGTTGCTGCTGGCCCATTCCCAGATGCCCAGCCCCCGGGTGCAATGCGCGACGGCTGCGTCCATATCGAGCCACTGCGGCGACGGCTGTTTGCCGGTGACAATGACGTTCACGTAGTTGCGGCTGCGCAGGCAGTGATCCGTCACGGAAAGCAGGCTATTGGCGTCGGGCGGCAGATAGACGCGGATGACCTCCGCCTTCTTGCTCATGACGTGGTCGATGAAGCCGGGATCCTGATGACTGAAACCGTTGTGATCCTGCCGCCAAACGTGGGAGGAAAGCATGTAGTTCAAGGAGGCGATCGGCCGTCGCCATGGAACATGGTTCGCCACATCCAGCCATTTGGCGTGCTGGTTGAACATCGAGTCGATGATGTGGATGAAGGCTTCGTAGCATGAAAAGAACCCATGCCGGCCTGTGAGCAGATACCCCTCAAGCCATCCTTCGCACTGGTGCTCGCTCAACATTTCCATCACCCGGCCGTCCGGCGCGACGTGGTCGTCGCCCGGAACGATCTCCGCAGTCGAGCAGCGGTTCGTCACCTCGAACACCGCGCCCCAGCGGTTCGACGCCGTTTCGTCCGGGCTGAAGACACGGAAAGTCTCGGGATTGAGCTTCACCACATCGCGGATCATCGCACCCTGAACGCGCGTGGCTTCAGCGTTCACGCCGCCGGGTTCTGGTACTTCCAGCGCATAGTCGCGGAAATCGGGCAGGTGCAGGTCGCGCAACAGAAGACCGCCATTGGCGTACGGGTTGGCGCCCATGCGGCGCGTCCCGCTTGGGGCCAGGTCCGCGAGTTCGGGACGTAGCCTGCCTGCCTCGTCGAAGAGTTCGCGGGGACGATAACTCTTAAGCCACTCTTCCAGAATCCTGACATGTCCCGGATGGCTCATGTCGCCCATCGGCACCTGGTGCGAGCGATAGGTGCCCTCTGTCTGCTTGCCGTCGACCTCCTTCGGGCCCGTCCAGCCCTTCGGCGAGCGCAGGATGATCATCGGCCAGAGCGGACGCTGCCTGAACCCGTTTGAGCGGGCGTCGTGCTGGATCTGGCGGATGCTCTCGACCACGGTGTCGAGCGTCGCGGCCATGAGCTGATGCATCTCCATCGGGTCGTCGCCCTCGACGAAGTGTGGCGTATAGCCGTAGCCGCGAAACAGGGAGTCGAGCTCGTCACGGGGAATGCGGGCGAGCACCGTGGGACCCGCAATCTTGTACCCATTCAGATGCAGGATCGGCAGGACCGCGCCGTCGTGCACCGGATTGAGGAACTTGTTCGAGTGCCAGCTGGTCGCGAGTGGAGCCGTTTCCGCTTCGCCATCGCCCACGACGCAGGTGACCAGGAGGTCGGGATTGTCGAAGGCGGCGCCGTAGGCATGCGACAGGCAATAGCCGAGTTCTCCTCCTTCATTGATGGAGCCCGGCGTCTCTGCCGCAACGTGACTCGGTATGCCGCCGGGAAAGGAAAACTGCGTGAACAGCTTCTTCATCCCCGCTTCGTCCTGCGAGATCTCCGGGTAGACCTCGCTGTAGGTTCCCTCGAGATAGGTGTTGGCCACGAGGCCCGGACCGCCATGCCCCGGGCCGGTGACATAGATCACGTTGAGGTCATGCTCGTTGATGACGCGGTTCAGATGCACGTAGATGAAATTCAGCCCCGGAGTGGTGCCCCAGTGGCCGAGCAGTCGGGGCTTCACGTGCTCGATCTTCAAGGGTGTCCTCAGCAACGGGTTGTCGAACAGATAGATCTGGCCAACCGAGAGATAGTTGGCCGCTCGCCAGTAGGCGTCCATCTTCTGGATGAGGTCGGTCGAAAGCGGCTTGTTCATGGGCTTACTCCGCCGGATGAGCGTGCTGGCCAGTTTCGGCGCCGGCAAGCATTCCGAAAACCGCTTTTGCAATGATTGCATCTTCGTCGGTGCGAATGACGCGCACCTCGACGCGCCCCTGATCGGCCGAGACGACTGGCTTGCCGGCTGCGTTCCGGCTCTCGTCAATTTGGAGGTCGAGAAAGCCGAGACCCTCGCAGATGCGCGCACGGATCGCGGGGGCGTTCTCGCCGATGCCGCGATGACCCTGCTGCTTCCGGGTGGGGTCGTCGAAAGTGAAATGGGTTCCCTGCAGGCCGATGCGGTCGATCTTGCCGCGCAGGCCCTTCCGGGGCTGTTCGCCGTACATCCTGTACACCGCGAACTTGATGCTCGAGGAGCCCCCGTTGATCGTCAGGATGCACGCGCCAGATGACATCAATCGAACCCCTCTTGCGCATGCAGCCCTGCGCAGGTCGTCCGCGCTGCTGAATGCACCGAAGTCATGATCCACCGGCCCCATGCTCCGCATGGCCAACGCCACGCATTGCGGTCCATTGACCGAGGTAGATCCGCAGGAAGCCGAACACCGCGCCGATTGCAATCGCGGCGTAGAGGACGATGGCGGGATCGCTTTGCAGTTTCATCGCAGTGAAGGCGGCGAGCACCGCCGCGTCGGAGGCAATCGCCGCCAGCAACACAGCGCCCGTGGCGCCGATCTCTTGCCGCCGGTGCCGGAACACGCCCCAATGGATGGTCATGTCCATGATCAGGTAGAAAAATGCGCCCAGCGACGCGATGCGGCCCAGATCGAAGAATACCGCCAGAAACGAGGCGATGACGACGGTGTAGATCAGCGTGTGGCGTTGGATCGGACCGGACATGCCGAAATGGCTGTGCGGGATCAGCTTCATGTCGGTGAGCATCGCCAGCATCCGCGACACCGCGAAAACGCTGGCCAGCAGGCCCGACGCGGTGGCCACCGCGGCGAGAAGCACGGTCAGGAGGAACCCCGCCTGTCCCAGCGCAGGTTCTGCCGCCTCGGCCAGGGAGTAGTCGCGCGCGGCGATGATCCGGTCGATGGTGAGGCTCGATCCGACGCCGAAGGCCACAAGCAGATAGACGACGACGCAAAGCGCGATCGAGATCATGATGGCCCGGCCCACGTTACGGTTCGGTTCGGTGATCTCGGCGCCGCTGTTGGTGATCGTGGTGAAGCCCTTGAAGGCGAGTATGGCCAGCGCCACCGAAGCGACGAAGCCGGTCGCGGTGAAGTCCCGGCCGGTCTCGGAGGCTGCGGCGAAGGAAAATCCGCTCGCCCACAGCGCCGCGATCCCGAAAAGCGCGATGCCGCCGATCTTGAGCGTCGCCATGACCAGCGAGAACAGCCCGACCGACCGGTTGCCGGCAATGTTGACGAGGAACGCGAACAGGATCACCGCAACTGCGAGGATCGGCACGAGCGGCCCGCCCGTTATGCCGAACGGTCGCAGCACATAGGTCGCGAAGGTGCGCGCCACCAGGCTTTCGGCGATGACCATGCTGAGCGCCATCAGCAGCGCCGCACCGGCGGTGACCGCTCCCCGCCCATAGCACTTCTGCAGGATCATCGCGATTCCGCCCGAGGAAGGCCAGGCGTTCGACATCTTGATGTAGCTGTAGGCGCTGAGCGCGCTCACGATGGCGCCGACGATGAAGGACAGCGGAAACCAGGGTCCCGCCAGTTCGGCGATCTGACCGGTCAGGGCAAAGATGCCGGCGCCGATCATCACGCCCGTGCCCATCGCGACCGCACCGTGCAAGGTGATGCTGTTTGCCTTGTACTGCCCTTGCATACGGGGCTGGTCCGTCGACGGAGTCATAGTCTTGCGCGCTTCAACAGTTGCGCGTTGATGGCCACAACCACCGTGCTCGCGGACATCAGGATCGCGCCCACTGCGGGTGTCAGCAGTATGCCCCATGGCGCCAGAATGCCGGCGGCAAGGGGTATGGCGAAGATGTTGTAACCCGCCGCCCACCAGAGATTCTGGATCATCTTGCGGTACGTGGCGCGGCTCAGGGTGATGATCCGGGGGATGTCGCGGGGATCGGACCGCACCAGCACGATATGCCCGGCCTCGACGGCAACATCCGCGCCCGCGCCGATCGCGATCCCGATATCGGCCGTGGCCAGGGCCGGGGCGTCGTTCACGCCGTCGCCGATCATCGCGACCTTCTTGCCCTGCGCCTGAAGCTCGCGGACCTTCGAGGCCTTGTCCTCGGGGAGCACTTCCGCAAACACGGTATCGATGCCCAGCTCCCTCGCGACGGCATCGGCCACGGCCTGCGCGTCGCCGGTCAACATGGCAACCTCGATCCCCCGTTCATGCAGCGCCGTAATGGCTTCGCGGCTCTCCTCGCGGATCGCGTCCGCCACGGTGTAGACGGCCAGGGCCTTGCCTTCGCGGACGAGATATATGGCGGCCCGTCCACTGTCGGCCGCCGCCTTGGCCGCCTCCAGCAGCGCCTGCGGTACCTGCACATTCTCGGCCTTGAGCAGAGCCGGGCCACCCATGTGGTACTCGCTGCCGGCGATCGTCGCCGCCACCCCCTTGCCGGTGATTGCGCGGAAGCCTTCGGCGACGGGCACGTCTATGCCCTTGTCCTGTGCGGTCTTCACGATGCCCCGGGCGATCGGGTGCTCGGATTCGGCTTCGATGCCGGATGCGATCCGAAGCGCCTCGTCCTCGGCCAGCCCATCCGCGACGGACATCGCCACGACCCGGAATTCGCCAAGCGTCAACGTGCCGGTCTTGTCGAAGATCACGGTGTCGAGGTTCCGCGCCTCCTCGAGTCCGCGCCGGTCGCGCACCAGAAGCCCGTTGCGGGCGCCGAGCGTCGTCGAGATGGCCACCACCAGCGGCACGGCCAACCCAAGCGCGTGCGGGCAGGCGATCACCAGCACCGTCACCATCCGCACCACGGAGAAGTCGATCGCCGCGCCGACAGACTGCCACACCACGATGGTGATGGCCGCGGCGGCGATCGCGACGAAGGTCAGAAGCCGGGCTGCGCGATCTGCAAGGTGCTGCGCTCTGGACTTGGACTTCTGGGCATCGGCCACGAGTCGCATGATGCCGGAAAGCTTGGTTTCCTCTCCGGTGCCGGTGACCTCGACGCGCAGAGACCCTTCGCCGTTGATCGTGGCGGCGATCACCTCGTCGCCTTCCCGCTTTTTCACCGGCCGGGACTCGCCGGTGATCATGGCCTCGTTGACGTCGCTCTCTCCCTTTCGCACGGTCCCGTCGGCGGGAATGCTCTCCCCCGGATGCACCAGAACGAGGTCTCCGTTCTGCAGCGCGCTGACGGCGACCTTCTCCTCGCCCCCGTCGGTGATCCGCGTCGCGGTATCCGGAAGGAGCTTCGCGAGTTCCTTCAATGCGCCTTCGGCCTGGTTGATGGATCGCATCTCGATCCAGTGGCCAAGCAGCATGATCGTGACCAGCGTCGCCAGTTCCCACCACAGGGCACTCGCCTCGATCAGCCCGAGCTGAACCACCCAGGAAAACAGGAAAGCGACGGAGATCGCGAGCGAGATGAGGGTCATCATCCCCGGCAGCCGGGACCGCAGTTCCCGCCAGGCCCCCTGCAGGAACACCAGACCGCCGTAGAGGAAGACGACCGTGGAGAGCACGGGGCCGATCCACTCCGATCCCGGAAACGCGGGGGCCTGGTAGCCGAGAAGTTCCTGGATATGGGCGGACCAGATCACCACCGGAACCGTCAGGGCAAGCGAAAGCCAGAAGCGGTCCCGAAACATCGCGGGCGAGTGGCCCGCGTGCTTGTCATGGCCCCGGTGTCCTGAATGACCCGATGCCGGTCCTGGACTCTCTCGTGATGCGCCGGCCGTGGCGTGGCTTTCGTGACCTCTGCCGGTCGCGGCGGCAGTCGATGCGTCGATGCCGGGACCGGGCCGCTGTGCCAGCGACTTGATGTCGGCAACCTTTACGCGGGTCTCGTCGTACGCGACCGTGGCGCTTTGCGCCGTGTGATCCACAGAGACGCTTTCGACGCCCGGCACCTCGCCGATCCGCCGTTCCACTTCGTCCGGGCCCAAGGCTGTCAGCAAGTCGCCGACGTCGATTGCGATTGTTTTCATCGTGTTCTCCTTAGGCGGGCGCCAGGACCGGTGTCAGGTGTCCGCGCTATTCGGCTATCTGCCGGAACAGACCCGGATAGCGGTTGAAGGCGAGCTTCTGGACCAGCGAGCCGTCCACGGTGACGATCTCCGCCCTGATGCTCCCGTCACTCGCGGTGCCGATCTCGCCGAGCTTCAGACGGGGGTTGCCAAGGTTGGTCAGTTGCTGCTCCAGCAAGGCGCGGACGCGGTCCTCCGTCATCTCCTCCGGTGTGCCGTGCGGCGTTCCGAGGAGCATGCCCTGACCACCCATCATGCCGGGCATGTCTGACTGACCATTCATCATCATTCGCATCATCGGGCACGCCATCATGCCTGCCATGGGCATCTGACCCGTCACGCCGGGAGCCGCGCCACCCTCGGGCATGGTCTGGGCGGTCGTCCCTCCCATCATCATGCCGGTCATTGCACCCTGACTCATCATGCGCTGCATCATCTGCATCATCTCCGGCGTCATCATGCCCATGCCGGGCATGCTTCCGGGTGCGGCCGCCGCGGGCGCGTCACCGGGCGTCTCGGCCTCTGGCGGAATGGCCTGCGTTTCCGCCGGGTGGTGTTCGTCATGTTCCTGGGCGCTGGTCTGGGCTACGCCCGAGGTTGCGGCGCCGAGAAGAAACAAACCTGCAAAGAGGGCAGCCTGAAGGTTTCGCGTTCTCATGTTTCGTACTCCTGGTTGATTGGGAACTAAGGACGCCACGGTCACCCCCTGCTCGAACGAAGCAAACCGGTGGGGCGCGGCAGGAAAGCAGGAACCGCACTGGCATAGCGGCGGTATTGGTCACCGAAGGCCGCTTCCACTTCGCGTTCTTCGGTCCTTGCCAGCCGCCAATACATGACCAGCAGCACTGGCAGCATCAGGCCCGTCACCAGTGTCGGCCACTGCAGGAAGAATCCGATCATGATCAGCGCGAAGCCGACATACTGCGGATGCCTCAATCGGGCATAAGGGCCGGTCGTCGCGAGCAATCCCTTCTTCTGCGCATCGTGCAGCACCCGCCAGGCTGCGGCGATCAACATGAAGCCGCCGCCAATGAAGACGTAGCTCAGCAGATGGAACGGGCTGAAATGCGGATTCATCGACCAGCCGAACAGGGCGGGCCAAAGGTGGCCAGCATCGTGCGAGAGCGGATCGAAAGCCGGAACGGCGCTGCCGAGCCAGCCTGCCAGCAGATAGAGCGTCAGCGGGAACCCGTACATTTCGGCGAACAAGGCAACGACGAAGGCCGAAAAGGCCCCGAGCGAGCGCCAGTCGCGCGTCGTTTCGGGCTTGAAGAAGCTGAACGCGAACAGGATGAAGATGCCCGCGTTCAGGGCCGCCAGAAACCACAGGCCATAGGCAGGAACGTCACCGTTCATCGCTGCCACCACCGTTACCACCATGGCCACCGTGACCTCGATGCATGAAGAAGTGCATGCCGCCGCAGACAAGCAGGAACAGGAGCGGCCAGGCTCCCAGAAGGTGAACCCTGTGCTCGAAAACAAGAAAGACGCCGGCAACGGCGAGAAACACGCAGAGCGCGAGTCCGGCAGGTGTTTTCAGAAACGGCTGGCGCCGGTTTGCGTCCTTCTCTGGCTCGGCGGGTGAGTGATCGTGATGGGTCATGATCCTGCAGCCTCATGACGGGGAGGCATCGACAACAGCAGCGAAGAAACCGAGCCGATCATGCCTGCGGTGTCGGTGGATGCCGGAAACCGGCGATGTGACGGATGTTTCATGACGAAACTCTCTCGGGAACGTTGCAGGGCCGGACCGGCGGGACCGGTCGGATCAGCCCGACACGCCGGGAGAAGCGCGCAGGCTCAGACGTTCGCGAAGAGACTCGGAGGTCGCAAACCGGGCGATGGCGCGCGGCCGGGATGAACTTCGTCGGAAAGGCGTGCGACAACTTCAGCGACCGTCGCCGTGCTCGTGCCTCCCGCCGAGATCGGCGGGACGAAAAAGGAACAGACGCTGCCGGTGCAACAGGTTCGGCCGTGGGATTCATCGCCATGGCTGCCGCAATCCGGTTCCGCAGTCACGTCCTGACCAACAGACGCAACCTCATGCGAAAGTGATGTTGCCGACGCGGCATGGTCGCCCATCGGAACATGGGCAAGACCTGACATTGAAAAGGCAAGTACCAGCAGCAGCACCAGCGAGCGCTTCAGGACCCGTGTCAAACGATACGGATCCTTTCTGCACTGCCAAGTAATTGCCTGCGACATGCGATTCCTTGCCCTGTCCGAGGGACTTGCTTCGACTTTCCTTTTAGGATGGCGTCGCAGCGTCCGCACTGATCTGGATCAATTTGGCAATGATAGGACGGATTACGCTCGAATGAAGCCACCGATTCTCTGCATCGGGCAAAGCTTGGCGCATGAGCAATGACCATCGGCGCTGCCTTCCGCCTTGCGCGAAGGCGACCTGACCGCCGCCATCACTGCACTGATCGGCGGCTTCATGGCTCTTTTGGCCGCTGTCACGCGCCGCGCCTTCACCAATGACGCGATGCTGGTCCGGCTTGAGCGTGAGCTGCTGGCCGAGCGCGACCGCGTGGATCGCCAGAGCGCCGAGGACCGCAAGGGCGATGCCGACCGGCTGGAGCGGATTGAGACCGACATCCGCGCCATGCGCGACCTGATGTTTGAAGCCTTCCAGCGCGGTCACACCGACTGACCGGTCGCGCCATCACCAAGCCACCGCACCCGCCCTCTGCAGGCGGGTTTTGCATGTCTGGAGACCCATCATGCCAACCACCACCTATGCCCATTACCGCGACGTGCCAGACTCTGACTGGCGCTGGCCCAGCTTTTCGCCTGCGGAGATCGCATCGCGCGGGGAGGGCGCGATCAGGATCAACGCGCAAGCCATGGACAAGCTGCAATCGCTGCGCAACCGCCTCGGCAAGCCGTTGATTGTCCGCTCCGCCTATCGCAGCCCCAGCCACAACCGCGCCGTCGGCGGCGCGCCTGCCTCCAAACACATGCAGGGCACCGCGTTTGATATCGCCATGTCGAACCACGATCCCGTGGCCTTTGAGACCGCGGCG
>JAVVFH010000094.1:0-12076 GCA_032250585.1 Lysobacterales bacterium
TCTGGTCAGCGGCGGCTTCTGGTCGGCATACTGGTATCGGGGCCGCATCTACGGCACCGAGATCGTGCGCGGGCTGGATGTGCTGGCGCTGATGCCCAGCGAATACCTTACGGCAAACGAGATCGCCGCGGCGGCGTTGGCCGATCAGGGCGACTCGTTCAATCCGCAGCAGCAGTTCCGCGTCGACTGGCCGGCCGAGCCGGTGGTCGCCCGTGCCTACCTCGATCAGCTGCAGCGCAGCGCGGTGCTGCCGGGTGCCTTCGCGGCCGATCTCGAGACCACGCTCGACCGTGCCGCATTGCAGCTTGCCGACGGCGCGCGCGACGAAAACCTGGCGGCCCGGCTGGAATCACTGGCGGCGGGCCTGGAAGACGATCGCGGCGATGTGGTCATGAACAGGCGGCAGTTCGAGCTGGCCCGAACCCTGGGAGCGATCGCAGTCAGACTGCGCTGACGGATTCAGGCAAGGAGCGTGCCCCTTGATGCATCGACCCGCCTGGACCCTGCGATCCACTATACTGGTGTTCGGTGAATACCTATAAAGCCAAGCGGGATCGACTCGCCGGACAGATGAAGTCCGCCGCCGCGGGCGGCATTGGTCTGCGTAAGGATACGTCGAACCTTTTCCGCACACGGGCGGGCGGGGCGCAGCCAAAAATGGATGTTCGCGACTTCACGAACGTCATTCGCGTCGATCCGGACGCGGCCTGGGTGGAGGTCGAGGGCATGACGCCCTACGCGGCACTGGTCGACGCGACGCTTGCGCACGACGTCATGCCCTGCGTCGTACCGCAGCTCAAATCGATCACTATCGGCGGCGCGGTTTCGGGGCTCGGCATCGAGTCGTCTTCGTTCCGTCACGGGCTGGTTCACGAAACCGTGCGGGAAATGGACGTGCTGCTGCCGGACGGTGAGGTCGTACTCTGTACGCCGGATAACGAGCACGCCGATCTTTTTCATGGCCTTCCCAATTCCTACGGCACACTGGGTTACGTGCTGAAGCTCAAGGCCGCGACCATGCCGGTCACGGGCTTCGTGCGGTTGAGTCACCATCGCTACCGGTCCCCGGCCGAGTTCTTCGCCGCTCTCGAAGCCAAATGCGATTCCGACGCCGATTTTGTCGATGCGGTAATTTTCAGCCCGGACGAATTTTACGTGACTGAGGCACGGCACGTGGAGCGCGCACCGGCGACCAGCGACTACAGCTACAAAAACATCTACTATCAATCCATCCGGGAAAAGAAAGATGACTTCCTGACCACCCACGATTATATCTGGCGCTGGGACACTGACTGGTTCTGGTGCTCGAAGAACTTTGGTCTGCACAACTCGCTGCTCCGGCGCCTGGTAGGGCGTCGTCGCCTGAACTCGGTGACCTATACGAAGATCATGCGCTGGAACAGCCGCCACGGCTGGACGAAGCGGCTGGACAAACTCCGGGGGCTGCACAGCGAGTCGGTAATCCAGGACATCTGCATCCCCATCCACCGGGCCGAGGAATTTCTGCACTTCCTGCTCGAGTCGATCGGCATCCTGCCGATCTGGATCTGCCCGGCACGGCACCTGAACCGGGCGGTGCCGACGCCGCTGTTTCCGATGAACGACGATCTGCTCTATGTCGATTTTGGCTTCTGGGACGTGATCAGGGGACCGACAAAACATGAGCCCGGTCATTTCAACCGGCAGATCGAGCAGAAGACACAGGAACTGGGCGGCGCCAAGTCACTGTACTCGGAGTCCTATTACGGGCGCGAGGTCTTCTGGTCGATCTACAACGAAGCGCACTACCGGGCGCTGAAGAAAAAATACGACCCGCAGGGGCAGCTGAAAGATCTCTACGAGAAATGCGTTCTCGGGGCCTGAGCAGGCCACGTCATCGCGGTGCGTCGTAGCCGCCCGGCAGGCCGTTTTTGGACAGCACCAACTGCCACAGCTGAATGGACCGCGAGGCGAAGGCGCCGCTGCAGGACAGCAGGTAGTAACGCCACATGCGGCGGAAGCGCTCGTTGTAGCGATCCGCCGGCAGTCGGTCCCAGGCGGCCTCGCAATTGGCGTGCCAGGCGCTTAGCGTTTTCGCGTAGGAAGCCCCGAAATTGTGCCAGTCTTCGAGCACCAGGACCCCCTCGGCGGCGGTGGTGAGTTCGACAGCCGAAGGCAGGATGGAATTGGGAAAGATGTACTTGCTGATCCAGCGATTGGTGACCTTGCCGGTCACCTCGGATCCGATGCAGTGCAGTACCATCAGGCCATCGTCCGCGAGACAGCGCGACATCTGCTTCAGGTAGGGGCGGTAGTTCCTGGTTCCCACGTGCTCCATCATGCCGATCGAGGCGATCCGGTCGAATTTCGCTGCTTCGATGTCACGGTAGTCCTTCACCTCGATCCGCACCGGCAGGCCCTGGCAGAACCGCTTGCCGAAGGCCGCCTGTTCCCTGGACACGGTGACGCCGTAAACCTCGACGCCGTGGTGTTCCGCAGCGTATTTGGCAAAGCCGCCGAAGCCGCAGCCGGTGTCCAGAACACGCATGCCCGGGCTCAGTTGCAGCTTGCGGCAGGTGAGTTCGAGCTTGTTGCGCTGTGCGTCGGCGAGGTTGTCTGCGCCTTTCCAGTAGGCCGAGGTGTATTGCATGTAGGGATCGAGCATGGCCTCGTAGAGATCGTTGCCGAGGTCATAGTGCTGTCGCGCCACTTTCTTCGATCGACGTCGGGATTGCATATTCAAGAGCTTGGCTGCGATGTAGGGAATGATCAGCGACTCGGGCCGCAGTTTTTTCTGCAGGCCGGCGCGTGTCACCCGCTCGAACATCCCGGCCAGATCCTCGCAGTCCCACCAGCCGTCCATGTAGGACTCACCGAGTGCCAGCGCCCCCCCTGCCATCACGCGGGCGTAGAAATCCGGGTTGTGCACCTGTAAATCCCACGGGTTCCCGCCGTCCGGGTCAATCCCCGCTTCGCCCAGCAGGGCGCGTATGTTGCGTTCTGCACTGTTCATCGCGTGTAAAATAAAGTCAAGCGTGAGAAAAATCCAATGGGCTCAAAGGGCCCGATTCATTTTCCACCCGCAGGCGGGCCAGAGTCCAGTTTCGGCGCCTGCTGTCGATCAGAAGCGAAGAGCTGTGGCGTTCCATTGCGATTCGATACATCGGCCTTTTTCGTCGACTGTTGCGCTATGCTGGAGTGACGGCGCTTTCCGTTTCCATCAGGGTGCGTGGGAAGGACCTTACAGCAACCTGGGTGGCGCGCAGCGGGTGTTCTGCAGTCGCTGTAAGAATAGTATTATTTTCACGGTCTTAAGGGACGTAGGCCCGTCTGCTTGTGGGCTGCGCAAAGCGGGAGAGCCGCAGGCCGGCTCAATCATTGACGCGGTGTTTAAATATGTATTTAAATCATATTATTGTGAGGTCAACGAAACCTGTTTAGGGATATGCCAATCAAGCAGCAACCAGTGCACTACAGTTTCATCGCGGTATTTTTTCTCATCTTGAGTTGTTTTTCGGTGAATGCTGTTGGCGACCTTGTCGAGTCGGCCGGGCCAGCCAGCGAGGCTGTGGATGCGGCAGCGGCAGTCAACACCGATACAATGCAGGTGGATAGCGCCGGTCCGGCCGTTGTTCTGTATGAAGAGAAAGTTACCGAGCTGGAAAGCAGTGGCGGCGCGTTTCAACCGGACCTGACCGAGGCGCTGCTGGGTCTCGGCAATGCCTATATGTCGCGCGGCGACTATGAGAACGCGGAAGCGGCGTTCCGGCGGGCGCTGCATAACAGCCGGGTCAACTACGGCCTTTATGCGGTGGAGCAACTGCCGATCCTGGAGCCTTTGATCAAAGTCAATTCCATCACGGGTGACTGGGAAGATCTCGAGCAGAATTACCATTATCTGCATTGGGTGAGCAAGCGTATTTACGGGGCAGACGATGATCGGATGTTGCCGGTTATCGAGCGGGTCGGGCGCTGGCACTTGCGCAGCTATGCCGCGGGTGACGATGAATATTCATTCTCGCACCTGGCGGCCGCGGATGACCTGTTCCACGAAGCGATTCAGATTATCGAAGCGAATTACGGCGAAAACGACCCGCGCTTACTCAATCCTTTGTACGGTATCGTGTTGACCAGTTATCAAGTCGCCAGCTTTTTGAGCCAGGGCGGCGTGGTCGAGGAGAGCCGAAGCGCGGGGCGAAATGCGACTCGAGGCGGTCGGCGCCAGTTACTGGAAACTGCCCGGTTTCGTGAGGACACAATCCTCAAGGCTTATATCAAGGGTAAATCGGCAATGGAACGAATCGTTGCGATTCACGATGAACGCCCTGATTTGCCGCTGGAGTCCGATGCCATAGCGCGGGTCCACCTCGGGGATTGGTACCTGCTTTTCAATAAATGGAACTCGTCGCAAGAGGCCTACTCAAACGCCTATGAACTTTTGACCGAAAGCGGGTTGCCGCAGGAAGACATCGACCGCTTCTTCGCTCAGCCGCGTTCGCTGCCGGCCATTCCGTTTCTCGATGAAGAAACGGAGGAGGCCGAGGCATCGGAGGCGACCAATTCGCCGTACGTCCTGGTAACCTTTGATGTATCAGAATCAGGCAAGGCGAAAAATATCGAGATCGTTGAATCCAATCCGGAAGACAGCATATCTTTGCGGCGCCGGGCAAGAAACAGCGTTTCGGCGGCGAAGTTTCGGCCCCGCTTCGAAAACGGGATACCGGCCGAACAGACGGGCGTCAGCTTGCGCATGGTATTTAACGAGTAGCGCTCATGACCACGACAAACTCAAAATATGTTAAGACCCGGTTGCTTCGAGGAACGCTGTTGCTCCTGCCGGTCGGATTGCTGATGGCCTGCGCCGCCGCGCCGCCAAGCGCGTCATCGGGTCTGCCGTCCGCCCCGTCGTCCACTCCGCCAGCGAGTTCCGGAGCCAGCGGCGGGCCGCCGCCGGCTAGCCCGTCGCCCAATTCAAGTGCCTCGGGAAGCGGCTCGCAGCAGACGCAGACTGCGCAGTCTGCGCCGGGCAGCGGCCAGCAAGCGGATGCAGACGCCGATGGGCGCAGTGCTGGCGCGCAGGATCAGGGGTCGGAAATCGCTGCGCAAGGCCAGGAGGGCGTGGCAGAAGCCAACGAAGCGGGCCGTGACGGCGCGCCGGCGGGGCAGCAGAAATCAGATGACGAGATTCTCGCCGAAGCGCTGGAGCAATTGGGTCGCGATTCACAACCGGGCGCTGAGCCCGGTGTCGCGGAGGCCGAGGCGGGCAATGCCGGGACAGGCGCCGGGACGGAGGGCGATGCGGGCAGTGCCGTGGCAGGCACCGGGACAGGGGCCGATACGGGGGTCGGCGGAACGGCCGCAGGCCAGCCGCTGACCGACGCGGAAAAGACCAGGCTGCTCGACCGGGAGCTCGAGCGGAAGTTTGCCGAGTTCGACGAGTTGATGCTCGGTGAGCGCGAGGCACTGGCGCAGCAGCAGAAAGACAGCGCGGGCGATGCGGGCGGCAGTGGCGGGGCCTACGGGACCGGCGGACTGGGCGCGGGCGACGGCGATGGAATGCCGGAATCCGCGATGAGCGATCCCGGCGGCGCTGCGGCCACCGCGGGCGGAAGCTCCGGAGTTCCGGGCTTGGGCGATAACAACATTCCAGCCGATGTTCCGGCGGATATCGGCAGTGCGAATGACGATGACATTATCGCCCGGCAACTCCGGGAGGCGGCCATGAAAGAGCAGGATCCGGCTCTGCGGGCCAAGTTGTGGGACGAGTACCGAAAATACAAACGCGGAGGTCCTTGACGGGTGAGAATATGATGATGCGAATGCCACTGCCGTTGCTGTCGATGCTGTTCGCTTTTGCGATTTCCGCCTGTGGCGGTACGACGGTGAAAACGACCAGCCATGAAGAGATTATCGTCGAGTCCGACCGCATCGCCGAAGAGCAGCTGCTGGATGTGGGAATCGGTATTTTCGAGCCGGGCGTGGATGCCTCGGATTCGGAGGAGCCCGGCGCGTCGCTATCGATTCGACGGGCGGAGGCGCGCTACATGCCCTTCCGGTTGATGGAAACCCTGCAACAGACCGGCAATTGGGGCATCGTGCGCGTGATTCCGGAACGGCAAAGCGAGATGGACGTCTGGGTCGATGCTGAAATCCTGCAGTCCGATGGGGAGACCACGGAGCTGATGGTCACCGTGACCGATTCCTCCAATGAGCAGTGGTACGCGAAGAAATATTCATCGACCGTAAGCAAGTACGCCTACGACAACAACCTGTCGCGCGGCGCTGAGCCATTCCAGGGCATGTACAACGAAATTTCCAATGACCTGTTGCGCCACTACAGGACCCTGAGCGATGGTGAAATCGCCGCTCTGCGCACGATTACGGAACTCAGGTTCGCCCAGCGGTTTTCACCCGACGTCTTCGATGATCATCTGGAAACAGACCGCAGGCAGCATCTGTCCGTGAAGCGGTTACCGGCAGAAAATGACCCGGTGCTGCAGCGCATCCGGCAGATTCGCGAGCGCGATTACATGTTCGTCGATACGTTGCAGGAGTATTACGCCGCTTTCGTGCGCCAGATGGACGTACCTTATCGTGAATGGCGCAAGGCCTATTACGAGGAGGGCCAAGCCCTGCGCGAGGTTCAGGCGCAGGCCAACCGGCGCATGATTGGTGGTGCATTGGGCGTTCTTGCCGGCATCCTGGCGCAAAGCAGCGACAGTCGCACGGTGCGGACCGCCGGTGCGGTGGGCATCGGCGCCGGCAGCGGGGTGTTCATCAGCGGCATGAACAAGCGCGAGGAAGCCAAAGTCTATGCTGAGGCGCTGCATGAGGTTTCCGCGTCCCTGGATTCGGAGATGGCCCCGCATAAGATCGAATTGGATGAGCGCAGTGTGACCCTGTCGGGTTCCGTCAACGATCAATACGGCCAATGGCGGGAGGTGTTGAAGGAAATCTATGCTGCCGAGACGGGCACCGGCACCCAGGCTGCGCAATAAGGTTCTGTGGCGGAACAAGGCAACAGACCGGATTCCGGTTTTACACGCATCGAGCCAGTGGCGGTCGAGCTGAGCCGTGAGCCATCCGAGCCTGCCCGAAACACAATGCGCCGGCCGCCCGGCCGGCAAATCCTTAACTGGGTCGGCCTGGGCGTCCTGCTGATCACGGCAGGCCTGGTCATTTTCCTGCTGCCCCGCTGGGTGTCTGCCCCCGCAGTGGATTCCGCGCCGTCCACGCCGGTGGTCGATCGCAGTGCCGGTGCTGCCCGGGCCAACCCGCAGCCGACCGGTCAGCCGCCGCTTTCCCCGTGGGAAAAAGCACAGGAATCCCGTATTCGCCGTGAAACGCAGGAATTACTCGAACAGATTCTGAGCGGACAGAAGCTCCTCGAAGAGCGCGGCGTGACGGTCTGGGCGGAGGCGGAGCATGAACAGGCACTGGAGTTCGCCCGACAGGGCGACGAACTGTACAACCAACTCGACTACCGGGGTGCCCGCGACCGCTACGAACAGGCGTTGCACATCGTGCAGGATCTGCAGGAGCGCGTGGACGAGGTCTTCGCGGATGCGATGGAGCGGGGTGAGCAGGCGCTGGCCGACGGTGATTCGGCTGCCGCGATCGAGGCTTTCGACCTGGCGCTTGCGATAGACTCCATCGATCGCGCAGCCACCCAGGGCCGCGCACGGGCGGACACTCTGGATGCGGTGCTGTCGCTCGTCAGGAAGGGCGACCGGCTGCTGCAGGATGAGCAGCCGGAGGAGGCCAGGCAAGCCTACCGCGAGGCACTGGAATTGGATGACCAGGCACCACGCGCACGGCAGCAGATCGCCGCGGCGGAGCAGTTGATCGAGGACCGGGCATTCAAGCAGCAGATGTCGGAGGGTTTCGCCGCGCTTTACGACGGTCGGCCGGAGTCCGCAAGAAAAGCATTCACCCGGGCGCTGGAGATCAAACCGGCCTCGGCGGACGCGCGCTCGGCGCTGCAGCAGAGCAATCACCAGATCACGGCCCGCAGCATCGAGTCCTTAATCCTTCAGGCTGAAACACTCGAGACGGAAGAGCGCTGGCACGAGGCGCTGGCAAAGTACGAGGCCGCCCTGAAGCTCGATTCGGCGCTGGCCACGGCCCAAGCCGGCCGCGCACGCAGTGCGCTGCGTGCGCAGACCAGCGACCGGCTGGATCAGATCCTGGCGCAGCCCGAACGCCTCTACGATGCCGATGTGCTGCGTGATGCGCTGGCCTTTCACGAGCGGGTCAGTGCCCTGTCCGATCCGGGTCCGGTCCTGTCACGACAACTCGACAGGACGGGCGAACTGCTGGAGAAGATGCGCGCGCCGGTCACCATCGAGCTGCAATCGGATAACCAGACCCGGGTGACGCTGCACAAGGTCGGCGAACTCGGTTCCTTTGAGTCCAGGGAAGTTCGCCTGCGGCCCGGCCGCTACGTGGCGGTCGGCAGTCGTGACGGGTATCGCGACGTGCGCGTGGAATTTATCGTGGACCCGGATAAGCCGGCCCCCTCAGTAACGATTCGTGCCGATGAAAAGATCACCTTCGGCTGACAGGCCCGAACCTGCAGCGGTGGGGTCAGGCAGCGAATCACGTATCTCTCCGACTCGCTTCACTCCCCCCGACAGCCGTCCGCCGGCCGCTCGTGCGAGACTGCGCCGCGGCGCATTGTTAACCGCCCTGGCGCTGGCGGCCAGCATCGCAGTGGCCTGGTTTCTGTTGACGGCCCGTGCCGTGTACATCGACGTTTCGCCGCCACAGGCCGACGTCTCGATTCGTGGCGGCCTCAAGCTGAAACTGGCGGATTATTATCTGCTGCGCGAAGGCGAGTACCTGCTGCGCATCGAGGCCGAAGGTTACCAACCGCTGAGCCAGGAACTGGTCATAGGTGAAGAGCAGAACCAGCGCTACGCGTTCACGCTGGAACGCCTGCCCGGGCATCTGCGGGTCGACACGGGGCCGGTCAGTGGCGCACGGGTTTTTATCGAACAGAAGGAACGGGCCATTACACCGGCGGTGATTCGGGACCTCCCTGCCGGTGAGTACCTGCTGCGGGTCACGGCGGATCGGTACTTCCCCTACGAGGAACGCCTGCTGATCGAGGGGCTGGACCGGGAACAGACTGTTCACGTCAGCCTGGTCCCGGCCTGGGCTGACCTCACGTTTGCGTCCGAACCGGCCGGGGCGGATGTGTTCGTAAATGATGAACTGCTCGGACAGACACCGCTCACGGCGCCGGTGTTGCAGGGAACACACGCTGTTCGAGTCAAACGCACAGGGTTCAAGCCCTGGCAGGACGAGATCGATGTGACGGCCAACCAGCCCATGCGCCTGGACGACATTGTGCTGGAGCCGGCCGACGCGGTCGTGTTTCTGGTCTCCGACCCGCCGCGCGCCAACATCACCGTGAACGGTGATTATCGCGGCCAGACCCCGCTGGAACTCGCCCTGAACCCGGACCAGGATACGATCATCCGGCTGTTCAAGCAGGGTTTTCAAGCTGCCAGTCGGCAAATGAAGGTCGCTTCAGGGTCCGAACAGCGCCTGCACGTGAACCTGGTGCCCGAACTGGTTACCGTCGAATTCAACGTCACGCCCCCGGACGCCGAGCTGTATATAGACGGCAATCCGGCCGGCCCGGCGCGACAGACCCTGCAACTGCCTTCGCGTCCGCACCGGATCGAGGTGCGGCGTGAAGGCTATGTCGATTACACGACCACGGTAACCCCGCATGCCGGCATGGCGCAGAAGCTGGATCTGAAACTGAAAAGCCTGGAGCAGGCGCGGCAGGAACAGATCAAGCCGCTGATCACCACTTCCGCGGGGCAGAAAATGAAACTCCTGTATCCCGAGGGGTTTACGATGGGCGCCTCGCGGCGCGAGCCCGGCCGCCGGGCCAATGAAACGATCCGCCAGGTCGTCCTCGAGCGGCCTTTTTACCTGGGGCTGCATGAGGTCACCAACGAGCAGTATCGACAGTTCGATAAAGAACATTCCTCCGGTGTCGCCTTTGGTCGCAGCCTCGACGGCGCACGGCAGCCGGTGGTAAATATCACCTGGGAGCAGGCCGCACGATACTGCAACTGGCTCAGTCAGAGCGAGTCGCTGGCGCCTTTCTATGTGGAAAAGGGTGATCGCATCGTGGGTTTCAATCCGCTCGCTAACGGTTATCGTCTGCCGACGGAAGCAGAATGGGAGTGGGCCGCCCGGATCGCTGCCGACGGTTCGCTGCTGAAGTTCCCGTGGGGGCAGCAGTTGCCGCCACAAAAAAACGCCGGCAATTACGCCGACGCATCCGTGGACGGCATGCTGGCGCGCGTGCTCGCCGAATACGACGACGGCCACATCGTGTCGGCGAACGTCGGCAGCTTTCCCGCTGGAAACAAGGGATTGTTTGACATGGGCGGAAACGTGGCAGAATGGACGCATGATTTTTACGATACCGCCATCGGCGCGAACACCCGCGGCAGCGTTGACCCGCTCGGTCCCGAAGACGGCGAATTCCACGTCATCAAGGGCTCCAGCTGGGCCCACGGAACCATCACCGAACTGCGTCTGTCCTACAGGGACTATGACGTGAAGGCCCGTGAAGACCTTGGCTTCAGATTGGCGCGTTACCTTGATTGAGTCGCTTTTGAAAGCAATTGGTCTGAGTCTTTTGCTGGTCAGCGCCGCCGCGGCGGCGCTTGCGCAGGAGCCCACCGGCACCGGTGACGGTGAGGCACCCCGCCAGGAGGCCGTGCAGCAGGACCAGGACGCTGACGAGACCGCGCCAGAGCTGTCTGCGGAGGAAGGATCGGAAAAAGTGGAAGCCGCCGACCGCTTCGAACCGACCGAACAGATCGACGAAGATTATTCCATAGATTTCCCTGTTGATATCTGACTGTTTGCGTTGCGCTTACTGCAAAAAAGAACCATTTCCCCAGGAGCAGCAATGCAGGACATCGGCAGTTTGAGCAAGGGACCGCTGCAGGCGTGGCACGGCAGGTGATTGGACCGTCATGATAAAACACAAGCCCTTTTCCGAATTTATCTATCAGCTGTTCGCGCTGATACTGGCCCTGATTTTTGTGCACGCCATCTATGTCACGGTCATCCGCCCGGCGGCAAATGCCATCCTCGAAAAGCAGCGCGCCCTGCAGGAAGCAGGTGAAGTCTACGAGGTCGAGCGGTCCCTGTTCGTGGTCATCAAGGATTACGAGCAGGAGGCCTGTTTCATTCTGGCGTTCTGGGTGTTGGCCATCATGGGGCTGAAAGCGCATGGCCTGATGCAGGAGCGACGGTTGCTGGGGGAATCACTGCTGGACGTCACGCCCGGCATCAGCATCCTGCCCGAGGATGTGCGTCAATACTCCCGCCGGCTGCAGACGCTTCCGCCGGAAGAACGCGAGCGTTTGCTGCCGCGAGCGCTGCTGAGCGCCTTGCAGCGTTTCGGATCGACCCACAATGTCCAGGACGCCTCTTCCGCGGTCAAGGAAGTCTGCGAGACCGAATCGGATCGGCTCTATTCGGAGTTGTCCCTGGTGCGCTACATCATCTGGGCGATTCCCTCCATCGGTTTTATTGGCACGGTGCGCGGCATTGGCGAAGCCCTGGGACAGGCCCATAAAGCCGTGGAGGGAGACATCGTGGGCGTTACCGTTAGCCTGGGTGTCGCGTTCAATTCAACGTTCATCGCGCTGCTGATCAGTATTTTCATCATGTTTCTGATTCATCAGCTGCAATTGATGCAGGAACGGCTGGTGCTGGATGCGCAGAATTATTCCGATGTGAACCTGATTCGCCACCTGCAGGTCCGGTGATGGATAGCGCAATGTCAGTGGTTATGGTCGAGCTGAACGACAGCGAAATCCGCGCGGCCCGGGGCGGCAACATCGTGCTGCGCAGCCCGGGCTATGCCATGATCGCCAAGCTCGGCATTACAGTGGGCGAGGAGGCTCTGCGCAGTGCGCGTCTCAATCCGCGCGCGATGCAGAACCGCTATTGGCAAAATCTGAATCTCGACCCGCTGCCGACGCCGACCGGCAAGGCGCGCCATCAAGCGGACCTGGCGTATGCGCATTTGCTGGCCATCCACGAACAGGCCGGC
>JAVVFH010000095.1:0-11887 GCA_032250585.1 Lysobacterales bacterium
GTCTCTATCTACAAGCGCGAGCAGGAGGTCTTCGAATTCCACCCCGGTCCGATTTTTGCGCAGGTGATTCTGGCCGACGAAGTCAACCGCGCCACGCCGAAGACCCAGAGCGCGCTGCTCGAAGGCATGGCCGAGGGGCAGGTTACCATCGAAAACAAAACCCATGTTCTGCCCAGCCCGTTTTTCGTGATGGCCACCCAGAACCCCCTCGATCTGGTTGGTACGTTTCCGCTGCCCGATTCCCAGCTCGATCGCTTCCTGCTGAGCCTTTCGCTGGGCTACCCCGAGCCGGCGGCCGAGCGCCGCCTGCTGACCAGCGAGGATCGATCCATAATGCTCGAGCGGATCAAACCGCTGCTGACGCCCGATGACATCAAGCTGCTGCAGCAGGACTGTGACCGGGTCCATGTCAGCGAAGATTTGCTCGATTACGTGCAGGCCCTGCTGCAGGAAACACGCGACGAACGCTGGTTCGAAAACGGCCTGTCGCCACGGGCCGGCCTCGGCCTGCTTCGCGCCAGCCGTGCCCATGCATTCCTCGACGACCGGGACTTTGTCGTCCCCGAGGACGTCAAAGCCGTCTTTCCCGGCCTCGCCCGGCATCGCCTGAACCCCTCTTCCGGCTTCAGCCATTCGCCGGAACAGCAAGTCGAAGAATTGCTGAAACAACTCCCGATACCCTGAGCTGCGGCTTCCATGGAGGGATCGCCATGAGCACAGCAGTCATGGACAACGGCCGAACCGGCCTTCGCCGGCGCTTCGACCAGTGGCTGCTCGAGCGCGTGCGCCAACGGCGCGGCCCGGCCGAGCTGCCGTTGACGCTGGAATACCGGTATATCTACGTGCTGCCCAGCCGTTTCGGTTTCTGGTTCGGCATCCTGTTGGCACTGACCGCGATCGGAGGCCTCAATTTCAACAACAACATGACGTTGCTGATGGCTTTCCTGTTGGCGTCCATCGCGCAAGTGACGACGTTGCTCGCCTATCGGAACCTTTCCGGGCTGATCGTTGCGGCGATCCGCGGCGGGCCGGTCTTCGCAGGGGAACCGGCCTGTTTTCACGTGCATTTAAAAAACCCCGACGATCGTGGCCGATTCGCCATTCAAGCGGTTGCCGATGAAAGCTCCGACTGCATCGACATCGACCCCCTGTCAACAAACAAACTGACGGTCAAGCAGTCGACCCGGCGCAGGGGCTGGCTGGAGATGGAGCCGTTCCGGCTCGAAAACCGCTACCCGCTGGGCCTTTTCCGTGCCTGGTCGGTGATCATTCCCAGCGTGCGCTGCCTGGTCTATCCGCGGCCGGCGACGCCGCCGCCGCCGCTGCCGCAACGCGGCCGCGGCGATTACGGAGCCACCCAGAAGGGTGAGGGCGACCACTTTCATGGTTTGCGCGAATACCACCCCGGCGATCCCCTGGGGCGGATCGCGTGGCGCACCAGTGCGCGCCAGCAAAAGCTTTACTCCAAGGTCATGGAAACGCCAAGTGAGCAAGCCTGTGAACTGAACTGGTATTTGATGCCCCGCCGGGACGTGGAAGAAAAACTCTCCATTCTTACCGCGTGGATTCTGCGCGCTGAACGCGGCCAGATGCCCTACAGCCTGGAAATGCCTGGTGCCGCGCTGCCGGCCGGCCTGGGCGAAGCGCATCGCGACGCCTGTCTGCGCATTCTGGCACTGTATAAAGCCTGATGAAGCCGAGCCGAAAAGCGACATTCTGGGTGATGGCCACCTTTGCGGCGGCGATGATTCCGCAACTGCTGCGCATGCCGCCTGCGGTCATGCTGATGACCCTGCTGCCGTTGTTCTGGCGGCTGGCTGCCGAACTGCGGCGCTGGAAGCCACTGCCCGGCCTGGTTCGCCATGGCGCGACGATACTGGCGCTGGCCGCGATGTTTTTCTCCTACGGCGGGCTGGCGGGGCGGCGTGCGGCGGTCAGCCTGCTGACCGTCATGCTCGCGTTGAAAATGATCGAAAGCTACTCGATCAGGGACGCCCGCCTGGTGGTCAGCTTCAGCCTGTTCCTGTGCGCGACTCAGTTTCTGTTCGCCCAGGGTATCCTGATGCCTTTTTACGGCGCGCTGATCGTGTTGCTGGCGTTGGTATCCTTTACGCACCTGCAGCGCAACGAGGCCTGGGCAGCGCAAGGGCACCCACCGGCGACCCGAAGCTCTCTCGCCTCGGAACTCGGTTTCAGCTTGAGGCTTTTGGGCTTGGCCGTGCCGGTCGGCCTGGCTTTCTTCCTGCTGTTTCCGCGCCTGTCCAGTCCGCTCTGGGGCATCCCGGAAACGACACTGGATTCGAAGACCGGCCTGTCGGAGACCATGTCCCCCGGCAGCATCCAGAACCTGTTCATGGACGACAGCGCCGCCTTCCGGGTGCAGTTTTCCAGCCCGGTGCCGCCGGCCGCCGACATGTATTGGCGCGGACCGGTGTTGTGGGAATTCGACGGCGCCACCTGGAAAGGCAGTTTTTACGGCAAGAACGTCGCGGCCGTGACGCTTCCCGCAGCCGAGACCGCGCCGTTGCGGTACACGGTGCAGATGGAGCCGAACGAACGCAAATGGCTGTTCGCACTGGATTATCCGGCCGAGCCTCCGGACGACACGCGCGTCACTTTGGATTTTCAGCTGATTCGCCAGGATCCGGTGCTCCAGTTGCTGGAATATTCCATGAAGTCCGACCCGCGTTTCATCGATTCGCCGGAGTTGGCGCATACGCTGCGCATGCAGGCCCTGAATCTGCCGCCGTCATCGAGTCCGCGCACGCGCTCGATGGTCAGCCGATGGCGCAGTGAAACGCCTGATGACTGGCAATTCGTAAATAGGGTGCTGACGCATTTCAACGAGCAGGCCTTCCATTATTCACTGGAATCACCGTTGCTCGGGGAGCAACCGATCGATGAGTTCCTGTTCGAAACGCGCATAGGCTACTGCGAGCACTATGCCTCTGCGTTCACGGTGATGATGCGCCTGGCCGGGATTCCCGCCCGTGTCGTCACCGGTTATCAGGGTGGCTGGCACAACGAACTGGGTGGGTACGTGCTGGTCCGTCAATCCGATGCCCATGCCTGGGCTGAGGTGTGGCTACCCGCGTCAGGCTGGACCCGCGTGGACCCCACCGCGGCGGTTTCGCCACGACGCATTCTCGATGGCTCCCTGGGTGCGCTGTCAGGTCCCCGTCACATGCTGGATTATTCCTGGTTTCGGAGCTTACGCAACGGTATCGACCTGGTGCAGCAGCGCTGGAACGACCTGGTGATCGAATACGGTGCCAAACGCCAGCAGAAACTGTTTTCGCCTTTGGGTCTCGACCGACTGACGCCGCCGATGCTGGTCGCCCTGCTGTTCGTGGTGATCGCCGCTTTCAGTGCCGTGTTGTTACCGCTGGTCATGCGCATTCGCGGTCCGGCGGCCAAGGATCCGTTGCAGCAGATCTGGATAATGTTCCTGAAACGGCTGGCAGCGGCCGGCTACCGCGCCGAGGCATCCAGCGGCCCATGGGAACTGGCTGAGGAGGCCAGTCGGCACTTGCCGGAGGCCGCAATCGGCATCCGCTCCATCGCGGATACCTATGGCCGCTGCCGTTATTCACCAGATCCGCCGGCCCTGCGTGACCTGAAGCAGGCCGTGCGTCAATTCCGAGCAAAGAAAAAACGGCCTGGTGTAAAATAAACAGAAGAAAAAATGGTCCAACCAGATGAGCCATGCCAAAGGAATTTGTTTGATGAGAAAATTGATCCTGGCCCTGGCCGTCATGGCTATCGCATCTGCCTGCACGACGGTTCCCGCGGAGCTGGAGGGCAGCTACCGTTCCATATCACCCGCACGGGTCGATGGCGGCGTGCTCGGGAGCCAGGTTCGCTGGGGTGGCGTGATCGTCGATACGCGCAATGAAGAAGATGTGACCTGCCTCGAGATTCTCTCGCGGGAACTCGGCAAATACCTGAGGCCGCAAGTAAGCGACCGCACCGCCGGGCGCTTCATCGCCTGCAAACCGGGTTTCTACGATCCCGAAGTCTATTCCAAGGGCCGTGAGGTCACCCTGACAGGCCGCATCAGCCGCATCGAAGTGCGCCAGATTGATGAGTTCAGTTACCGTTATCCGGTTGTGGAGGTGGATGAACTCGTGCTTTGGGAGAAACGTCAGGACGTTCGCGTTTACGACCACTACGATCCGTTTTACTCGCCCTATTACTGGGGCTACGGTCCCTACCGCGGGTATTATTATTATTATTATCCATTTTACCGCTCACCCGGCTTTGGCGTGCACGGCCGCGCCACTATTCGGAAAACGGTGCCGGACCCTGCGGAAACCAAAGCGGGTGATTGAGGCGGGGTCGCCGAAGGCTGCACGGAACTCGCCGCGTGCCTGAGTTCCCGGGCTTTCCCGCCGACTTTTTTGGTTTCTTCGAGGATCTCGCGCGCAACAACCACCGTGACTGGTTCAACGATCACCGACGCCGCTACCAGGATTCGGTACTCGCTCCGGTGAGCGCATTCATCGTCGACATGGCGCCCCTGCTGTCGAAAATCTCCCGGCATTTCATCGCCGACCCGCGACCGCAGGGCGGCTCGATGTTCCGGGTCCGTCGCGACACACGGTTTTCCGACGACAAGACAGCCTACAAAACCCATACTGGCATCCAGTTCCGCCACGAGGCCGGCAAGGATGCGCATACGCTCAGCTTTTATGTCCACCTCGCACCCGACGGCTTGCGCTACGGTGGTGGAATATGGCGCCCTCCCGCGCCGCAACTGTCGCGTATTCGCGATTACATGGCGGACAATACACGGGCCTGGGCGCGCATCAGCCAGGCAAAAAAAGTTCTCGACGTGGGTGGTGTCCGGGGCAGTTCCCTGAAATGCGCCCCGCGTGGATTCAACCCCGAACACGTGCACATCGAAGACCTCAAGCGCAAGAGCCTGTATGTTATGGCCGAAGGGTCACCGGCGGCCGCGCTGGAGCCGGATTTCACGGCCCGCGTCGATGAGGCCTTCCGGCGCGCCGGGCCACTGAACCGTTTCCTCGGCAAAGCGCTCGAACTGCCCTTTTGATCGGTGCCGGACCAATGGATTTCCTGGTTGCGATTCTGTTTCCGGTACTGGTTCTCTGGGGCATCTGGACCTTCAACCGACTGGTCCGCCTGCGCAACCAGGTCAACGAGGCCTGGGCCGGTATCGACGTCCAACTGCAGCGCCGCCATGCGCTGGTACCCAACCTGGTCGCGGCCGTCAAGGGCTACCAGCAGCACGAATCTTCGGCGCTGCAGCGAGTCACGCAACTGCGCGGCCACCCTGAACTGCCCCTGGAGGAACGCGCGGCAGAGGAAAGCAGTCTCTCCCGTTCTATCGGGCGGCTGTTCGCGCTGGCGGAGGATTACCCCGAACTCAAGGCCAGCGGCAACTTCGCGCAACTGCACGACACACTGGTCGAGATCGAGGAACACCTGCAATATGCCCGGCGCTACTACAACGGCAGCGTACGAGACCACAACAACCTGGTTGAATCCTTTCCCGCGATGCTGGTCGCATGGCCGTTCGGTTTCAGGCAGGCGGCTTTCTTCGAAATCGAACTGAGCAGCGAACGATCGGTTCCGATCGTGGCGCTGGAGAGCGTGTGATGCGGGGCTGGCTGGCTGCCTTCTGCCTGCTTGCCGTGCTGGCGGCGCCGACGCTGTGCGCCGAGGAGCGCATTCTCAAATACCGTTCCGAGGTCCGCGTTCAGCCCGACGGGCGGCTGCTGGTCACCGAGACTCTGCGGGTGCAGGTCGAGGGCCAGCAGATCCGGCGCGGCATTTACCGCGATTTCCCAACCCGCTACCGTGACCGCCTGGGCAATAACGTGCACGCCGATTTCGACGTCGTCTCCGTGCGCCGCGACGGCGGCCCGGAACCCTGGCACACCGAGCAGCATCCCAACGGAGTGCGGCTTTATGTCGGCTCCGCGGAGCGCAACGTGTCGCGCGGCCCGCATAAATACGAGTTGGTTTTCCTGACCGACCGGCAGCTCGGTTATTTCCCGGACCACGATGAACTCTACTGGAACGTCACCGGCAACGGCTGGGCCTTTCCCATCGAACGCGTCGTGGTGACCATCAGCCTGCCGTTCCGGGTAGCCGCCGACCAATTGCAACTGGCCGCCTACACGGGTGCGTTCGGTGCCCGGGAGAGCGATGCGCAGGCCGAGGTTCTCGACGCCAGCCGGGTCCGCTTCAAATCCACACGGCGGCTGCAGGCCGGTGAAGGCATGACGGTGGCCGTTGGCTGGCCGAAAGGCCTGATCAACGAACCTGGCGCGGGTCAGAAACTCGCCTGGTTCCTGACGGACAACGGCGCCGCGCTGATTTTGCTGCTCGGCTTGCTGGCGCCGCTGGGCTGGTACCTGTGGGCCTGGAACCGGGTGGGACGCGATCCGAAAAAAGGCGTGATCATTCCCCGCTTCGAACCGCCGACGGGTCTGTCGCCGGCGGCTTGCCGTTACGTGCGCGACATGTCGTTCCAGCGCGACGCTTTCAGCGCCGCGGTCGTCAGTCTCGCGGTCAAAGGCCAACTGGTCATCGAAGAACAGGATGACGAGTTCACGTTGCAGCGCGTGACAGGCGTCGCAAATGCCGTGCTGACGCCAGGCGAACGCGCCGTTCTGGAGACGTTGCTGCCTGATCCCGGTTCGCGAATCGAAATGAAACAGGAGCACTACCGGGTTTTCCAGTCGGCCCGGCAAGCACTGCAAAAAGCCCTGCAGAAGGAATATCGCGGCCGATTGTTCCAGTTGAACCGCGTGTACCTGCTGCCGCCGGTGCTGATGTCCGCGGCAGCGGTGGTCGTTGCGGCGTTTTTCACTGGTGGGCCGGCCATCTGGATCAGCTTCGGCCTGCTGACTTTGGCGCTGCACGCGCTGTTTATTTTCCTGCTGCGCGCCCCGACGCCCGCCGGCCGGCGCGTCATGGATGAAATCGAGGGCTTTCGCCGCTACCTGGATGCGGCCGAGCGCGAGCGCCTGGAGCAAATGCGCTCGCCGGCCCTGACGCCGGAAGTGTTCGAGGCCTTCCTGCCCTACGCTTATGCACTGGGTGTTGAAAACAGTTGGTGTGAGCGTTTCGCCCGCGAACTGCCGGGAGACCTGCGCGACGCCGACAGCTACCAGCCAAGCTGGTATACAGGGCGCCTGTATGGTTTGAGCGCGCTGCAGTATCTCGGGAGGGACTTCGGCGGCTCGATTACAGCGGCGATTTCCTCGGCATCTTCGGCGCCTGGATCCTCATCGGGTTCGGGGGGCGGGGGTTCTTCGGGTGGCGGCGGAGGCGGTGGCGGTGGCGGCGGTTGGTGAGCACGAAAGCGGTTGTGCGGATTTCAAAAATTTTACAGGGCCCCAGCCTCCCGATTTCCCGACCGGTCGGGATTCGCGTGAACCGGAATCCCGCAGGCGATGCTATGATGCCCCGTCGGTTTAGCGCGTCAAAGCAGGAGCGGGAAACGGAAGTAGCGCTTTAAAATCACGACCGGCGTGCCCCGGCAGCGAGACGGGTACTGCGAAGTCTTCCCGTTCAAGCGTTCCTGGACCGTTATCGTGTTTGTAGCCATCATGGACGCCGCCGTTCGGTAGTGCCCGGTGGTGAACCGCTGGACAAGCCCGGCGACACGGCAAAACTGCGCACTGGGCTGCCTTGGCCGCCAGCGCATACCCTTTGCGGCCTGAAAAAAACAAGCCGGAAAGGTATTTATTTCACCGAGGCGTTCATTCAGCGCTTTGCTCTGGCGGTGGGGTACACTAGGCTTATGAGTCCGCACGGCCTGAAAATACTTGTCATCGACGACAGTTCGATGGCGCTCGGCATGACCGTCAAATTGCTGCGCGAAGCCGGCCATGCTGCGGTGGGTATCAGCGAACCGCGGGACGCGCTGGAGCGCGCGCGCAACCTGCGCCCCGACGTGATTGTCTGCGACCTGATGATGCCGGAGATGAATGGCTTCGAAGTAGTCAGCGCCCTGCGCAAGGAAAAAACGCTGGCGGATGTACGCGTCGTGATCGCCTCAGCCAAGGCCTACGATGCCGACCGCGAGAAGGCGAAACGGCTAGGCGCGGATGCCTACATCGTCAAACCGTTCACGCTGGAGAAATTCGATTCCACGCTGCTGTCGCTGGGCTCGATGCAACTGACCGCCTGGGGCATCCGCGGCACCCTGCCCACGCCCGAGGAAGGCTACATTCATTACGGCGGCAACACGTCCTGTTACTCACTGCAGTTTTCACCGCAGCAGCACATGATTTTCGACGCCGGTACCGGCATCAAGACGCTGGGCAATGAATTGCTCAAAAAAGGTAAGACACGCATCACCGCCGACTTGATGATCACCCATCCGCATTGGGATCACATCAACGCCTTTCCGTTCTTCAAGCCGCTGTACTTGCCGGGCAATATTGTGCGGGTGCACGGCTCCGTCCAGGACGATGTGGGCTTCGAGCGCCTGATGGTCGCGCAAATGGACGGCACCTATTTCCCGGTCACCGTGCGTGAATTCGGTGCCCAGGTGAGCTTTCACGAAATTGGCGAGCAACAGATGGAACTGGAAGGCGTTCAGGTACGCACGATGCTTTTGAAACACCCCGGTCACTGCCTGGGTTACCGCGTCGATCACCGCGGCCGCAGTTTCTGTTACATCACTGACAACGAGATCTACCCGGTGGGTTCCGAGTTCGCGGACGAGGAATTCACGCACAAGCTTGCGGATTTCTGCCGCGGCGCCAACGTGCTGGTGCACGACTGCACTTATTTCGACAACGAGTACGCCACCAAGGTGCACTGGGGGCACTCCTCCCTGAGCGAAGTTTGCCGCCTCGCCCACATGGCCGAAGTGGAACGCCTCTGGATCCATCACCACGACCCGGATCAGAATGACGATGACATCGCCCGCAAGCTGGAATTCTGCACCATCGCCCTGAAAGAACTGGACAGTTCGACTCAGGCGGTGCTGCCTACCGAAGGCATGTGCGAACTGGTCTGAGTCCCGGCCCGGGACGCACGTAACTTGCTCGCAATCGCTGTTGTCGGGCACACACCCATTGCCTTGCACGCGGGACTCGGTGTCACGACTATCGGCAAGATCCTTCCCATGCGGTTGAATAAACATACATAACTGTATATATTTATATTACTGGCTATCGGGGGCGCGAAAATGACCGCAAAAAAACTGACCGAACGACAAAAGCAAATTCTCAGGTTTATTTCGGATTTCATTGAAAAACATAAGTTTCCTCCTACGCGGTCCGAGCTTTCCGCGCATTTCGGCTTCCGCTCCCCCAATGCCGCGGAGGCACACCTTCGGGCATTGGAAAAAAAATCCGTGATCGCTATCAGCCGGGGCGTGTCACGCGGTCTCACCCTGCTGCCGCTGGCCGCGGAAGACCTGCCGCCCGTCGTGAATGCGCCGTTGCCGCTGGTCGGCCGGGTAGCGGCCGGCAGCCCGATTCTGGCGCAGGAAAACATCGAGGACGAATACCGCGTGGATCCGGCCCTGTTTCCCTGCCGGCCGGATTACTTGCTGCGCGTGGAAGGCATGAGCATGCAGGACGCCGGCATCCTCGACGGCGATCTGCTCGCGGTGCACCGCACCCCCGAAGCGCGCAACGGCCAGATCGTGGTAGCGCGACTGGACGACGAAGTTACCGTGAAACGCTTCCGCCGCCGCGGCCACCGCGTGCAGCTGATCCCGGAAAACGTTGATTTCGAACCCATGGAGATCGACCTGAGCCGCCAGGAACTGGTTATCGAAGGCCTCGGCGTGGGTGTCATCCGCCCAAAGTTATGACTCTGGATTATGACTCTGTGGGAGCGGCTTTAGCCGCTCCCACCAGACAAAAACAAACCCATGCCACAAAAAACCGCCATCGATGAATTGCTGAAATCCACGCCACGGTTGTGGAAAGGCAGCCAGTCCGGTCACCGGTCGCCGACCTTGCCGACCGGACAGTCACGCCTGGATGCGCGGTTGCCTGGCGGCGGCTGGCCGCTGGCGGCGGTCAGCGAAATCATTTCCACCCATCCCGGCCTGGGTGAATTCAGCCTGCTGTTGCCGGTACTGGCGGAAATCAGCAGCCGGGGCCAGTGGGTCGTGCTGATCGATCCCCCCTGGCAGCCCTACCCTGCTTCGCTGCAGGGTAACGGCCTGCCGCTCGAACACTTGCTGTTGGTGCGCAGCCGTTCGGAAAAAGAATCCCTGTGGGCCTGCGAGCAGGCGCTGCGGGCCGGTCGCGGCGGCGCCGTGCTGGCCTGGCCCGAGCGCATCGGCTTCAGCCGTTTGCGACGCCTGCAACTGGCCGCTGAAGCACAGGCCAAGCTGGGCTTCCTGTTTCGGCCGGAGTCAGCCGCTCATGAGTCTTCGCCGGTTGCCCTGCGCTTGCTGCTGCAGGCCGGCGAACGCGGAGGTACCCGTCTCAGCGTGCTCAAATGCCGCGGCAGCCGGCCGTCCGAATCGCTGTGGCTCGCGCGACCCCATTCGTATCTGCCGGATGCTGCTTACGGGCCGGCATCCATCATGGAGCCGGAAGTGGACACTCTACTGCAAGCGGATCAGGACAGCACGCGGCCGGCGGCGCCCACAGCCATCAACTGATGGGTGCGCTCAACTTATGAAACCAACAGGTTGCTAACCCAAACACACAGGGTTTCCAGAGCATGATTTCGCTGCCCAAAGACCCCCACTGGCTGGGCATCCGCTTTCCGCACCTGGCGCTGGATATTGTCACCCGCAGTCAGAATGGGCGCGGTCTGCCGATTGCCGTCAGCGAAACCATCGGACGGCGTGAACAAGTCGTCGACTGCAATCCCGCGGCGCTGGAGGGTGGCGTCAAGCCCGGAATGCCGGCGACGGCCGCGCTTGGCATTCTCGGCGGATTGCAGCTAATGACACGTGACAGGACGACGGAAAAAACCGTGCTGCTGCATCTCGCCGCCTGGTGTTATCAATACAGCCATCAGGTCTGTGTGCCGGACGACCGTGCGGGGTTGTTCCTGGAAGCCGGTGCCAGCGAGCGTCTGTTCGGCCGCCCGGAGCATCTGGGCAAATGCCTCAAGCAGGAGTTGTCACGGCTCGGCTACCACGCGGTGGTGGGCTGCGCACCCACGGTAGAAGCCGCCTGGCTGGCGGCCCGCGAGCACCTGACTATCGACAGCACGGGCGACCTGCGCCGCCAACTCGGCCCTTTGCCACTGAGCCGGTTGCATTTGGACGGCACTTGCCTGCAGGCCATGGAGAAAATGGGCTTCCGGCAGCTGCGCGACCTCCTGCGTCTGCCGCGCCGGTCGTTGACGCGGCGCTTCGGCCCCGTCTTGCCCGACTACCTGGACCGGCTGCTGGGCGCCCGGTCCGATCCACGCATCCTGTACCAGCCGCCAGAAGCTTTTGTTTCGAAACTGGAGTTGCCGGCGGAAATCCACGTTTGTCATGCCTTGCTGTTCCCGCTCAAGCGGCTGCTGGAAGAACTCTGCGGCGTGCTGCGCGGCGGCGACACGGCGGTGCAGCTTTTGCGCATCACGCTCGGTCACGAAGATCACGAGGACAGCTGCATCGAACTGGGTCTGCAATCGCCCAGCCAGGATATCGAACGGTTGATGACCGTGCTGCGCGAACGCCTCGAGCGCCTACGCCTGCCGCAAGCCGTGCGCGAGATCCGTCTCGAAGCCCCGCGGCTGCTGAAACTCGAAGCGGGCCAAGCCAGCCTGTTCCGGGATACGCCGGGCGAGCGCAAACAGGATATCGCGCAACTGGCCGAGCGTCTGCAGGCGCGCCTCGGCGACTCCGCAGTCATGGGGATTACCGGGGTAGAGGATCACCGCCCGGAATACAGTTGGCGGCCGCGGCCGCTGCACGAGCGCGCCGCATGCGCCG
>JAVVFH010000096.1:0-11876 GCA_032250585.1 Lysobacterales bacterium
CAGGATTTGGCCGATTTCGCGGCTTCACTCGCCGTTTTCGGCCTGCTGAACAGCCTCAGCCAGACCGTGCTGCGCCTGACGGCTCCCGGCGTACCGGATATTTACCAGGGGAATGAAATCTGGGATTTCAGCCTGGTCGATCCGGACAACCGCCGACCAGTCGATTTCGATCACCGCGAGCGCTTGCTGAGCGCGCTCGAACGGCGGCTGGAGGAAGATCCGGATGGGCGCGCACGGCTGTGCGCCGAACTGATGGATCAACTGGCGGATGGCCGCGCGAAACTTTACCTGATCCGGCAATTGCTGCAACTGCGCGCGGCGCAGCGCGAGGTTTTCGACCACGGTGACTACCTGCCGCTGACGGTCGACGGCGAACGAGCCGAACACGTTTGCGCGTTCGCACGACGCCGGGGGCCGGTCACCGTGATCGTCGTGACGGGGCGCTGGTTCGCCCGGCTGCAAGCCGGGGATTCTACTGAAGTCCTGCCCGATGCCGTGCGCTGGGGCGCCACCCGGATTGAACTGCCCGCAGGCTGCGGCCGCCTGCGCAATATCTTCACCGGCACCTTCGCCTCCGCCACGACCGGCAGCCTTCACGTCGGCGAACTGCTGGCGCCGCTGCCCGCGGCGGTGTTGATCGCCGAGGGCTGATTATCGGTACCAGCATGTTCGTTGCGCCTCACTCCTTGCTCGAACGGGCCCACGTTACAGAGACCTCCGAGCCGCTTTTCCCGGCCCGGATCAAAGCACGTCGAAGCGGTCGAGTGTCATGACCTTGTTCCATGCCTTGACAAAATCGCTGACGAACTTCTCTTGCGCATCATTGGCCGCATACACTTCCGCGATCGCCCGCAACTCGGTGTGCGACCCGAAAATGAGGTCGACCGGGGTGGCCGTCCACTTGAGCTCGCCCGTGCTGCGGTCCCGGCCCTCGTAAATGCCTTCGTAATTGCCCTGGGCATCGGACGCCTTCGTCCAGCGGGTCGACATGTCAAGCAGGTTCACGAAGAAATCGTTGCTCAAGCTGCCGGGCCGGTTGGTGAACACACCGTGGGCGGCCTGCCCCGCATTGGCGTTCAGGGCGCGCAGGCCGCCGACCAGAACGGTCATTTCGGGCACGCTCAGGGTCAGCAGGTTGGCCTTGTCGACCAGCATTTCCGTCGGCGGTCCGTCGGCATGCTGACCGTAGTAGTTGCCGAATCCGTCCGCGGTCGGTTCGAGCACGGCAAACGATTCGACATCGGTCTGCTCCTGCGATGCGTCCGTGCGCCCTGGCTTAAAAGGGACCTGCACGGCGTGCCCGGCATCCCGCGCGGCCTGCTCGACGGCGGTGGCGCCGCCCAGCACGATCAGGTCGGCCAGCGAAACCTTCTTGCCGCCCGACTGCGCGCGGTTGAAATCCTGCCGAATGGTTTCCAGGCGCGTCAGCACCTTTTCCAGTTCATCCGGATCGTTGATCGCCCAATCCTTCTGCGGCGCGAGGCGAATGCGCGCACCGTTTGCCCCACCGCGCATGTCGGTGCCGCGGAACGTGGAAGCCGACGCCCAGGCCGTGCGAACGAGTTCGGGCACGCTCAGCCCGGAATCGAGAATCGCCACCTTGAGCTGCGCAATATCCTCCGCCTCGATCAGCTCGTGATCCAAGGCCGGAACGGGATCCTGCCACAGCAGTTCCTCGTCGGGGACCGCCGTGCCGAGATAGCGGGCGCGCGGACCCATGTCGCGGTGCGTCAGCTTGTACCAGGCTTTGGCGAAGGCGAGTTCGAATGCGGCCGGGTCTTGCTGGAAGCGCTTCGCGATCTGCCGGTAACTCGGATCAAACTTCAGGGAAAGGTCCGTCGTGAACATGATCGGCGCATGGCGTTTCGAGGCGTCGAAAGCGTCCGGCACGAGGTTCGCGGCGCCTTCGTTGTCGGGAACCCACTGGATGGCGCCCGCCGGGCTTTTGGTCTGCACCCACTCGAAATTAAACAGGTTGTCCAGGTACTGCGTGGTCCAGGCGGTGGGGTTCGCTGTCCAGGCCCCTTCCAGACCGCTGGTGATCGTGTCGCCGGCCTTGCCGCTGCCACACTCGTTTTTCCAACCCAAACCCTGCTCTTCGATACCGGCCGCCGCGGGCTCGGGACCCACGCAATCGGCCGGACTGGCGGCGCCATGCGCTTTGCCGAAAGTGTGCCCGCCGGCGATCAGGGCAACCGTCTCTTCATCGTTCATCGCCATGCGACCGAAAGTGTCGCGAATGTCCTTGGCGGCCGCCAGCGGATCCGGGTTGCCGTTCGGCCCTTCCGGATTCACGTAGATCAGGCCCATCTGAACCGCGGCGAGGGGGTTTTCCAGTTCGCGGTCGCCGCTGTAGCGCTCGTCAGCGAGGAACTCCTTCTCGGGCCCCCAGTAAACCAGGTCGGCCTCCCAGTCGTCCTCGCGCCCGCCGGCGAAACCGAAGGTCTTGAAGCCCATGGATTCCAGCGCGACGTTGCCCGTCAGCACCATCAGGTCCGCCCAGGAAATATTCTGGCCGTATTTCTGCTTGATCGGCCAGAGCAAGCGCCGCGCCTTGTCCAGGTTGGCGTTATCCGGCCAGCTGTTGAGCGGCTCGAAACGCTGCTGGCCGCCGCCGGCGCCGCCGCGGCCGTCGGCCACGCGGTAGGTGCCCGCACTGTGCCAGGCCATGCGGATAAAAAATGGCCCGTAGTGACCGTAGTCCGCCGGCCACCAGTCCTGTGACGTCGTCATCAGGGCTTCGATGTCTTTCTTGACGGCATCAAGGTCGAGACTTTGGAAGGCCTCGGCGTAGTTGAATTCTTCGCCCAATGGATTGGACTCGGCCGCGTGCTGACGAAGCGGCGCGAGGTCCAGCTGTTCAGGCCACCAGAACTGGTTCGATTTCGGGCCGGCCTGAACAAAAACAGGGCTCGACGACAGCAGCGCCGCCAAGCCGATCGCCAGGGCCGCCGGTAAAGCGATGGTTTTTCGAAACATTGAAGTAACTCCCTTTGAGTACGAATGATGTGTCATCGCCATTAGATCGCATGCGCGTCACGGAATCGAATTGAAATTTCGGATTGCGGCCATTGGAATTTGCAATGGCGGTTACGGCGCAAGGCATTGAGGGCTGGCCCGAGATGCAGCCTGGCTCTCGCTTGGCGGGTCGATATTCGTGTATTCGACCCGAAAAGGGTGTCCGGCCCCTGCTCTCCCCTTAGAATGTCGGTTCCCAATGGCCGCTGACGATCCCGGGACTGGCACCCAACGACAATGAACACACTCCACATCGAAATCTGGTCCGACATCGCCTGCCCCTGGTGCTGGGTCGGCAAACGCGGGCTGGACGCGGCACTCGAGTCGTTCAACGGACCGGTCACGGTCCGCTGGAATGCGTTTGAGCTCGATCCGAATGCGCCGCGCGACGTGCCTGAGCGTGTCGATTACGCGCAACGCCTGGCTGCCAAGTATGGCGTACAGCGCGATGCCGCGCAGGAAATGATCGACCGGATGGTCGCCTCCGGGCGCGACCGCGGGCTCGAA
Organism: Lysobacterales bacterium; assembly: GCA_032250585.1. GTDB lineage: Bacteria > Pseudomonadota > Gammaproteobacteria > Xanthomonadales > SZUA-36 > JAVVFH01. Next base: position 3,526 of record JAVVFH010000096.1, read on the forward strand.
CTGCGTTTCGATCGCATTCGCCCCACCAACACCTTCGACGCCCATCGCCTGCTCGCATGGGCGCGCGAAACGGGCCGGCAGGCGGAACTCACAGAAGCCCTGTTCAATGCCTATCTTCGGGAAGGCCGGCTGGTGTCGGATCCGACGGTCCTGATCGAGCTGGTGGAACAGGTGGGGCTCGAAGGCACCCGGGCGCAAGAGATACTGAGCGGCGATGCCTACGCATCCCGCGTTCGCGACGACGAGCGACGTGCCGCGCAAATCGGGGTGACTGCGGTGCCGTGCTTCGTCTTTCCCGAGACACGGTCGGCGGTTTCCGGGGCCCAGCCGGCGGCGGTTCTGCTGGAAGCGATGAACGAGACGCGTTCGCGAAAAGCGGACGGGTCCGCAGAGCTTTGACCCCTACCTCAGCAGTGCGCGACCCGGATCCGGCCAACACGCCATTGGCCCCGGCCAATACGCCGTTCGAACGCTGGACGGTCGTGGCCGCCGTTTTACTGCTCGGTTTCAACCTGCGTCCCGTTGTGGTCAGCGTGGGCCCGGTGCTTGCGGAAATTCAGCAGGGACTCGGGATGGGGGATGTTTCGGCCGGCCTGCTCACCGCGCTGCCGGTGATCGCGTTCGCCGTCTTTGGCGCATTGGCGCCAGCGGCCGCCGGGCACACCGGCGTGCACCGGCTCACGCTACTCTCTTTGCTCTGCCTGGTGGGTGGGCTGCTCGGCCGGGCGGTGACGTCCTCGGCACCGCTGTTTCTGGTGCTGACGATGATCGCGCTGGCCGGGATGGCCGCGGCCAACGTGCTGCTGCCCTCGCTGATCAAGCTGCACTTTCCGAAGCGGATCGGCCTGTTCACCGCCCTCTACACGACGTCGCTGGCGGTGGGCCTGACTTTGTCATCAGTGTTCACGGTGCCGCTTGCCGAGCACTACGACTCCTGGCGCGGCGGGCTGGCGTTCTGGGCCGTCACGGCTGTTGTGGCCGCCCTGCCCTGGGTGCTGCTGCTCCGGCACGATGCGGCGTTGCGGTCGCGGCGGCGTTCGATCTCGCTGCGTCAGGTCGCTCGCACGCGGCTCGGATGGGGCATGGCCCTGCTGTTCGGGCTGCAGTCAGGGCACGCGTTTACGGTCTTCGGATGGTTCGCGCAGGTTTATCGCGACTACGGTTTTTCATCTTCCACGGCCGGCCTGCTCCTTGGCGTGATTACCGGCATCAGCATTCCGCTGTCCCTTTGGGCGCCGGCGGCCTGCGCGCGGACCGACAACCAGGTCCGGCTGATGCTGACCCTGATCGCCTGCTACCCGGTGGGTTATCTGGGCCTGATCTTCGCCCCGGTCGCAGGGGCCTGGCTATGGGCGCTGCTGGTTGGCGTGGCCATGAGCATCTTTCCCGTGGTGCTCACGCTGATTGCCTTGCGCAGCCGCACGCCGGACGGCACCGCCGCACTCTCGGGCTTTTCCCAGAGCGTGGGGTACGGCCTGTCGGCGGCCGCGCCGTTCGGCATCGGGCTGCTGTACCATGCCACCGGCGGATGGACCTGGCCGCTGCTGGCGCTCACGGCACTGTCCGGCGTGACCGCCGCGCTGGCGGTCGTCGTCGGCCGGCCACAGTACATAGAAGACCAGCTCAACCTCGCGCCACGGGCGGAAAAAGACTGACGCTCATCGGCCCGCATTACGTGATCGCCAAGGGCGCAACCATGACCGGGCGCCAGTCCGCCGTCACACCTGGCCAGGGCAAGGCGGCGACGCTCTCGGCGCCGACAGGCACGGTGTGGATCTCGTGGTGGCTGAAGGACCATGCACGGATTTTCACCTGCTGCGAGTGTTCCCCACTCATGCGGCTTTCGGAGCATACGGCCCGGCCGCAACTCGATGGAGCCTCATTTGCATAAAACATCAAACATTGACCGCTGTCGTCTACTTCCGGGACAATTCACTGAAAACCTTGCTGACCAGGGAAACGGGGTTTACTACTAAATGCAATCTAATCCTGCTTGTGACGCATCGGACCGGCCTTGTGGTGCGGGCCTTTGGGCTCGCCCGGCCCAGCCGTGCGCCCACGCATTTGGCGTGCGAACCCGCCTGTTACGGACTTGAAAATGATTCAGAGAAAGACGTTCTGGCGCCTGGCGATGTCCCGTTGCATTGCCAGGCAGTCACTGCGCTTATCGCTGTTTGTGGGGACGCTGCTGAACCTGATCAATCAGGGCAGTGCGATTTGGACCGGAGCCGAAATCGACTGGACTCTCGGAATCCTGAATTTTTTCGTACCCTACGCCGTCGCCACCTACAGCGCCGTGAGAAACGAACAGCGGTCTTCCGACGTATGACCCGCTAGCCAGGCAGCTTTACCAAGTGCCGATTTTTCTTTGTCGGGGAAAGATCAGCCGGGGTCACGCAGAGGCCCACCGCGCATCTCCGGGCAGCTTGTCCAAAACGTGGGGCTAAGCTTGAAGGTGTAAAGGTGGGCTACGCCGCCACCGCTTTCGAATTGGAGTTTTCGGATACTGGCTTGCTGTAGTGGAGCCCGAACTGCACTTTGAAGTCAGTTGCCATAACTCTAGGAACGAGTTTGCCCCGTTTCTTCGAGAGCGATACGATCCCGTACCGCTCCAATGTCTTTAGCGTACGGGACAAATTTGACTTCTTCCTGGAGCTGATTTTCTCGAGTTCGGATAACGACTCCGGCCGATGCTCAATAATCAACTGCAACAGCTTTTGATTTTCACTGCCCAGTACTTGTGCCATGGAGGCCAACGACTCAAACCAGACCTTCGGTTCGTCATTCTTTGGCTTGTAGTTTCCCTTCGCAATAGCAATCGTGCGCTTACGATAGTTCTCTCTCGAGATGATTCCGACCGTTACAACCCTGGATTTCATCTTCCATTCTCACTTCACAATTTCGTTTACTGCAGCCCAAAAATCTTCCATCAACTGACCTGCACTCTCAAACTCATAATTCTCTACGTTTGCACCAGAATGCTTGTGATCCCAAGTTGGGAATTATCAGGCGATGATAACTATATGATAGCAGATGCACGATAAAGTTCATACGGCGCAGCGGTCTACATCATACTGCCCAATCCTGGAGGCCACGTATGCAGGAAAACGTCCCGACTTCTCGCCTGACACCGCCCCGCAATACCCACATAAGCCACTTATTTTTGGCGCTACTGGCTACATAGTGGCTACACACGACTTTTTCTGCCCGCTATTTCGGCAAGCCTAAAAAGGAAAAAACACGTTATTTTTCAGGTGTGTCAAGATGGTGGGCCGTGAAGGATTCGAACCTTCGACCATCGGATTAAAAGTCCGGTGCTCTACCAACTGAGCTAACGGCCCCCGGGAGAGGAGGCGGAATTGTAGGGGAAAACCCCTGCCGGCTCAAGGATATCGGGCAAATTCGAGGCGCGGGGTCAGGCTTGGCGGATCAGGTGTAGCGGGTCGGGTCCGGCACGCCGGCGGCGCGGAAGCCTTCGCGGCGGATGCGACAGGAATCACAGACGCCGCATGCCCTGCCCTGCTCGTCGGCCTGGTAGCAGGACACGGTCAGGGCGTAGTCGACGCCCAGTTCGCAGCCGCGGCGAATGATTTCCGCCTTGCTCAGGTCAATCAGCGGGGTGTGGATGGTCAACTGGCCGCCCTCGACGCCCGCTCGGGTGGCCAGTCTCGCCATCCGCTGATAGGCGGCGATGAACTCGGGCCGGCAATCGGGATAACCGGAGTAATCGACGGCGTTGACGCCGATGAAAATGTCGTCCGAATCCAACACTTCGGCGTAGGCCAGCGCCAGCGACAGCATGATGGTGTTGCGGGCGGGCACGTAGGTGACCGGGATGCCGCCGGCTTCTTCTACCGGCACGTCGATGTCGTCGGTCAGCGCGGAACCGCCGATGGCGCGCAGGTCCAGCGGCAGGATCTTGATCGGCACGCCGGCCGCCGCGGCGACCCGCCGGGCGGCGTCCAGTTCGGAGCGGTGGCGCTGGCCGTAATCAACGGACAGCGCGCGGCAGTCGAAACCCTGGTCTTTGGCCATGGCCAGGGCCGTTGCCGAATCCAGTCCGCCGGACAGCAGGACGACGGCTTTCCTGCCAGTGCTCATGCTCATTTCCCCGCCACGTCGCCCCAGAGGAGCTTGTGCAGTTGCAGCTGGAAGCGCACCGGCAGGCGGTCTTCCAGAATCCATTCCGCGAGATCGCGGGCTTCGAGCCGTTCCCAGGCGGGTGAAAACAGCACTTCGCAATAGGCGTCCAGGCCGCGTTCGCGGACCTGCCCGCGCGCCCACTCGTAATCACTGCGCGAACAGATCACGAACTTGAGCTGGTCACGCCCGGTCAGTTCATCGAGGTTGGACCAGAGGTTTTTGGCCTCTTCCCCGGAATCCGGGGTCTTGAGGTCCATCACGCGGCTCACGCGCGGGTCCGCCCGGCCGATGTCGATGGCGCCGCTGGTTTCCAATGAAACATCGAAGCCCTGGTCGCAGAGCAGCCTTAGAAGTTCGGCGCAGCGCTTCTGGGCCAGGGGCTCGCCGCCGGTAACGCAGACCCGCGGCGTCTCGTACTTGCGGATTTCGCTCAGAATGTCGTCGAAGTGCAGCCATTGGCCGCCGAAGAAGGCGTATTCGCTGTCGCAATAGACGCAGCGCAGCGGGCAGCCGGTCAGGCGCACGAAAACGGTCGGCAGCCCGATCTGCAGGGCCTCACCCTGCAGCGAATGGAAGATCTCGGTGACCTTCAAGTGGTCCTTGCGGGTTTCCGGAACGCGCGCTACCGGTTTCGTCGAGTCCATGGCCGTATTGTACCGTTTGGCCCGGAGCGCGGTATTTTTTGTGGGAGCGGCTTCAGCCGCGATAGCTACAGGATAAAGGAAGCGAGGTGAGCCAGCGTGGCCTGGCCAGCTGGAAGCGATATTTCACTGGCACTTAGGGCTCAAGCCCTTGCCTGGCCGTGATTTCGCGGGAACTGGCGAAGTCGCAGGCGCGTTGGATTGCCGAGCTGGACTGAACCTCATAGCAGCGCTATGGGGTGAAGGAAGCGAGGTGAGCCAGCGTGGCCTGGCCAGCTGGAAGCGATATTTCACTGGCACTTAGGGCTCAAGCCCTTGCCTGGCCGTGATTTCGCGGGAACTGGCGAAGTCGCAGGCGCGTTGGATTGCCGAGCTGGACTGAACCTCATAGCAGCGCTATGGGGTGAAGGAAGCGAGGTGAGCCAGCGTGGCTGAGCAAGCCAGAACCGTGAAATCACGGCCAGGCAAGGGCTCAGTAGTGGCCTTCCATCCGCATGCTGCGCAGCCGGTTTTCGGCCAGCCGCGCCAGCGTGGTGTCCGGGTAGTTTTCCTGGACCTGGGTCAGCGCTGCGCGGGCCTGGTCCCACTGCTTCATTTCGTAATGCGTGTAACCGATTTTCAGCAGCGCGTCGGCTACCTTCGGGCTGTCGGGATAGCGATCCATCAGGTCCTGGAACGCATCGAGGGCGATGTCGTAGTTGCGGGTCACGTAATAGGACTCACCCAGCCAGTACTGCGCGTTGTCGGCGTATTCGCTGTTCGGGTAGCTTTCGAGGAAGGACTGGAACGCCTCGGCGGCATCCGCGTAACGCAATTCCTTGAGTGCCTGAAACGCCTGGTCGTACGCCGCTTTCGCGTCCAGTTCGGCAGCCGGGCCGGATTGGCTGCGAACCTGGGGTTCGCCGATGCCGGCCACGGCGGACTGCGACTCCAGCGGTGCCCGTACCTCGGGTGCGTCCTCTGCCGGCGCCGGCATGGGCATTGGCTCACGCTCCGAAGTGGTTTCCGAACTGGCCTCCGAAACGGGCTCCGTGCTGTCTGTCGGCCGCAGCAGGGCGGTGCCCCGGTTATCGGAAAGGCGCTGGTCGAGATCCAGATACTGATCACGCTGGCGGCGTTTCAGATTTTCGAGTTCACGCGCCTGTTCCTCGAGCTGGCCACGCAGCATGCGGACTTCGTCCTGCAGTTGCTGAACTTCGATCACGAGATTGGTCACGACCCCCGGGTCAGCCTGCTGGGCGAAAAGCGGGGCAGACAGCGGGGAGAAAACAAGGATGGCCAGCGTGAGGCTGGCCATCAGGGTTTTTCTTGCAACGCGATAAGTCATGATCAACGGGCCGTGTAAACGACCTCCACGCGGCGGTTCAGCGACCAGCAGTCCTCGTCACTGACACGGCAGGTAGGCCGCTCTTCGCCGTAACTGACTACCGCTATCTGGCTGCTGCGGGCGCCCTGGGCGGACATCAGGCCCATCACGGCGTTGCCGCGGCGCTCGCCGAGGCCGAGGTTGTACTCACGCGTACCGCGTTCGTCGGCATGGCCTTCGAGCGTCGCCCTGGCGCTGGAATTGGCCGCCAGGTATTTTGCATGGGCCGCCACGATATCCCGGTACTCGGGGCGCACCGTGGATTTGTCGAAGTCGAAATAGATCACGCGCTTGGACAGCAGGCTTTCGGGATTCTCGAAATTCCGTGCATCGCTGTAGTCGCGCGGATCCGGCGCGGCCGCGGTCTCCACTTCCCTCACAGGGGCCGTCTCGGGTTCCGGCGCCGGCGCAGGCTCGGCGGGTTCCGGGGTGGTTTGGCAGGATGCCAGTGTCATCGCAACAAGCACTGCAAGGGTTATTCGCCACGCGGTTTTCATTATTTCCTCCTGTTTTTAATTTACTTGCCGCGGTTTCTCCGGCAGCAAGCGACTTGAAATTGATTCCGCAGTTTACCTGATAACAGGCGACCATGCGGGCTCCCTGACATCCCCTTCGCTGAGGATCAACCTCTGCCGGACGTTGCCGTCCGCGGATACCGCGGACAGAACCCCGCGGATGCCTTCGCGAGTCGCGTAAAGCACCATGCTGCCGTTCGGCGCAAAGCTGGGTGATTCGTCCAGAGTTCCGGGAGTTAAAATCGTAAATCTCTCGGTCTCAATATCCCAGACCGCTATACGATACTCGTTTCCCCGGCCATGCGCTACAGCAATTCGACGCCCGTCGGGGGCAATGCTGGCGCGGGCATTGTAATTGCCCTCCAGGGTCACCCGTTCAGGCGTTCCGCCGCTCGAGGAGACACGGTAGATCTGCGGTCGGCCGCCACGGTCCGAAGTGAAATAAAGGAACCGTCCGTCGGGTGACCAGACCGCTTCGGTGTCGATGGACCAGTGCTGCGTGATCTGGTCGGTGCGCCCGGTCGCCATGTCGCGGACATAGATTTCCGGGTTGCCGGAACGCGACAGGGTCAACGCCATCTTGCGGCCATCGGGTGAAAAAGAAGGTGCACCGTTGATGCCCTTGCCGCTGGAAATCAGTTCGCGGGCACCGGTGGCGACCTCCTGCATGTAAATCGCCGAATTGCCTTCTTCGAACGACACGTAGGCCAGGTGACGTCCGTCCGGTGACCAGGCCGGCGACAACAGCGGTTCAGGTGAACCGACGATGGATTGCGGGCCAAAGCCGTCGGCGTCGGCCACCACCAGCTCGTAGCGCAGGTCGGCGCCCACACCGGTCGCGGTGACGTAGGCAATGCGGGTCGAAAAGGCCCCGGGCACTCCGGTCAGCGCCTCGTAGACCGCATCGGCGACTCGGTGCGCACCGAAACGCAAGTCGCCCTCCCCGACCGTGGTGATGCGTGACAGCAACAGTTCCTGCGAGTGCACGTCGAACAACTGGTAAATCAGTTCGTGGCCGATGCCGCTGGCCGGCTTGCGCACCTTGCCGATGACGATGTAATCGACTTTCAACAGCCGCCAGGTGCCGAACCGGATGGCTTCGGCCTCGGTCGGGCGATCGACCATGTCGGCGACGTCCATCGGGTCGAACAGGCCCGAGCGATACAGGTCGCCCGCAATGATCTCGTCGACAGCGGTAATCGGCGGCGGGCCCGCCTCCTGCCACTGGAAAGGCACGATCGCGATCGGCAGCGCGCTGGGGTTGCCGCTGATGATCTCGATTTCCAATTGGGCCAGGGCCTGCGTCACGCCCAACTGGGCGGCCAGGAAGGTCAATATGATAAGCAGTCGTTTTCTCACGTTGTCAGTCACCGTCATAGATAAAAATAAATTCGATTTCACGCTGGAACACGTCCTCGAAACCACGATACGGCAAAGCGCCGCCGCGTTCCACGGCTGCCAGGATGGAGCGCCTGGTGGCCTCGTCACCATTGCAGCGCCCTGCGATGGCAGCCGAGATGACCTCGCCACCCGGAATCTGCACGATCCGCAGCGTGCAGCGCAAGCCCGGTTGGGCGGTCGGCGGGCGCAGCCAGTTCTGCGTCACGAACGACTGTATCGCGGCCTCGTACGCGTCGCGTTTGGTGGCCAGCTGCCCGGCCCGGAACTCTCGGGCCTCGGCCTCGG
>JAVVFH010000097.1:0-11874 GCA_032250585.1 Lysobacterales bacterium
ATGCCCGGAGTAATCCCGACCGAACGCCACGCAGCGGCTGCAGGGTCGGCAGAATGGAGCAAGTCCAGGTTACGGAGAGGTGCCGGAGTGGTCGAACGGGCTCGCCTGGAAAGTGAGTGTGCGGTGTTGAGCCGCACCGAGGGTTCGACAAATTCGTCGGGAACGAATTTGGTCGCACGAAGTGCGCCCGCAGGGCCGAACACAGGATGTGTTCGGACAATCCCTCCCTCTCCGCCATTTTGCTTTTAAAACCAGTTGTGTAGTGATTGAAAAAAGCGCTCGGTCCGGTCTATTGCCGAAAGAGAAATCAAACCCGAAATCAGCGACTGACTACATCGCGCCGACTGCGAACATTGCCACTTTTGGCCACTCGCCAAACACGATCTTGGACATGATTTTTGGGCCAAACCAGGTCGACGATGATCGATCTTGCCACCCCACGTACTCAGCGTTGCAGTCCATCCAGAATCTGTCGCAGTTCATCCTCCGTCAAATTCAGTGTTCGGACGTATGCCAAGGCGGCCGCGTGATCCCGCATCGAAAGGTTCATGATGCCCGCCCGTAGCGCTTTGAATGCGGCCTGTTCATCGGAGATCAGCCGAAGCAGGTCTTCCGCCTCTGTCGATCTTGGGTCGTTCATCGACTGGGCTTGGTAAAGTTGGCTGATTGCCGTATCGCGCTTCCGGACGTCGGCCAAACCGAGCGCCCAACGCTTCGCTCCCGTGTAGTCCGCACTGGACCATGAGTTCATAAGCGACTGGATGGCGTGGGTGTTATCACCGTCGGGGTACTGCGTCAACACCCATTCCGCAGCGGCAAGAGGATCCTTTTGTGCCCAGGTGCGGACCACGGCGTCAACGGCCGACAGGGTCCGCGGCGAAGGCTCGAGCCGGGAAAGCGATTCGAGCGCCGCGTGTGGATTCTGCCGCGCCAGGCGGTACGCGACTTGTGTCTGCCAGGTGGCGTACATCGGGTGATCGGCAAATTGCCGAAGCCAGGCCTCAGCGCCGGTGGGATCCTGTTTCGAGTACTCGTTGAACACATTGGAAACCCAGTTCTCCTGAGCCTCGTGGGGCAGGCTTTCCAGTGGGATTCCGAGCACGAACTGCAGGTCCGCCTGGGCCAGCTTGGTGACCAGTCCCGGATAGACAAACGCCTGGATTGCGGGTGGCTGGGTCGTGGTCCATTCAAATGCGGATAGCGGGTCCGATTCAGCCAACTGCATGACGGCACGTTGCGCGACATTGGCCCGCAGGGACTCCACCGGCAGCTGCTCGACGAACGCGATGGCCATCTCGGGACGCGCATCGGCGATGGTTTCCAGTACGGACCTGACCCCACGCTCGGTGTCCGGGTTCGCCGGCACCTCGGCCAGGATCGCCAGAGCCTCTGCGGGTCGGTCTGCCGCCATTGGCTGCAGCGCGCGCGACCACAGCACATGGCCGCCGAGGCCATCGAGCTGCTCCGCCCACCGCAGGGCGCCCGGCTCGTCCTTGCGCAGATAAACCTCGAGTATCGCAACGGCCACGGCAGGGTATTCACCCAGATCCTGTTCCCGGGCAAAGTGATTCGCCGCCGCGAGAACATCCATCTCGGCCCAGCCGCGATAGGCCGACTCCAGGGCCATCTTCTTCCGGTCGATCGAATAGAAGTCCTCGGCCCGTTTTACCGCGCCTGCCCCTTCGGTCTCGCCCAGGGCCCGCATCGCCTGACCGAGAATGGCTCGCTGGTCCCGCGTGTTGGGAAACGAGTCCAGACGCTCCAGCATTTCCAGCGGACGGATCGCCGCCGCATTGGTCAGAGCCATGGCGTGGAACGCGTTGCGTTCCTGGCCCGGCGGCAGCCTGTCGACATACTCGATGGCCTGGAACGGATCGGTATCGGCCCAGAGGGACAAAGCCTCCCGCATCATGTGGAAACGCGGCGTCTCGCTTTGTTGCTCGAGAGCGGCATTCCAGATTTTCACCGGGTCCTTGGCCGCCTGCGCCTGTGCCTCGCGCCCCTGCACGTCGTATAGGCCGGCCAGGGGCGTCGTGCGCAATGCGTGACCCGGGTCGATCCCGTAGCGCTCGAACACACGCGCGCCGGCGAAGCGTGTTTGCTCATACCGGGCCAGCGCTTCAGCGGCTGATCGGGTATCGGAGAAGTTGGCTGCAGCGCGCTGCGCCAGGGCTTCGAGTTCCGCCGGCGAACGGCCCGCATCCAGTCCCCTCGCCCACTGGGTGTAAAGCGCGTTGGCGAGTATTTTGCGGACCGCCTGGTTGTCCAGGCCGGCCAGCGCTTTCTCGGCATTGACCGCGGCGGCGTTTTCGTCGCCGAGGGAATAGAGCTGAAATGCGGCGTAATTGGCCCGCCTGCGAGCGGAATCGGGCTCCAACTCCAGGCCTTTCAGGTACCATCGATTGGCTTCGGCGTAGTCCCGCCGGGCTTCGTAGTAGCGGGTCGCCTCCCTGAGTGCCGTGCTCCGTATCCCCTGGTCCGCCGTCCCCTTGGCGAGCACGTTCAGGTAGCGCGAATGTGCCTCGTCCTTGCGTCCCTGTTTGACCAGGAGATCGGCCCAGTTCATATCCAGCCACGGGGAACCGCTGCCGATCGCTTCGGCCCGGGTCAGGGCGTCTTGCGCCGCCGAAAGCCGTCCATCCAGAGTATAGACATGCCCCAACAGCGAATAGGCATCGGCGTATTCCGGTTCGATGGAGAGCGCATTTCTGATCGTTTGTTCCGCCAGGTCCAGAGTGCCTTCCCTGAACCTGGAGTCACCCAGGTAGCCGGACTTGATGATCTGGCGCGCCTGCTCGAAATGCGCGGGCGCAAAGTCGGGATCGGCCTGCAGGATGCCGTCCAGGAGCGTCTCGGCATTATCGAGCCGATCGGATCGGCCGCCTGCCCCATCGATCAACTGCTGGGCCTGGAGGTATTGGGCATAGAGTGTGGCGCTCCGTTGCCGGTACTTGGCATCGATGGGCGAATCCCAGTTTGCAGCAAACAGCGATGTCGCCAGAAAGCTCTGAATGAGCACGAAAAGCGCGACTCGAAATTTCATCCTGGAACTCCGTTTTTGCGGGTAACCGTCGGAACTCGACGTTTGCAGGTCCGGAAGCTGCCCGTTCGATGGCGGCATGCCGAAAATCAACCCGGCGCGGTCCGCGCCGATCAGCAAGGTCCGGAACCCGCAATCAGGCGAATGCGCGAGGTATCGACGGGGATCTGGCTGCGCAGGTTTTCATCGAGATACACCTGAACCTGCTCGCTGTAGCCACCGAGGCGATCCAGCATCGCCGCCACGAACGCACGTTGATGTTCGCCGACCTCCTCGATCCGCAGAGTCAGGGACACCGCGGGTTGGCGCAGCATGCGGCCGAACCGGCGCCCGGCGAGGCGGAAGAAGCGGTCGTCGATGCGCCCCTTCAGAGTTACCAACAGGTTGGGCGCTTCATCCACCCGCCGCAGTACGACGCTGATATCGCCTCGCTCGAAGGCGCCGACGAAGCGGGCCCGCAGGCGCGCGACGGCCGCGCTGGCGGTGCGCCAGGCTCGTGGCGGAGCGGCGGCAAAGTGACGTTCTGCATATTCGCGCATGCTCAGGCCGCGCACCCAATCGGTCAGCACCAACGGCCAGGCGCGCGGTGGGCACCACAATGTGGTCAGGAATCGCCCCCAGCGGCCGGGGCCACCGGGAACGATGCCGTGCACCAGCGTCCGCCACAACATTCGCAACTGTGCCGCAGCCGGTTGCCGTGGGCCATGGGAGACCGGACGGCGCAGATAGCGCGTCTTGTTGATGATGCGCCGGGCGATGCCCCGGTCCGAAAACAGACGCCGGTAGAGTGCCTTGTAGCCGCTGACCATGGCTTCATAACTCATGCCGGCCGGGATCACGTTGGTTTGGGCGCGGGTGTTGTCGCCGGGCATCATGTCCAGATGCAGGCGGTTCTCAAGCGCGAGGCGCTCGTAGAGCGGCGTGCGCGGCATGGCGGTCAACAGTCCCACCATCGCCACCTGGATGCCCGCATCGACGATGAAGCGGTACTGCTGGTCGAAAGCCTCGACCGTATCCTTGTCGAAGCCGACGATGAATCCGGAAAACACATCGATGCCGTGGGCGTAAATGGTGCGTACGACCTGGAGCAGATCGGTTCGGGTGTTCTGCACCTTGCCCACCGCCTTCAGGCTTTCGACATCCGGCGTCTCGATGCCCAGGAACACCCAGGCAAAACCGGCTTCGCGAAACAATCCCAGCAGTTCGCTGTCCTCGGCCAGATTGAGCGACGCCTCGGTGCCGAATTCGAACGGGTAGCCATGGCGCCGCTGGTAGTCGACCAGGTAACGCAACAACTGCTTGGCCAATTTCTTGTTGCCGATGAGGTTGTCATCGACAAAAAACGCGCTGGTGGCGCCCTGCGCTCTGAGCGCATCCAGTTCGCGGCCGATCTGCTGCGGTGTCTTGGTGTGCGGCTTGCGGCCGAACATCACGATGATGTCGCAGAAATCGCACTGGTAGGGGCAGCCGCGCGAGAACTGCAGACTCGCGGTGCCGTAGCGCTGCATGTCGAGCAGGTCGAAGCGGGGCGTGGGGACGCTGGAAAGGTCGACGGCGCCTTGCTCGACATACAGGGAACCGGCATGTCCGGCCTCGAAATCGGCGCAAAATTGCGGCCAGATGCATTCGGCTTCGCCGGCGATGACGCAGTCCGCATGCGCTGCCAATCGTTCCGGGCACAGCGAGGCAAAACTGCCGCCCGCGACCGTGAAGTAGCCCTGTTGGCGATACTGGGCCAGCAACTCGAGCTGCCGCTGGTGCTGCACCCCCATGCCGCAAATGCCGACGATGTCGGCATCGGGCCGGTCGGGCAGGGTCTCGATGGCCTCATCGACGATCTGCACTGTCCAGTGCGCCGGACTCAACGCGGCCAGCGTCGCCAACCCCAGCGGCGGATTCGGCGCACGCTGGTGCACCATGATGCGGTCCATGGCCCAGCGAAAACTCCAGAAACTGTCCGGCGAACGGGGATTGATCAGCAGCCGGCGAACCGGCTGCGGTGATCCTGCAACCGCCGAAAGTGATGGTGAACCGGATGCGATCATGGCCGCCGCCCTGCGCCGAAATGGCCAAAAAGGTCGTACAGGACTGGTCTGGCTCCGGGTGAACCGATGCGCTTCATTCGGGCTCCTTGGCAGCTGCCACCGCGAGCCGCGGTTTCACGCCATAGTATGCCTCCAAAAAGGGGGTCGGATACAGTTTACGTAAATTGTATCCGACCCCTTTTCTTGAAACTCGCAGGAAGCGTGTTAAGACTCAGTGGGAAAAGTCACGATGCTGATTCACGGGAAGCGCTCCCTTGTCTCAGGCGCACGCGCACGTTTCGGGTCGAACCGTCCTGCGGAAACCCAACCTGCGCGGCTTCGACCAGGGTACCGTCGACGGTGATTTCCGCAAGGCCCCAGCCCAGGTGTTCGGGGTCCTCGATGGCGATCGCCAGATTGCCGCGTGGCCCGGCAATTTCGACCTGCGCGGCGCCCCATGCCTTCGGCAGGCACGGCTCGATGCGCAAAGCGCCATTCTGGAGGCGCAATCCGAGAATGCCCTCCACACCGAGGCGCCAGGTCCAGGCAGCGGCGCCCGTGTACCACGTCCAACCGGCGCGGCCGACGTGCGGCGCAACGCTCGCGATGTCGGCGGCGAGCACGTAAGGCTCTGCGCGATAGCGTTCCAGGTCGGTGCGGGACCCGCAGTGCCGGATCGGAGTCAGCAGATCGAATACGCGCCATGCCCCGTCACCGTCACCCAGAGCCGCCAGCGCGTGGCCACTCCACGCCACCGCGTGGGTGTATTGCCCGCCGTTTTCCCGGACTCCGGGCGGGCAGGCCTTGATGTAGCCGGGATCCCGGAGGGTATGTTGAAACGGTGGCCAGAGGAGGCGAATGAGCCGCTCGTCTGCAAGCACGAGATCGTGCTCTGACGCGGCGAGCGCGTCGCGCGCGCGATCCGGGTCTCCCGCACCTGACAGCACCGACCAGGATTGAGCGATTGAGTCGATCCGGCACTCATCGCTCCGGGCGGAACCCCAGGGCTGCCCTTCGTCGAATCTGGCAACATGTAGTTTGTTCTACTTATCCGCTCACAGCCGACAGATGCTGGTGAACGAGTTGCAGTTCCTCGGCGCAGACTTTCACCGCAGCTGGTTGACGCCGCATCCCATGCAATTCGCCAGTGATTTGTCGGACCGGTTTTACCATATCGCCTTTGAGTGGACCGGTTTTATCGGCCGGTTGCTGACTATGTCCTGGCGGGTATGCAAATCACGCAGGTTTTTGCGGTACGTCTCGCCATCCTGACGCTGGCGACGCCGGTATTTGGACTGTTCACCCTGGTGGCACTGGTTGATGGCCTGGTGCGACGGGACCTGCGGCGTTGGGGCGGCGGCAGGGAAAGCTCTTTCGTCTACCACTACGCCAAGAAAGCCGCCATACCGCTGATCATCATGGCCTGGGTGCTGTACCTGGCGCTGCCGTTCAGCTTGCATCCGTCCTGGATCATCTTGCCGTTCGCTCTGGCCTTCGCCTTTGCTGTGACCATCACGGCCAGTACCTTCAAAAAGTATCTCTGATACAGTTGACTGTACCATTACAGTTTGCTAGGCTGCATTTAAGCGCTGTAACAATACAGTATTGGAGGTAAACATGATCGCTCAAGCCGAGCAACTGCTGCAACGTGGTTCCAGTGTAACCAGTTCATTGCTGCCGGCGATTTTCGCTATTTTCAGCCGGTGGCGCCTGACCGGCGCCCAGCAGATGACCCTGTTGGGGCTCAGCAACGAGAAGACGCTCTATAACTGGAAGAGCCAGCCCGAAAAGGCCAAGTTAACCAGGGACCTGCTGGAACGGGCCAGCTATATCCTGGGGATCTACAAATCCCTGCAAATCCTGTTGCCCGATCAGGCGCTTGCCGATCAGTGGCTGGCTACCCCCAACGACAACCCGTTGTTCAATGGCACGGCGCCGCTGGACCGGTTGCTGGCTGGACAGGTGGTCGATCTGGCCGTGGTCAGGAATTTCCTCGATGCGGAGCGGGGTGGCTGGTGATCGATATCGATACGCTGCCGGGTAGCGAGGCAAATGAACCGGTTTATCGAGTCATACTGTCGCGTTACCCGCAGATCCACCTGTTCGAGCGCGTCTCCAGTGCGCAGGATTGGGACGTGCTCTATGCGGTGGAGTCCTTGACCAACCCCAGGTTACGGGATGAAGTCGGTGATATTCGCCTGGTGCCACCGGAAGACCGGGTCTATGGCGATGGTGCGTCCTGGATCATGGCGGCCTTCACTCACCCGCCGGTGGATGGACGAGGTGGCCGCTTCAATCGGGATTTTGGCATCTATTATTGCGCCGCGGAGGAGGCGGTCGCTATCGCCGAATCCTCCTTTCATCGGGCACGATTCCTACGTGAATCCAGAATCGACAAGACCACCCAGGAGATGCGCGTTATCCGCGCGCAGCTGGGGCCGACAACCCTTCACGATGTGCGGCACCTGGTCGGAACCGCTATCTACGATCCCGATGATTACTGTGAAGCACAGAAGCTCGGCTACTCGCTCCGGGCTGCGAATAGCTTCGGCATTCACTACCAAAGCGTGAGGGCGAAAGGGGAGTGCTATGGGGTGATGCGTCCCAGGGCGCTCTCGGATGCCATCCACTGGCGATATCTGCGATACCACTATGAACAGGGGTCAGTCGTGAATGTTGAATCGCTGGACGGCAGTGGCAGGAGGTGATGGCGATGTATAAAGAGCTCCTGTGGATATTCACCCAACTCCCGAACGATTACATCGTCCTCGATACCGAAACCACCGGATTGCCTGGCGAAAACGGATTGCCGGATATCGTGACACTTGGCATCACGGTGGTGAGAAACCGACAAATTGCGGAATCCGTCGAGTTCAAGACAAGACCACAAAAACACATTTCAGAAGAAGCGCAGTCGATACACGGCATCACCAACGTACAGGCTGCCGCATTTGAATCGTTCGATTTCCAGTGGCAGCAGATTGCCGAGTACCTGAAGGACCAGCTCATCGTTATTCACAACGCCAGTTTTGACTGGCCGATCCTGCGTGATCATGTTTTACGACACGGATTGGCAATGCCGGAAATTCAAGGCGTATTTTGTAGTCAGAAAGCGGCTATTCCCTGGGCACAGGCAATGGATCTCCCATGTAGCCACAGAGGCCCTTCGTTAGACACATTAACGAAAGCAATTGGGATCGAAGATCTCCGAGTTAAAGAAGGTGGGTTACATGGGGCGAAGATTGATAGCCGGCAGTTGGCTCAGGTTGTAGAGGTGATAAGTCGAAACGAAAACATGGAATAGGTCTTAATCGTGAATCACAGGGGCTAGTGTGAATTATATCAGTACCTTACAATCGAATAGGCGTGCTCCGAAGGCAGGGGTCACAGGTTCGAATCCTGTCGGGCTCGCCATTTAAATCAACGGGTTACGTCTTATGGATGTAGCCCGTTTTTCGCGCTGACACCGTTCCGGGTCATTTTCGTCTGTCAGCGGGCTGTCGCAAAGGTCGACTCGATCGGATTCGTGGTGCGGATATGCTGCCAATGAGCCGCCGGGAAGTCGTAGAACGCGAGCGGTTCGTTCCGGTCCTTGACGAGGCCGGCGACGGCCTTGGGATACTTGTTCCCGTAGGTCGCAATGAATCGATCGAACGCTTTGTCGGCCGCCTCGCGGCTGTCGGCCTGCCAGATCTCGTGCAGCATCATGCCCGACAACGGCACCGGTTCGCGTTTGCGCCGATGCTTGCCCTTGGCCGGTGCGATACCTGGCTCAAGTGCTTGTCGGCCAGTCCGGCCAGCCCCTCCTCCTGGTAATG
Source organism: Lysobacterales bacterium (assembly GCA_032250585.1). Classification (GTDB taxonomy): domain Bacteria; phylum Pseudomonadota; class Gammaproteobacteria; order Xanthomonadales; family SZUA-36; genus JAVVFH01. The sequence continues at coordinate 8,883 of JAVVFH010000097.1, forward strand.
GCCGATATAGCGGCGAAAGGTGCGTTCATGCAAGCCGCTTTTTCCTGGCTCAGACGGCGTTGCTGCCAGCCTTCATAAGCTTCTTCAAATCTCATCGTCCGAATCTCCTGTAGCAGCTCGGTCCGTCGCATGGCGCACCTCCTTTGGAGGCTCCATCAAAACCGGACAACTCGCGTGCTACAACTCCGGACAGGTTATTTGCTCGCAACAGCCGGGAAATATAGGCTTGGTTTGCTTATGCTCCGGTGATACTTTGGGCTATCAGCCAAGGTATCCGGAGAACGACCGAATGAAATACAAGAAACATGAAGCCAAACAATGGGCCAGAAAACACCTGCCCGGTATCGGCGGCGGCATCATCCAGCCGCTGAAAGACGATTACAGTATTGATTATGATGGTATAGAGCCCTGGATCAACCGGCAGATCGAAATGGGCGTCGATTCCATTATCTGCGATGGCGCCTGCGGCGAGTGGCTGACCTTTACCGTCGAGGAACGCAAGAAAATCCATAAAGTAGCGGCGGAAATCGTCAGCAACCGCGTGCCGCTGATCGCCAATACCAGCCACCCCAGTATCATATCGGCGGTCGAACTGGCGCAGAATGCCCAGGACGTCGGCGTCGACCTGCTGATGCATTGCACCCCCTACGCCAATGCCTCATCCAACGACGGCGTCTATCGTTACTACAAGTACCTGGCGGACCGGGTGGATATCGGCATTTGCCTGTATAACACCAAGCCCACCGGCTACCTTTTGTCCCCTGAATTCATCAATGAACTGGCGGAAAAAATCCCCAACATCTGCGGCATCAAGCAGGGCATGGGCAGCATTGATCAGACCTTGCGGGCTTACAAACTGGCCGGCGATAAAATCGTCATCGGCGATCCTTTCGAAGATTACTGGCCGGAACAGATCAGGTACATGCCGGACACGGCTTTCCAGTTCTGCAATTTCGCCCCGGCGCTGTTCCAGACCCCGGAAAAGCCCCGGCTGGTGCAGTACACGCGCCTGCTCAAGCAGGGCAAGACCGAGGAAGCAATGAAGCTTTACGTTGAATTATCGCCTTTGCGCATCCTGTTCCATGAGACCCAGGTCGCCAGCCTGATGGGCAAGGGCGTATTCCCCCTGACCGGGCTCAAATACTGGGCGGAAAAACTGGGCTTGCCCGGTGGTCCCGTGCGGCCGCCTTTTGAACTGCTGAGCGACTATGTCCGGGATGCGGTCGACGCGCGCCTGAAAGAAGCCGGCCTGATCGACTGATGACGCCGCCATGATCGGTTTTGAGTTATCCGACGAGCAAAAGCAACTGCAGGAAGTTGCCCGCAGATTTGCCGAGAAGGAGATCAAACCGGTCGCGGCGCAGGTGGACGATATTGCCGACCCGCGGGCGGCCTTCCCCCGCGATGTGATCCGCAAAGGATTCGAGCTGGGGTTTCACTCCCTGCTGATTCCGGAACAATACGGTGGGGTGGGCGCAACGCCGATGGAATACGCGATCCTCTTGGAAGAGCTGGCAGCCGGCGACATCGGCATCGCCAACGCCTTTCATGTCGTCATGTCGATTTCGGAAATGATCGCCAAGAACGGCACGCCGCAGCAGTGCGAACGATGGTTGCAACCCATCGCTGAAGATACCACCGGCACCCACCTGATTTGTTTTGGCGCCACCGAACCCTCGGGCGGCAGCGAAGTTTTCTGCCCGTTGCCGGATCCCAAACTGGGAACCAGGACCACGGCGCGCAAGGATGGCGACCACTATGTCATCAATGGCCGCAAGGTTTTTTCCAGCAATGCCAGCGTCTCGCAGTTGTATGGTCTGTTGGCCAGATCCGATACCAGCAAGCCCAATTCCGAGTCCTGTTCGGTGTTCTTTTTTGATGCCGGCACGCCCGGCTTCTCCATCGGCACGATCGAAAACAAGATGGGGCACCGGGCTTCGATGAACGGCGAGCTGCTGTTCGACGACATGCGGCTACCCGGGGAGAACATGTTGGGCCAGGAAGGCGCCGGTTTCGAGACCATCAATGCCATCTACGACACCAACGGCGTCGGCACCGGGACCATGGCCGTGGGCGTGGCCAGGGCGGCCTATGAAATGGCCCTGGCCTACGCCAAAGAGCGGGAAATCTGGGGGCAGCCCATCGGCAAGTACCAGGCCATAGGCAACATGCTGGTCGACATGAAAGCCGACCTGGAAATGGCCAGACTCATGGTGCGCAGGATCGCCTGGCAAAGTGAAAACAACCCTTCAGAGGGTAAATTGCCGCCCAACATGGCCAAGGTTTACCCGGCCGAGATGGCGCGGCGGGTTACCGTGAACGCGATGCAGGTGCTGGGCGGCGCCGGTTACATGAAAGACTACCCGGCGGAGAAATATGTCCGCGACGCCATGGTGCTGCCGATCATCAGCGGCGCCAACGAAGTGCTGAAGTATTTCATGTCGATGAAACTTTAGTACCGTGACCCATATATTTCGACACGACCAGCGAGTCGCTGACCGGTCAGATGTAAGGCGCGCTTGCGCAGGAAGGGCGGGCCCCCTTTCAAGCAAGCGCAACGCCGCAGATGGCCGGTCAGCGGCTCGCCCGAAGGGAGCCCCCGGGATGTACCAGGACGGCGTTGCACCGCTTGACAAGGACCGGGCCATTGCCTGCGCGGTGCGCCTTGTCCTGGCACATCCGGGGGGCTCTGGTTGTATCGAAATATATGGGTCACGGTACTAGGGCCGCTTTTCATGAGCCTCGATTATTTGTTTGCCCCACGGTCGATCGCGGTTTATGGTGCCTCGGCGGGCGCAGCAGCCAAGCTGGGCAATACTTTGCTGGCCAATGCCGCCCATGGCGCTCTGCAAGTGGTGGCGGTCCACCCCGAGGACAAGGAGCGCAACCACCTCGTGGGTAGGAAGCTTCTCACCCCGATCTACGAAAAGGAGGTGGATATCATCGCGGACCCCAAGGTCGATCCCACTTTCGGTTCGGGAGTGGTGATGAT
>JAVVFH010000098.1:0-11770 GCA_032250585.1 Lysobacterales bacterium
CAGGCTGGACACCCTGGGCGTATTTCGGCGCGCCGGGGTCTGCTGGCTGGGTGCCTCGGAGGTTCCGCGCGAGTTGGTCGCCTTCAGAGCGCTTTTGGCCGCGGCCCTGGACGGTGCGGAAATCTGTTTCGACCAAAAGGAGTGGAAATTTCATCTCACGCTTTATCGCGGTTTGAGAAAGCCGCGCCCGATACTGCATCCCGTGGCCATCGAATGGCAACTGAGCGGCTTCGATCTGATCGAGTCCGTCAGCACGCAAAGCGGTGTCGAATATCGCTCGATCGGGCACTGGCAAGCGGGGCGCGCAGGAAGCCATTCCGGCTTAGCGTAGGAAATCCGCGCATAGCCGGACCAGGGCTGAAGCCTTGCGGCGGGCTGTGTCATAATGCCCGCAATCCGCCGCAATCCAGCAATTGCAGACGGCGAAAACCATTCGGAAAACCGCGAATTATGCGAACAACAGCGGGCGTGAAAATCGCCGGCGAATCGGAGAGGACAATGGACGACAACAGAAAACAGGCTTTGGCAGCAGCCCTTACCCAGATCGAACGCCAGTTCGGCAAAGGCGCCATCATGCGCATGGGCGATGGCACCGCAGCCGACGACATCAAGACCTACTCCACGGGTTCGCTGATCCTGGATTCAGCACTTGGCATAGGTGGCTTGCCGCGCGGCCGGGTGGTCGAGATTTACGGCCCCGAATCCAGCGGCAAGACCACGCTCACACTGCACGCCATCGCCGAATGTCAGAAAGCTGGCGGCACTGCGGCTTTCGTCGATGCTGAGCACGCGCTGGACCCGGGCTATGCCGAGAAACTGGGCGTCAACGTGGAAGACCTGCTGGTGTCCCAGCCCGACACCGGTGAGCAGGGGCTGGAAATCACGGACATGCTGGTGCGCTCCGGCGCGGTGGACATGGTTGTCGTCGATTCGGTCGCGGCGCTGACGCCCAAGGCGGAGATCGAGGGCGACATGGGCGACTCCCACGTCGGGCTGCAGGCCCGCCTGATGTCACAGGCGCTGCGCAAGCTGACCGGCAACATCAAGCGCTCCAACTGCATGGTCATCTTCATCAACCAGATCCGCATGAAAATCGGCGTGATGTTCGGCAGCCCGGAAACCACCACCGGTGGCAATGCCCTGAAGTTCTACGCTTCGATCCGGCTCGACATTCGCCGCATCGGCGCTCTGAAGAAGGGCGACGAGGTGGTCGGCAACCAGACCCGAGTCAAGGTGGTCAAGAACAAGATGGCGCCGCCGTTCAAACAGGCCGAGTTCGAGATTCTCTACGGCCAGGGCATCTCCCGCGAAGGGGAACTCATCGAACTGGGTGTCCTTCACAACCTGGTCGACAAGGCCGGCGCCTGGTACAGCTACAACGGCGATCGCATCGGTCAGGGCAAGGAAAACGTCCGCCAGTTCCTGAAAGACAATCCGGAAATCACCGAGGAACTCTACGGAAAGGTGCGGGCGATCATGATGCCGGAACCCGTCGCCAAGGAAAAACAGGCGAAGGGCGAGGTGGCCAGCGAAGAACCCGTCGCCAGGTAAAGGCGCTTCGCGAACCGTCCGTTGTCCACCGGAGATCCGCAAGCACCCTCATTGAACGACATGAGGGCCTTTGCCTATCGTCTGCTGGGTCGGCGTGAATACAGCATTGCCGAATTGGTCCGGCGCCTGGAGCAGAAGTGGCCGCAAGCCGGCGACATCGGCTCCCTGGTCGAAAGCCTGGTCGACGAAAACCTGCTCTCCGATCGGCGCTTCGCCGAATCGTTCGTCCGCTCCCGCCTGCAGCGCAGCCAGGGTCCGCTGAAGATCAAAGCCGCGCTGCGGGCCAAGGGTGTCGGCGATGGCGACATCGCCGCAGCACTGACGGCCGACGACGGACAGTGGGCGGAGTTGGCTGCGGCCTGGCTGCAGCGTCAGCATGCCGGCGCGCTCGATTACGATGACCGTAAGAAATATTACCGCCGCCTGGTAAGCCGCGGTTTTACCCACGAGCAGGCGATGGAAGCGATCAACCGGCTTTGAACTTCCATGCCCCGCGTCGATACTCATTCAAGCTTGCTTTCGGTACACTCCGCTCACAGGTTGTAAGCATTGCATTTTCAGGATACGGAGCCCTAGCGCGTGACGGAAAACCATTCCACGCCAGCCAAGTCCACCACGGAGATCCGGCAGGATTTCCTGGACTATTTTGCGTCCAAAGATCATCAGGTCGTCGCCTCCAGTTCCCTGGTGCCGGCCAACGATCCGACGCTGCTGTTTACCAATGCCGGGATGGTCCAGTTCAAGGACGTGTTCCTCGGCGCCGAGAAACGGCCCTACAAGCGGGCAGCGAGTTCGCAGCGCTGCGTGCGCGCCGGCGGCAAGCACAACGACCTCGACCAGGTGGGCTATACCGCGCGCCATCACACCTTTTTCGAAATGTTGGGTAATTTCAGCTTTGGCGATTACTTCAAGGAAGAAGCGATCCGCTATGCCTGGGAACTGCTCACCGTTGTTTACGGGTTGGACCCCGAACGTCTGTGGGTGACCGTCTATGAGACCGACGACGCGGCCTACGATCTCTGGACCGGTGCGATTGGGGTACCGGCAGCGCGCGTAATCCGCATCGGTGACAAGCCGGGCGGTGTGAAATTCGAGAGCGACAACTTCTGGGCGATGGGCGATACCGGCCCGTGTGGCCCCTGCACCGAGGTCTTTTACGACCACGGCCCCGAGGTCCCCGGCGGCCCGCCGGGTTCGCCTGATGAGGCCGGCGACCGTTACATCGAGATCTGGAACCTGGTCTTCATGCAGTACGACCGCGCTGCCGATGGCACGATGAAGCCGCTGCCCAAGCCCTGCGTGGACACAGGCATGGGCCTGGAGCGCATCGCCGCGGTGCTGCAGGGCGAGCACAGCAATTACGGCATCGACCTGTTCCGCGCGCTGATTGTGGCTGCGGCCGAACTGACGGGTTGCAACGACTTACAGAACGCTTCACTGAACGTCATCGCCGACCACATCCGGGCCTGCGCTTTCCTGATCTCCGATGGCGTGGTTCCGGCCCGCGACGGGCGTGGTTACGTGCTGCGGCGCATCATCCGTCGCGCGGTTCGCCATGGCTACAAACTGGGCCGCAAGGAACCGTTTTTTCACCTCATGGTGGCTCCGCTGACGGAGCAGATGGCCGAGGCCTATCCCGAACTGCGGCAGAAAGAGGAAATCGTTCGATCCACACTGCTGGAAGAAGAGCAGCGCTTCGCACGGACGCTGGATACCGGCATGGGGATTCTGCGTGACGTCATGGACCGGGCGCGAGCGGACGGCAGCGGGCAGATCGACGGGGAAACCGCATTCCTGCTGTACGACACTTACGGTTTTCCGCTCGACCTGACGCAGGACATTGCGCGTGAGAACGAGCTGGCTGTGGATCTCGACGGCTTCAGCGAGGCACTGAAAAAGCAGCAGGCCCGGGGCCGGGCTGCGGGCAAGTTCAGCCAGCAGGCACAGATATCCACCGACGTCATCGAGTCGCTGGAACCGACGGATTTTCTTGGCTACGAACGCCTGGAAACGGGCGGTGCCCGAATCTCGGTAATCCTGGTCGACGGGCGACCTGTGGACGAACTCGCGGCGGGCGAGCAGGCTGTGCTGCTGCTCGACAAAACACCGTTTTACGCGGAGTCGGGCGGCCAGGTGGGCGATACCGGCCGCATCGAAGCGAGCGACGCGCGCTTCGAGGTCGAAAACACGGTAAAGCTGGCTGGAACGTTTCATGGCCATCTCGGGTGCCTGAAAACCGGTACATTGCACGTCGGCGACGTCGTTTCAGCAACCGTCGACGCGGCGCGCCGCCGCGCCATCGTGCTGCACCATTCGGCGACCCACCTGATGCACGCGGCCCTGAAACAGGTGTTGGGGGATCACGTCGAGCAACGGGGGTCGCTGGTTGCGCGCGATCACCTGCGTTTCGATTTCACCCATCCACGCGCAGTGACCGAGGAGGAACTCCGTGAAATCGAGCGTCTGGTCAATCGCGAAATCCGCATGAATCCGGCGTCCGAAGTGCAGGTGATGGCTTTCGATGACGCCCTGCAAACCGGCGCCACCGCGTTGTTCGGAGAGAAATACGGCGATCATGTGCGGGTACTGCGCTTCGGGGATTTTTCAGTGGAACTCTGCGGCGGCACCCACGTCGAGCGCGTCGGCGACATCGGTCAGTTCAAGATTCTCGAGGAATCGGCCATCGCCGCGGGCATCCGGCGCATCGTGGCAGTTGCCGGCGAGTTTGCTGTCGAGTGGATCCAGAACATGGAGGGCCAGCTCAGGCAGTTGGCGCGGACCCTGAAAATCGCGCCGGAAGCACTGGAAGATCGGCTCGGCCAACTGCTCGAGCGCAATCGCTCGCTGGAGCGGGAACTCGACGAGTTGAAGTCGAAACTCGCGAGCGCCAGCGGCGAGGAACTCGCCGATCGGGCGGTCGCGATCGACGGCATCAAGGTGCTGTCCGCGCGCCTCGACGGAGTCGATCCCAAAGCCCTGCGGGACACCGTGGACCGGCTCAGGGATCGCCTTGGTGATTCGGTGATCGTCATCGGCAGCGCCGAGGAGGGCAAGGTGCGGATCGCGGCGGGCGTCAGCAAGAATCTTGTTGCTCGGATTCAGGCGGGCAATCTGGTAAACTTTGTCGCACAACAGGTCGGTGGCAGGGGCGGAGGTCGCCCGGATTTTGCGCAAGCCGGCGGGTCCCAGCCGGAAAATCTGGACGGGGCGCTTGCTTCGGTCCAGGATTGGGTCAGCGAACACGGCTGACAGGGCACTGGATCGGAACGAAGGGATATGGGGCAAAGTCGGCCTGAAGGGGCTGTTCCTTGCATTAAAATCGTCTCGCAACGGTTTTGGCATAAGCGTATAAGACTAAAAAATAGCGGACGCATGATGTGTCCTGAACCAAAGGAAGGTTGCTATGCTCATTTTGACAAGACGGATCGGGGAAAAACTTGTCATTGGTGACAATGTCACCGTAACGGTATTGGGCGTCAAGGGGAATCAGATTCGTATCGGCATCGAAGCTCCCCCGGATATCCAGGTCCACCGGGAAGAAATCTATCAACGGATTTTGAAGGAAAGAAGGGACGGGACAGGCGCAACGTCGGGCACTGACTCATAAAAAATCTTTACCCGGTAAAACGCAAACAGTATCCTTGCGCCGCGTCAAAAAAAGCAGGCGCGGGCATCTGTAGACAAACCACAGACGTCACTGTAGGAGCAAGCGAAGCTCGCGACAGCGGCACGAAAAAAGAACAAAATTGAACAATCCGTTTCAAGGAGAGGTGGCCGAGTGGCTGAAGGCGCTCCCCTGCTAAGGGAGTATGGGTATAAAAAGCCCATCGAGGGTTCGAATCCCTCCCTCTCCGCCAGATACAGAAAACCCCACGCGAGGTGGGGTTTTCTGTATCTGCCAGAGCGGGGCTGGATGAGAGCCCTTGCGAGCCGAAGGTGAGCAGGGTTCGACACAAAATTGTCGGGAACAATTTTGAACGTCGAAGCGCAGCATAGACGGCCCGAAGGGCGGAGGGCAGGATGCCGGAAGTAAATATTCGCCGGGAGCGTATTTGGTCGTCGCAGGCGGCGGGCGGGGACCCTTGCAGCGCTGCAAATCATCTGTCCGGAGTTCCTCAGAACCCGAGCCTCCCGCCAGGGCGCGCATACAGGCCAGCGAGTCGGGCATGTTCTCGCGCATGGTTCGCCGCACGATGAAGGTCGGCAGCAGCAGCGGGGGTCGGACCCTGACTTCGTGCACGACGACGGTGCCTTGCTCCACCGGTAAGAATTCCCAGCTGCCTGCTAACGCGCGCAGGCTGCCTTCCAGCATTTCGAACTGCATGAAACGATATGGTACACGCTGCGCTTCGAGGGTAAACGACTGCCGCGGCATCAGCCAGAAATTCTTGACCTCCTGGTGGATCACCGCGTACTCGCCGCTGTCCTCGAGTATCTCGCAAATTTTCAAGCCTTCGGTAAACACAAAGGCCAGTTCGCAGGAGGTAATGACCTCCCACATGTTCTGCGCCGGGGCACGCACCAGGATACTGGCGCGGGCCGACTCTCCAGGCTGGTCCGTGGACAGCATTTCAACCACGACCTCACCTTTTTCCAGCCGGGCCATTATTTCATCCGGCAGCGTTTCCATCGACGGAGTCGCAACGGGCCCGGTGAGCAGGATCAACATGGAAAGCAAGCTCAGCATCGGCACCAGTTAAATCGAAAAAATCCGGGGAGTCCAGTATCGGGGACGTAGCAGGCACTGGAAATGAAGGGATGGCTCAATCCCGTCATGGTTCGGCAAATTCGCCGAGAGCGAATTTGGTCGCCGTATGTGCCCGGAGGGCCGAAACCGGGGAGGGTTTCGGACAATCCCTCTCTCTCCGCCAAAAACCAGAGACTCCGTTTTTTCCGTGGGCACGCAGCCGAAGGTCATTACCACCGGGCAGCCGTGCGCTCATTCATGCGTTCGCCTCCAGGTTGCTGCGGTATAGTTTCCGACAAGTGAAGCACGGGCAGGGAATTCATGAGCATAACGGCCGGCGTATTCATCGCGTACCTGGTGGTACTGGCGGGACTGGCCTGGTGGAGCCGCCGCGAGTCCCGCTCGATGAGCGGCTATTTCATCGCCGGCAAAAACCTGCCGCCGTGGGTGGTCGCCTTCAGCATTGGTCTTCTGGTTCGTGCTGTTCGCCTGGTCCGGGCTCGGCGCCGCCTTCGGCCCGGTGCTGCTGTGCGCACTCTGGTATCCGAAAACCAACCTGCGCGGCGCGATTGCCGGCATGCTGGGCGGTTTCGGAACCACCGTAGCCTGGGCGCTGTGGCTGAAGCCCCTGGCCTACGACCTGCTGGAAGTGGTTCCGGGTTTCATCGTGGGCCTGTTGTTGACCGTCCATTTCAGCCACCGCTCAGGCCGCGGCGCGACAAAGGGATGTTCGACATGACGGATCAAGACGGCGGTGGCGAAAATTTCCGTGAGCACCTGTCCGCAGCGCTGAAACCGCGGCTTCGGGGCTGGCTGCATTTTGGCTCGGGGCCGCTTGCGCTGGTGCTTGGCCTGGGTCTGCTGGTGGCCACGCCGAGTGAACCGCTGCGCATTGCGATTGCCGTTTACGTGCTCACGACGGTGATGCTGTTTGGCGTCAGTGCCGCCTACCATCTGGGTGCCGGTTCGCCGCGCGTGAATGCCTTCCTGAGGCGACTCGATCACGCCAATATTTATCTGTTCATCGCCGGCTCCTATACGCCGTTCGCGGCCGCGCTGCCGTCGGTCCGGCTGCGGTGGATGATCCTCGGACTGGTCTGGGGCACCGCGCTGCTGGGGCTGATCGTGCGTGTTGTCTGGACGGAGGCCCCGCGCTGGCTGGTAACGGCCTCCTACATCGGGCTCGGCTGGGTCGCGGTGGTCTACCTGCCGGCACTGTATGAAGCCTTCGGGCCACTCACGGTCATGTTGTTGGCCGTAGGCGGCCTCTTGTACACCATCGGTGGCGTGGTCTACGCGCTCAAAAGGCCGAACCCGCACCCTGCGTGGTTTGGTTTCCACGAGTTATTCCACGCGTTTACCATCGTGGCTTACCTCGTGCAATATGCCGCTATTGCCCTGGCTGTCCTTGGTTGAATTTTGCGACGCCCGCTGCGCGGCGACCTGGAAGCCAGCGCCATTGATTCAAGACTGAAAGCCCAGAAACTCCGGTCCTATTTGGTGAGATATGTGGCTTAGAAAGTCATACTTCTTTCCATCCGGAACTGGCATTTATACCAGTATCGGCGCGTGGCCTTGTGACGGATCATAATTGCGGGAGGTAAAAACCGCCCAAATGGCCCGGAGCCGACACGATTGCATTCGATTGGTGCCGGGCAGACATAAGGATGTGTCAAACCTCTTGGTAACAAGGACCTTGTCCTTGCTTCGACCGGGGACTGTAATTACAGTCCCCGGCGTTATTTCGTATTTTGCTTCAAAGCCGACCCCAGCGGCATGCAAGCTGCTCTTTCAGCGCAGCGCCGGGTCAGAACGTCACGGTCACCACGAGCGAATCGACGTAGCTGCCGGCCCCGACATTCTGTAATGCCGGAATGCGGCCAATGAACGCTGGCCTGTGTCGGGCGGTTTATTTGCCGCGACGCGGCTGAATGACCGATTTTCCCTGTCGCTACTGTCACTTGTCACAGTTTCGCTGATCTCATTCCCCGCGCGATCATGATGTGCGCAGCCAGAACCACGAGTTCATGCTTCTGCGGGTTCATGCTTCAGGGATGAAGAAACGATGAGAATTTCAGGACGAATCAAGCGATTTTCCACCTTCACGGCTTCAGCAAAGGGTGGCGAGCGGACCGGGTGGCCGTTGCTTGTGTTGCTGGCGGCTATGTGCGTGTCGGGTTGCATGCACTGGCCAGACATCAACGAGGACTGCGAATCCTATGGCGTTACAGAATCGCGCATGCCGATGGGGCGCATGGTTCACTTGATACCGCTGCAACGGGCGGATCTCGATGAGATATGTATCGATGCGCAGTCGGCCGCTGCCGACAGCCATCCGCTGAACGTGATCAACGGCTGCACTATTCCCATGCGCGATGGCCGGGTTCTTGCTTATTACCGGGACGGTGACCGCTGCGCAATGAATCACGAACTGTGTCACGCCAAGCATGGCGTGGAGCATACGGTGCGCTATCTGGACGAACTGGCGGCGGGTGTGCCCATGCCCTATTGTCCGAACAACCAGCTTGCCGGATTAAAGACGCGATAAGATCCCGCTTATGAGATTGTCCGGCGCACGGTCGCCGCGTGCCGTCCTTGTGGACCTATGCTGATTGAGCTTCGCAGCCGATGCGCCAGAGCGTTGCGGGCTTTACAAAACTGTCACTTTTGACAGTTTTGTAAAGCAGCCAATTTGCGTTAGATTTGAGCCAGGCACAAGGAAAGTGGCCTGCCGTGCTTGCCGTTGTGATTTCAACGGCATCTGCCATGTGTTATGCTCGTCATAGGGCAGTCCGCCCGTAGCGATATTCGCTAGGGATACGGCCACGCAAGGAGAGCGTAGAGTGAGACCCATTCGCGTCATACTCGCCGACGACCACGCACTGGTGCTGGAAGCATTTCGTATGCTGCTGGCCTCGGACGTCGAAGTGGTCGCCACCGCAGCCGACGGTCATGAACTGATCCGTGCCGTCAAAGAGCACAAACCTGATGTCGTTGTGACCGACATCGCCATGCCGGTTCTGAACGGTGTGGACGCCTGCAGCAAACTGCTCAAAATCCTGCCCGACCTGAAAATCATATTTCTCACCGTCAGTGACGATCCTGACCTTGTCGCGGAGGTGCTCCGCAATGGCGCCAAGGGCTATCTTCTCAAAAATTCGGCCGCCGAGGAGCTGATGCAGGCGATCAAGGCCGTGGCCAGCGGATCGACTTTTGTGACGCCTCTGGTTACCGAACGTATGATCGGTTCTTTGGTTCACGGGGGCAAACGCGACATGGTCGCTAAACTGACGGTGCGGCAGCGGGAAATCCTGCAATTGCTGGCCGAGGGCAGTACCATGAAACAGGCTGCCCGCATCCTCTGCGTGACGCCGCGCACCGTGGCGTTCCACAAGTACCGCATCATGGAAGCCCTGGGTGTCGAAAACAATTCCCAATTGCTGCGCTACGCCATGAAGAGCGGTCTGGTCGAGTCCTGAGGCTGCGCGAATCGCACCTCGCGACTGCTTTCATGCGGTGTTCTCAAATCAGCTGTAGCTTCTCTCCTCGTTGAACTGTTAACTCTTACAGTGGCGCCCGGACCCCGTCCGGGTGACTATGGTGTCGCGCCAGGGAAGCCTTGGAATGTTTCAGGGTTTGGGCAAGGATGCACCCGGCAAGGATGCAGGAATATTTGGCGCGCAGGGAAGCAGGGCCTTTCGATGCACCGGCAGACTACCAATTCATGCGCCGAGTGTAACTATGGGAGCGACATGGATGTCGCTCCCAGCGGTGGGCGCAACTACACCAGCACAACCCATAGAGCAACAAGACAATGAAGAAGCAGACGCGGCCATGGGAAATTCTTTTGGTTGAAGACAATCCAGCGGACGCGCGGCTGACTCGCGAAGCACTCGGCGAGCTGAACGTACGGCACCGCCTGCAATTGGCGGAAGACGGTTTTGCCGCCCTGAAATACCTGACGTCCGCAATTTCTGACGGCCCGGCCATTCGCCCGGACCTGATTCTGCTGGACCTCAACCTGCCGCTCATGAACGGGCTGGAAGTGCTTTCCATAGTCAAGTCCAGTGATCATCTCAAAAGCATTCCGGTTATCGTCATGAGTTCTTCGGCCGCGGCCGACGACGTGTCCGCCGCCTATAGGCTAAACGCGAACGGTTACACCCAAAAGCCCCTGGACATGGAAGAGTTCATCTGTGCGATGGGCGACATTTGTCGGTTCTGGCTGGGAACGGCGCTGCTGCCTGAAGGCCCGACGGGGAAGCCGCACTGATCCGGCGACAACGATGACAGGGGGATATTCTGCGATGTCTGCGGATTTTGGAACGGATTCACGCGACGTGCTGCGAACATTGCACCTGCTGATCGTGGATGACAACCCGGGAGACCGTCTGCTTTACAAGCAGATGCTGGCCGAGGCAGATCCCGCCACCGATTATGAATTTGATGAAGCCGGCACGGGCGCGCAGGCACTCGAGCGCTTCACGGAACGTATGTCGGACTGCATTCTTCTCGATTACCTGCTCCCGGACATGCTCGGTACGGAGTTATTGACCGCGTTGGCTGAGCGGTTGCCGACTTTGCCGGCGGTCGTCATGTTGACCGGGTTCGGTGATGAGGCGACAGCCGTCAGTGCGCTGCAGAATGGCGCGCACGGCTACCTTTCCAAGCGGGAATTGACCGGCCAGGCGTTGAGCCGCGCTGTCGAGCGCGCGCTGCGTGCCGACAAAAATCAGCGGATGCTGGAACGGTCGCGCCGCGAGATGGCGGAACGCAACAGCGAGCTCGAGCAAAAGTACGAACAAATCGAGCAGTTCTACAGCAAAATTCTCAGTCGGCTGCAGCAACCGGTCCGGTCACTGCGCGATTGCGCCGCTGCGCTCGGTGGGGTGGATGGACCGGCTGCGGAACGGCACCTCGACCAGAAAATCAAAAGCCTGCAGGCGCAGAGCGAGCGGCTCGTAATGACGCTGAGCAATTTCATGGACAACCCCGGCATCGACCTGGGCCAGTTGTTGATATCGACCGCTCCCGCATCCATAACGGAAGTGATCTCCGATAGCGCCAACACCTTCCGGCACGCATCGCAGGCTGCCGGTGTCAGGCTATCCGTTCAGGTTCAACCCGGGTTGCCCGACGTGCAGATCGATCGTTACCGTATCGAGCAGGTTTTGTCGAATTTGCTCGATAACGCAATTCGTCATACACCTGACCGCGGGCGTATCAGTCTCAGGGTCAACCGCTTTCCGGAAACGCCGCAGGAAATCACCGTTGCCGTGAGCGATTCGGGAGCGGGCATCCCGGCAGATCGCCTCGCCAGCCTGTTCGATCGTCAACCGGGTGCCGGGGTGGTCCCGGGGGCGAGTGATGAGCCCACTGGCTTCGGATTGCATATCTGCAGGGAAATCATTCGGGCCCACAAGGGTCATATTTCGGCCCAGAGCCCGCCCGGCGCCGGTACCTGCATCACTTTCACGTTGCCGCTGGAGAAGGGCCCCGCTCGTGCGCACGAGGTATGGGAGCCCTCTGCTT
>JAVVFH010000099.1:0-7127 GCA_032250585.1 Lysobacterales bacterium
GGCCCATTCCTGCAGCGTCGTTACGTGCCGGGGCTTGATGGCCGTCTCGACGAAACCGTCCCTGAAGTCGCAGTCGATGCCGTAGCGCGCCACGCGGTCGCGAATGATTTCGTTGCCTCGCCAGCGCAGACGCCACAGCATGTCGTCGATGCCCGCGCCGTGCTTTCTACGGATTTTGGACAGGCCGCTGATGCCGTTGATCAGTTGTCCACCGTTCCGTCCGGAAGCGCCCCAGCCGACCCGGTTGGCCTCCAGCAGGGCCACGGAGTAGCCTCGTTCGGCCAGCGTCAGGGCGGTTGCGACGCCGGTAAATCCGGCACCCACGACGCAGACATCCACCGATTCGCTGCCCTGCAGCCGCGGGTATTCGGTGCGCGTGTTGACGCTGGCGGCGTAGTAAGAGCGGGTATGTTCCTGGTTTTTCTGAAAGGGATTCATCGGATTGCTTCGCCTTTAGCCCATTTTACGGGGTTTTATTTATACCAACTGATCGATATAATTTAATTCTACGGCCGGTGAGAAGGCCGGGTCAAGAGACAGGGCAGGGGCGACATGCCGAAAATCGTCGATCACGAACAGCAGCGCGAATGCTTTGCAGCGGCCGTTATCCGAGTGGTGGCGCGCGACGGCCTGGAAGGCATGACCATGCGGGCGATAGCAGCCGAGGCCGGGCTGTCCTATGGATCTCTGTTCCATTATTTTCCTTCGAAGGACGAGTTGCTGATGGAAGCCGTGCGCTATTCGACCTCGCTGCAGACGAGCCGGGTGAATGCGTATTCGAGCCGTTACCAGGGGCTCAAGGCCCTCGA
The DNA here is from genome assembly GCA_032250585.1 of Lysobacterales bacterium. GTDB lineage: Bacteria > Pseudomonadota > Gammaproteobacteria > Xanthomonadales > SZUA-36 > JAVVFH01. Next base: position 810 of record JAVVFH010000099.1, read on the forward strand.
GCAGTTGCTGTTCGATGATGCGCTGGTCGATGACGACAGCCGCGGTGACGCGGTCGTGTGGCTGGCCTTCAGCTACAAGGCCGCACTGGAACCGCGTTTTGCAGCCATGCACACTGAACTGATCGACGGCTGGTTGGAGCGCATCGAGCAGTTACTCGGCGAAGCGCGTGAGCGCGGCGAGATCGCCGCCGATACCGACACGGCCCTGGAGGCACTGGCGCTGTGGGCTTATTCGGCCGGCGTCGGGCAGCAGGGCCTGCTGCATCCCGCGAGACTGCCGCCGCAACGCCAGAGAAAGCTGATAAAGGTTTATTTGCAAAGGCTGGCACCCTGACCCAAAGCCACCCGCGGGCGGCTGATCAGGGGAACAGGGTTTTCAGCATCTTTTGGTAGAGGCCGGCGAGGCGGCTTTGCCGGTACTCGGCCCGGTCGGCTGCCTGCATCAGGGCGCGTGCCGACTGGAAGGCCAGCCAGCGCAGGGGTTCCGGTTCCCAGCGGCGGCTCCAGACGCTGTTGGTCACCCACGGCGTGTGTACGCGGTCGGTGTCGCGCTCCAGCAGCAGGTCGGCCAGCGTCCTCCCGGCCAGTTGGCTGGCGCCGACGCCGTTGCCGAAATAGCCTCCGGCCCGGCCTAGGCCCATGGCGGCATCGAAGCTGACCGATGGGCGCAACGAGCGGCTGACACCCATCGCGCCACCCCAGCCGTGTGTAAAACCTATGTCCGCCAGCGACGGGAAAAAGCGCAGCAGGGTGTCGCGGACGATGCTGAATTCGGGATCGGTGGCGTCGAATCGGCGGTGGACCTGCGAACCGTAGCGGTAACTGCCGCGGCAGCCGAAGGCGATCCGCCCGTCGGCGGTTCGCTGCCCATAGGTGACGATGCGGTCGCGGTTGCCAAAGCAATATCGTTTGTGAATCACGAGTTCATCGATTTGCCGTGGGCTGAGCGCTTCGGTGACCACCATCATCGAGTGGACCGGCACGAGGTCCCGCCGATGGCCGCCAAGGCCTTCGCCGTAGCCTTCCGTCGCCAGCACGACGCGGTCGGCGCGAACCTGGGCGGCCGCGGTGCGCAAACGCCGCGGCTGGAATTCGCGCACGGGCGTTTGTTCATAGAGGAGCACACCCATCCGCTCCACGGTGTCGGCCAGGCCGCGTACGAGTCGCGCGGGGTGAATGGCTGCACAATGGCGCAGCCAGACCGCGCCCAGCGCGCCCTCGACCCGAAGTGTCGAGGGCATCTCGTCCGGTCCGATCCAACGATAATCGTCGCTGCCGAAACCCAGCGCGCGCAACGCTTCGAGTTCAGCACGCAGGCGTGCCAACTGGGCTGGGTTTACCGCGATCTCCAGCGCTCCGGATAACTCGAAATGACAGTCAATCGACGCCTGTTCGACAACATGGCCGATTTCGTGGACCGCATCGAACATCAGTTTTTGCAGGTGGATGGCCCCCGCGCGGTGGGCCGGGTCCCGCAGCCAGCCGTCGATGCCCGACAGGTAGGACGAGCACCACCCTCCGTTGCGTCCGGAGGCCCCGTAGCCGGCGGTTTCCGCCTCCAGCAAAAGCACCCGCAGCGAGGGATCGTGTTTTTTCAGGTAGTAAGCGGTCCACAGGCCTGTATAGCCGGCTCCGACGACGGCTACGTCGCATTCGGTGTCCCGCTCCAGCGCAGGGCGGGGCGCCCGGGCCGATGTCAGGGTCGAATGCCAGAAACTCAGTTCGTGCTCATTAACGGTCATCGTCGGCACTTTCGCAGCTCAGCACAAAGGCGCGCAGCAAGTCGCCCAATTGCCGTCGCTGCGCACGGCTCAGGCCGTTCAGAGCCCGACCGGCGGCTTCGAAACGCGCTTCGGTGGCGGCGTCTACACGCTTATGTCCCTCCGCTGACAGGCGCACCAGCACCCGGCGCCGGTCCGCGCTGTCGCGAACACGCTCGACCAGACCGGCCTGCTCCAGGCGATCGATGCGGTTGGTGACGGCTCCGGACGTAAGCATGCCCGACTCGGCCAGTTCGCTGGCTGCCAGTGTGTAGGGTTCACCCTGTCTGCGCAGGGCCGACAGCACGTCGTACTGCCACCAGTGCAGGTCAAAAGCCTGCAGGCACTGAGAGACTGCATCGCCCAGAATTTTGGCGATCATCTGGACCCGCAGGACCACCCCCATCGCTGCGGGGTCCAGATCCGGTCGCTGCTCGCTCCAGTCGGCCAGCAGTTCGTCGATGATGTCCTTGCTCATGGCTTCGATCATAGCTACATAAAGTCTGACATTAAATATCTTGACATAAAGATAAAATGGTTTTTTAATTTTCCTGCGGGGGGCCACCCCCGGGGTTGGAGATTGAGTGATGGCCAAGAGAAAACACGGAAAGCCGAAAGCTTATGAAATCGATCTTTACGAGGATTTCGAAAGTCCCTTCGATGCCGACGCGGACCTGGACGAATTGTCGAGCGAATTAGCCGGCACCGACCCGGATGACTTTTTTGAACCCGGGGAGCGTTTCAGCGCGCGGCGCAAGATCGAGCGGCGCAACGACATGCGCAGGCTCTACTCCCAATTGGATGAATGGGAAGAGTTCGGTAGTCGTTACGACTGGTAATGCGCCTGACGAACTTTTCCGCTTCGGCAAGGCTTCTCTGAAAACATGGTCCGCGATTTGCGGGCCATGTTCCGATTAACAGGCCTGTGTCCGGCCAGATCGCTTATTTGCCTGTCGTTTCGTGTTTTTGCGACTGCTTGCGGCGACCGGCCGGGTCGACCGCTTCGGGGTTACCGGCTTGATGATCTTGCGCTTTCCTGAAAACACGGATTTCAGCTTCCCACCCAAGAGTGCGGGACCTCATTACAGGCCTAAAATATCTTTATGTCAAGATAGTATCCAGGATATGCCTGTTTCGGACATCATGAATCCATGGAAAATGGTTGATCGCGGCTGAAGCCGCTCCCACAGATTCCCCACGGACTTTGCCGAAGCTGTGATGTCGTGGGAGCGACTTCAGCCACGATACAGCCTGTATTCCTGCTATCGAAGCATGCACCATGCGAACCGGCTCAGAACCACTTACTGAACCGGAATATCAGCAGAATTCCGGCTGCGATCAGGCCCATGATCATGGCGATGATCGCGAAGGACCACTCGTTTTCCGTGCCCGGCAGGCCGGCCACGTTCATGCCCATCAGCCCGGTCAAAAAAGACAGCGGCAGAAAGATCGCCGCGACGATCGAAAGCAGGAACATACGCGAGTTCTGCTCGTGGGCGACGATACCGAGAAACTCTTCCTGCGCGACCATCGCCCTTTCACGGATCAGGTCCAGATCTTCGATCAGCAAAGTCAGGCGGTTCAGTTGTTCGCGCAGTTCCGCGAGCTGCCGTTCCCCGAAAAACGTATCGGTGATCCGGGAAAGACGGTCCAGTGCCTCGCGCTGCGGTGCCAGGTAGCGCCGGATGCGCGCGGTTTTACGCCTCTGTTCGCCGAAAGGTGTGCTGCGCGCGGTCATGTTCTGTCGGCTGACCAGGTTCTCGGCTTCTTCCAGTGCGTCGTCCAGGGCATCAATGGCCTCGCCGATGCGGTCCAGCAATTGGCTGATCAACTGCAGTTGAAAGAGTGGAGCCGAGCGCGGCCCGCGGCCCTCCTGCAGGGCTTCGCGCATGCGCTCGACCGACTTCAGGCGCCGCCTGCTGGCCGTGAACACACGCGTGCCCTCGAGCCATATCCGTACCGAGATCATGTCCTCGATCGGCGAACCCGGATTCAGGTTGACGCCACGCAGAATGGTCAGGATACCGTCAGGCGTTTCCAGAACGCGAGGCCTGCTGTCTTCGGCCAGCATGGCCACGGTGATCGCGTCGTCGATGCCACTTTTCGTTTCCAGCCATGCACGGCCGGCGTGGTCACTGAAATCGACGTTGAACCAGACCGTCTGGCCTGCCTCGCACGCTTTCAGACCGGCTTCCGGGTGGACTTGGCGGGCGCCCCCCTCGCCGTCCAGAATCCATGCACAGAACTCCTCGGCGACTATCGGCGCTTTGTTCGTCGGCGCAGCGCTCACGGGCGTTCATCCTCTGCTGCGGCGGTGTCTTCGGGCCGGGGCAGCATGGTGATGTGCAGGGGCCGCGAGCTGTCGAAGTGAACATCGCGCTGCGGGAAGGCGATGACGATGCCGTGCTCGGCGAACAGGGCGTCGACGCGGAAACGGATGTCGCTGCGGATTTGACGCAATTCCTTTTCCCCACCCGACTCGCACCAGAAGTAGGCATCGAAAATCAGCGCATTGTCGCCAAAATCTTCAAACACGATGACCGGCGGCGGTTCGCTGTGCGCTTCTTTTTGCGCGGCGACAGCCTCGAGCAGTAATTTTTCCACCAGGCGCACCGGGGAACCGTAGGCCACGCCGACTCGAACCGTGATGCGGAACTTACGATCGACCAGGGTCCAGTTGATCACGACGCGCTCGAGCATCTGGCTGTTCGGGACCAGCAGGTGCACGCCATCGATGCGCCGGATGCGCGTGGAGCGGTTGCCGATGACCTCGACGACGCCCCGGTGATTGTCGATTTCCACGAAGTCACCGATGCGTACTGGCCGTTCGGACATCAGGATCCAGCCGCTGATCAGGTTGTTGATGATGCTCTGTGCGCCGAAGCCGACGCCGATCGCGACCGCGCCACTGACAAAGGCCAGTGCTGTGATCGGAATGCGCAGCATGCCGAGCGCGGTGATGAACAGCACTACCAGCAGCGTGTAGAACACGAGCCGCTGAACAGTCTGGATAATGTCGGGATTGACATTGGCGCGCAGCAATTGCCGGCCGATCAGGCGTTGCAGAGACCAGATCAGGAGCAGCCCGAGGACGATGATCAGCACGGTCAGCACGATCTGGCTGAGCGTGAACTGCGCGCCGGAACTCAGGGTGATCAATGGCAGGTGCCAATATTTTTCCAGTGTTTCCATGCGTTCGTCCGATCAGTGCCCTGTGTGCAACGCCTGCGCGCGAGAGAGAATTCAGGCGCGGATGGCGTGCGCTCTCATCCTACTCCATCTGCGGCTTGCAGAGAAAAACAGAGGGGCTGATAATTGCGCGATCGAGATTGCGGCTGGCGAAAGATGAATGCAATTACGAGCCTTTTCCACGAATCCCGCGGCGTCGCCTACCATGGTGCTGCACTGCTATACGGCGTCGGCGGTTACGTGCTGGGCCTGCTGGGGCTGTTCAGCGGCAATCCAATGGTCAACGCCGGTGCGACTCTGCTGCTCGGTCATGCGCTGACGATCTGCGCTTACATGATCCACGAGTGCGGCCACAACACGGTGTTTCGCAGCAACGGGGACAATGAGCGACTGGGCCGTTTCCTGAACTGGATCTGCGGTACTTCCTACGGCACTTTCGAGGACATTCGCTACAAGCATTTCCGGCACCACCGGGATAACGACGATGCGGTCTGGTTCATGTATGAAGCGTTTTTCGAGCGTCATCCGCGCCTGGTGCGGGTGGTCAAATTTTTCGAATGGTTTTACATCCCCGCCCACGACCTGATCATGCACCTGATCACGATGTTCACGGCGTTCATCATTCCGCAACGCCGGCACCAGCTGTCGCGCAACCTGTTCGTGATCCTCGTTCGTGGCGGCGTATTTTTCACCGTGTTGTGGTTTTATCCCAAGGCGGCGCTGCTGTATCTCGTTGCTTACCTGATCATGATGCACATTCTGCGTTTCAAGGATGGCCTGCAGCATGATTATGGAAACAATCGTACGCTGTTCATAAAGAATCCACCGTCGCGCTATGGCGGGCGCGAAACGGAGCAGGCGCACACCTTCAGCAATCCCGAGTGCCTCAAGTACGATTGGCCGAACTACTTCACGCTGTGCTTCGGGTTTCACAATGCCCATCACAAGCGACCGACCGTGCCCTGGTACCGGCTGCCCGCCTATCACCGGCAACACTTCGGCACAGACCCGGAAAAAGTGATCCCGTTTTCGCGGCAGCTGAAGATGTACCACAAGTACCGCGTGCCCCGCGTGACCCACTCGGGTGGTGAACTGGATGGTCTGCCGGAGCCCTGGGAGGAGACCTACCTGCAGCGCGCGCGGGCCGGGCGGCTATACGGCGGCAACGCGGCGTCTTTCCTGAACTCGTTCTGACGGCGCAGGGTTTGAATAACTGCGCAAAGGGCATCCGGAGGCGGCAACAATGCCAGGAGGGGCGCTGATGTGTTCCGGGGCTCAAGCCACGCCCGCCGCCGCGGCTGCTGGACCGCGCTCGTGAGCACGGGACAGAAGCTGGAAGTTTTCCAGTCGCTGTGGGCCATGGAAAGGC
>JAVVFH010000099.1:7137-11726 GCA_032250585.1 Lysobacterales bacterium
GAATCGTGAGCGTTCGCCCATACGTGCCTAATCCGATTATTTCTTCGGTTAGCGGGACTGTTCGCCGCCCGCCAAACCAATCTCTTACGTCTGACTCGTGTTCCTCGCGATGCGCATTACGGACATTCGCCGTATCACGGTTGAATGTTGCTGTCGGGACAGCCGGAACGGCCGATGGAGGAGAACTTCCGCATGGCTGCCGAGGCCGGTTACCACGGCTTGTGCATCGACCCGGCGGTCGACGAGATCGGGTCGTGCCGGCAGTTGTTGCCGCTGTACCGCGACTACGGCCTCAAATGCATGGTCAATGCCTTTCCGGCAAGCCTGGAGGAACTGCCGCCGCTGCTGGAACTGGCGGGCGAACTGGGTGCCAGCCTGGTGAACGTGATCGGGCAGGTGATGCCGCTGACCGTCGCGGCCGGGGAAGAGGTCGTGCGGCACTGGATGACGGATGCGGAAACCGCTGGGCTGCCGCTGCTGTTCGAGACCCACCGCGACTGCACGCTGAACGATTTGCATTACACGCTGCAGCTGATCGAGGCAGTGCCCGAGATGCGCCTGTGCGCAGACCTTTCACATTTCGTGATCGACCGGGAAATGCGCCTGCCCCTGCGCGCGGTCGACCGCGACCACATGCATCGGGTCCTGCAACGCTCGGACTGCTTCCAGGGCCGTGTCGCCAGCCGCGAGCAGATCCAGGTGCAGATCGGATTCCCTCAGCATCAGGACTGGGTGCGGCAGTTCAGGGCCTGGTGGGAGGAGGGAATATCGATGTGGCGCGCGCGCAGCGCGGCCGACGCCACGCTGATCTTCCTCTGCGAACTGGGCCCGCCGCCGTACGCAATGACCAATGCCCAGCAGCAGGAAATGTCGGACCGCTGGCAAGAAGCGCTGGAGATCAGGCGTTGGGTGGAGGAAATCTGGACCCGCTGCTGGCCGGGTTGATTCGGCGGCCAAGCCACGCGTAGGCTACTGCGCCCATCAACAGGTTGGAGACAGCGGTAGCGGTGAACAGCCCGCTGAGGCCGAACAACGCGCGGCCGACAAACGCCAGCGGCAGGAAAACCACAATTACGCGCGACACCGAAAGGATCACGCCCGGCAGCGGCTGGCCGATGCCGTTGAAAGCCGCGTTGACCGACATCACCAAACCGTACGCACCATAGGAAATCGACACGATGCGCAGGTACTGGACCGCGACCTGGCGGATGGTTTCGGAATCGGTGAACAGGCCGGTCAGCGACGGCGCGATCAGAATCAGCAGCGCCGCCAGCGCCAGCCCGAAGCCCAGGCAAAAGCGGGTAATCGCGCGGCGGGCCTGCTGCAGGCGGTCGGCGTGCTCCGAGCCGAAATTCTGGCCGAAGAACGGGCTGGATACGGCCGAAAGTGCGTAAAAAGGGATCAGGAACATCGGCTCGATGCGCATGGCCACGCCGAAACCGGCCACCGCGTTCACCCCGAAGCCGGCGATCATCGACACCACGATCCCGCTGGAGACCGGGATGATGGCATTGGTGATCATCGCCGGGATGCCGATCGTCAGCACGTGGCGCCAGGAAGCGAGAATCTTCCGCAGCGGAGCGATCGGATGGGCGTAAACGCCTAGCCGGAAATGCAGGTGCAGCAGCGTGAAGGTCAGCAGCAGGCCGGTGGCGACGACGGTCGCCAGCGCCGCGCCCTGGACTTCCAGGCGGGGAAACCCGAAAAGGCCGAAGATGAAGATCGGGTCCAGTACCAAATTCAGCAGGGCTGCGGCGGTAATGACCTTGCTTTCGAGCAGGGTGTTGCCGCGGGCCCGGATGGATGCCAGCGAGGTCCACAACGCCATGTCCAGCGGCGCGACCCAGTACCAGATGTTCATGTAGCCGGCGATCAGCGGCATCAGCTCCGGGGTCGCTCCGAGCAGTGCGAACACCGGCTCCAGGCTGGCGAGGCCGAGCAGGCACAGCAGCAGCGCGGCCAGCGCGGCGAGCAAAACCGTATCGGTCGTCAGTCGCCTGGCCTGCTCGTTGTTGCGCCGACCCACCGCCCTCGAAATGCAGGAGGCGGCCCCGGCTTCGAAACCGATACCGATACCGTAAACCAGCCAGATTACGGGCATGGCGAAACTCACCGCGGCCAGCGGCGCATTGCCCAGCCTTGAAATGAAAAAAAGGTCGGCTGCCTCGAAGGAGAAAATCGCGACCAGGCCCAGACCGAAGGGCGTCGCCTGGCGGCGCAGGTGAGCCGCGACCGGCCCGACCGTCAGGTCGTGCCGGTCAGGCGGCTTCATGGAATCGACCGACGCTCACGAAGCGCACGCGCGGCGTGCCACCGCTACTCGAATTCGATCCAGGTGGTTTTGAGCTCGCTGTAATCGTGAAAGGCGTGAATCGACTTGTCGCGGCCGTTACCGCTCTGCTTGAAACCACCGAAGGGAACCGTGATGTCGCCGCCGAAATAGTTGTTGATGCCCATGGTGCCGACCCGGACTGCGCGGGCTACCTGGTGCGCGGTGTCGATATTTCTGCTCCAGACGGCGCCGGCAAGCCCGTAGATCGAGTCGTTGGCGATTTCCACGGCTTCCGCGGCGGTCTTGAACGTGATGACCGACAACACGGGGCCGAAGATTTCCTCCTGCGCAATGCGCATGCCATTGTCGACGCCGGAGAAAATGGTCGGCTGGTAGTAATGGCCGCCTTTGTCTTCCAGCGCCGTTTTGCCGCCGAACAGCAACTCGGCGCCTTCGTTGCGGCCGATATCGACGTATTCATCGACGCTGCGACACTGGCCGGCATCGATCATCGGACCCATGGCTGTGGCCGGGTCCAGCGGGTCGCCCGGCATCCAGTCGGCGGCTTTGGCGACCACCATTTCCAGGAAACGGTCGCGGACGTCTTCCTGCACGATCAGGCGCGTGCCGGCGGTGCAGGTCTGGCCGCCGTTGAAAAACACGGCTGCGGCCGCCATCGTTGCGGCTTTTTCGAGATTGGCGTCGGCGAAGACGATGTTCGGGCTCTTGCCGCCCAGTTCCAGGAAGGTGCGCTTGAGATTCGACTGCCCGGAGTATTGCATCAGTTGCTTGCCGACCGGTGTCGAGCCAGTGAAGGTCAGACCATCGATGTCCATGTGCGTCGCGAGGTGCTTGCCGAGACTGCCGCCGGGGCCGGGCAGCACCTGCAGAACGCCGTCTGGCAGGCCGGCTTCGGCGGCCAGTCGGGCGATGAACAGGGCGGACAGGGGCGTATTGGAGGCCGGCTTGAGAATCACCGAATTGCCGGTCGCGAGCGACGGCGCCAACTTCCAGGCCGTGGTCGAAAGCGGGAAATTCCATGGCACGATGGCGGCGACCACGCCCAGCGGCAGTCGTTGAACCAGGGCCAGGGTATCGGCCGGCGTCGGCGGAATTTCGTCGTAGATCTTGTCGATGGCTTCGCCGCTCCAGCGGATCGTGCGCACGGCGGCAGGGACATCGATGTTCACCGTGTCGGAAATCGGCTTGCCGACGTCCAGCGTTTCGAGCAACGCGAGTTCCCCACCGTGCTTCTCGATGAGTTCCGCCCAGCGGACCAGCACCATTTTGCGATCCATCGGCGCCATCTCCGACCAGGCGCCGCTGTCGAAAGCTTTGCGGGCACCCTTGACGGCGATTTCCGCGTCCTCTTGGCCGCACAGGGCGACCTGTGCCAGGGTCCGGCCGTTGGCGGGATTGACGGTCGCGCGGGTCTCCCCGGAGGCTGCGTCCGTGTAGCGGCCGTTGATGAAGGCGCGGCCCTCGATGTTCAGGCTCTCGGCCCGCTTCTGCCAGTCGGTGGCGCTTTTATCCAGCATGGGTTACCTCGATTTGCGGTGTGGCCAGGTTCAATCCCAGTATGGCCAGCCAGCGGGCGATTTGGCAACAGTCATCCAAAAAACCGGGGTCAGAGAACCATTTTTTGGCGGGGCTTCAGAAACAATGCCGGGGTAGCAAAAAAATGGTTCTCTGACCCTGGTTTTTTCGGCCTTGTTTTTTACGATCACGCAGGATTGTCTGTGCCGCGTTGTAGCCGGGAGCTGCGGTGACGCCGCCGCCGGGATGGGTGCCGGCGCCGCACAGGTAGAGGCCATCCAGCGGTGTGCGGTAGTGCGCCCAGCCAGGCAGCGGGCGCATGAAAAAAAGCTGGTCCAGGCGTATGTCGCCATGAAAAATGTTGCCTTCGGTGATCCCGAAGCGCTGCTCGAGATCGAACGGCGTGATCACGTCCCGGGCAACGACTGCGCCGGGTACATTGGGTGCGTACCGGCCGATGATGTTCACCACGCGGTCACCAAGCCAGTCACGGTGGCTGTTCCAGTCGCCCTGCACAGGCCGATAAGGCAGGTACTGCACAAAGGTCGTCAGCACGTGCCGCCCACTGCTTGCCAGGTCGGAGTCGAGCGCAGACGCCCAGACGCAGTCCGCCCAGAGTTCCTCCGACAGTTCGCCTGCCTGCGCGGCGTTGTAGCAACGTTGCGCCTGGTCGAAGTCGGGCACCAGCGTAAACAGCATTTTCTGCAGCGGCGGCGCATCCGCCGGCATGCCAGTGACGCGCGGTTCCTCGTCAAGAACGAGGTTCACCTTGGCGGCCGGT
>JAVVFH010000009.1:0-32925 GCA_032250585.1 Lysobacterales bacterium
GTCAGCAGCAGGACAAGGAAGTACAGAATTTCCATTCGTGACCTCGGATCGGAACAACGGAAGCGTATCGGGCGAAGGCGCTTCCGACGACGGGCCTCGCGCAAGCCCGGGATGTGATCGTCATCATAGGGTTGGCATCAAGCGGGGGTCAAGAATACCGGCCGGGAAAGGCCGGCGGCCGATTGCACCAATGGGCACATGCCCGTAGAATCCTCTGCATTTACCGGCGCTCCCGTTTGGGCGGCGGAGTTTTCTAATAGTCATGCTTTTTAAATGGATACGAGGAGTTTTTAACTTGCCCATCGAAAGAACGCTTTCCATTATCAAACCCGATGCCGTCGCCAAAAACCTGATTGGCGAGATCTACAGCCGTTTCGAGAAAGGCGGACTGAAGATTGCCGCCGCACGGATGAAGCACCTCAACCGTGCCGAGGCCGAAGAATTTTACGCGGTGCATCGCGAGCGCCCGTTTTTCAATGACCTCGTTGAATTCATGACCTCCGGTCCGGTGATGATCCAGGTGCTCGAAGGTAAAAACGCCATCGCCCGCAATCGCGAACTGATGGGCGCAACCAATCCCCGGGAAGCCGCAGCCGGCACCATCCGGGCGGATTTCGCCGCAAGCATCGAGGCAAATGCGGTGCACGGCTCAGACGCTCCGGAAACGGCCCAGGTCGAGATCGCCTGCTTCTTCGACGATTCTGAAATCTTTTCACGCTGAATTGATCAATCCGGCATCACAAAGCCAGCCACTGCCCGTGACCGAGAGTCGCGTCAACCTCATGGACTTCGACGAAAGCGCCATGCGTGACTATTTCGAATCGATCGGCGAGAAGCCATTCCGTGCCCAGCAGGTGCTGAAGTGGATTTATCACCAGGGCGTGACCGAGTTCGATCAGATGACCAACCTCGGCCTCGAGCTGCGTCAGCGACTGGCTCGGGTGGCCGGAGTCATGCCGCCGCGCGTTCTGAGTGAACAGTTGTCCACGGACGGAACCATGAAGTGGCTGATGGGGTGCGGCGGGGGTAACGCGGTTGAAACCGTGTTCATCCCGGAGCCTGGCCGCGGGACGCTGTGCATTTCATCGCAGGTCGGCTGCGCCCTGAACTGCAGCTTCTGTTCGACCGGTGCACAGGGCTTCAGCCGCAACCTGAGCGCCGGTGAAATCATCGGCCAGGTCTGGCAGGCGGCGCGGGCTCTCGGCCACGAACGCAACGGCAAACGCCGAATCACCAACGTGGTCCTGATGGGCATGGGTGAGCCCCTGCTCAATTTCGATTCGGTGGTGCCTGCGCTGTCTTTGCTGCGTGACGACCTTGGGTATGGTCTGGCCGCCAAGCGGGTGACCCTGTCGACCGCCGGCCTGGTACCGGGCATCGACCGCCTGCGCGACACCATCGACGTCGCCCTGGCGGTTTCCCTGCATGCCCCGGAAGATGAATTGCGCGAGACCCTGGTGCCGCTGAATCGCAAATACCCAATTGCCGAGTTGATGCGAGCCTGTGCAGATTATGTCTCGGGCAAGCACAAGCGCAGCGTGACCTTCGAGTACACACTCATGGATGGCGTCAACGACCAGCCGGAACATGCGTGGCAACTGGTCAAGCTGCTGCGGCGGCTGCCCAGCAAACTGAACCTGATTCCCTTCAATCCGTTTCCCGGCACCAGCTATCGCTGTTCTCCCGATAGCAGCATTCGCGCATTCCAGCGCATCGTGATGGAAGGTGGCCTGATTGCGACGGTACGCAAAACGCGCGGTGACGACATCGATGCGGCTTGTGGCCAACTGGTCGGTAAGGTTCTCGACCGGACGCGCCGCAGCCAGCGGATCCGCGACCGCCAGCAGAGTGAGGTCACGGCATGAGGCTGCGCGTCATGTTTTTGACGCTGCTCTGCGCTTTTTTGCTGGCCGGCTGCTATTCGACGCCCAAGAAATCGGATGAGGAAAATCGGGCAGCCGCGAAAACTAACACGGCACTGGGGCGTCAATACACGGACAGGGGGCAATACGAAATTGCCCTCGATAAACTGAAACGTGCGGTGGCGCAGGACCCGACCTACGCACCCGCCCATACCATGCTCGCGGTGCTTTACGAAACCATCGGCGAGTACGAGCAAGCCGGCAAAGAGTATCGCGAAGCCCTTCGTTTCGCCCCCAAAGACGGCTCCGTGAATAACAACTACGGTGCTTTCGTCTGCACTCACGGGCGGGCGGAAGAGGCCGAGAAGTACTTCCTGGCCGCGGTGAAGGACCCGTTTTACGATACCCCGGAAGTCGCCTATGCCAATGCCGGCTCCTGTGCGTTACAGCAAGGTAATCTGGACAAGGCCGAGCCGTTTTTGCGACAATCGCTGCAATATGACGACAAGCTCGCAGCAGCGCTTTTGCCGATGGCGGAACTCAACTTCCAACAGGGCGACTTTCTGCGGGCCCGTGCCTTTCTGCAGCGCTATGCCGACGTCGGATCGATGAACGCGGAGAGCCTGCTGCTCGGTTTCAGGATTGAATCGAAACTCGGGGACGAACAAGCGGCCCGGCGCTACCGCGCGATGCTGATGGAACGCTTCCCCGACTCACCGGAGGCTGGCTGGACTGCCGGCAGGGAGGAAGGATGACCGATCAGAATGAACTCATACCCCTCTTGCCGGGCGACATTCTGCGCCATCACCGTCAGAAGAAGGGTCTTTCACTCGCCCAGGCCGCGGAAAGGTCGCGCATCAAAGTCAGTGTTTTAGCGGCAATCGAAGACGGCGAAACCTCCGCCATTCCGTCGGTTTACCTGCGCGGCTACATGCGGAACTATGCCCGTTTCCTGGGCGCTGATCTCGTCGAGCTGGAAGCGCACATCAGCAGAGTCCGGGGTGCCGAGCCGGTCGTGCAAACGATTTTCGAGGTGGATCGCCGGCGCGGATTTACCGAAAAATGGCTCAAGTTCGCGAGCTATGTTGCCGCATCGGCACTGATCGGCACGCTGGCCTGGCAATTCACCCACGAAGCAGTCCGTTTTTCACAGGGCGATGGCCAGCGGATGTCCTCGGCCGACCCGAATCAGGATGGCGCGGTTGGCAGCCTTGCCACGCCTACCATTCCGCCACGATCGGCCAACACACACCTCAACGCCTCCATTGCGTCCATCGAAGTCCTGAACCAGGGCCGCGATCCGGTGGTCCCGCCGCTTGCTGAAGCGGCCTGGGCTGCGATCGACGCGCACCCGGAAGACGGTACGCAAGGCAATGAGGCGCTGTCCGACGGCTCTCATTCTCTGGCTATCAGCACCTCCGCCGATACCTGGGTCGAGATCATCGATTCCGACGACGCACAATTGGAAATGGATCTTTTGCGCGGCGGAAGTCTGCGCGAATACTCGGGGAATCCCCCTTTTCGCGTGATGATTGGCCGCGCATCGGCCGTCGAATTGAAGATGGATGAAAAACTCGTCGACCTGGGTCCGCATACCCGCGGCAACGTAGCGCGACTGACGCTCGATGCCGACCGTCTGATTGAAGCTGCGCCACAAGCAAATGCCGAAACGCACTGATTTCCAAAGATGAACGGCCGGGCGTTCGCTCCCCTAAGCTCAACAGGAAAATTCGCCGCACGGAGAGAGATAGTTTGAGTTCATCTGTCAACTCGGTACGCGGCATGCACGACATTTTGCCAGCGGACATCCATCACTGGCAAAACCTGGAGAACACCCTGGCCCGTGTGTTTGCGGGCTATGGTTACGACGAGATCCGCATTCCCGTGGTGGAAAAGACGGAGTTGTTCGCGCGGGCCATCGGCGACGCCACCGATGTGGTTGAAAAGGAAATGTATACCTTCGAGGACCGCAACGGCGAGTGGTTGAGCTTGCGTCCGGAAGGCACCGCCGGGGTAGTGCGAGCGGCCTTGCAAAACGGTTTGCTGTACGCCGCGCCGCTGCGGCTTTGGTACGCCGGGCCGATGTTTCGTCGAGAACGGCCACAGAAGGGGCGCACGCGGCAATTCCACCAGGTGGGCGTGGAAGTGTTCGGAGCGTCGGGCCCGGATATCGACGCAGAGCTGCTGGTGATGTGTCAGCGGATCTGGCGCGAACTCGGCTTGAGTGGGCTCAGGCTGGAACTCAACTCACTCGGCACAGCGCAGGAACGGACGCGATTCAGGGCCGATCTGCACACGTTTCTTTCGGCGCACAGGCGGGAACTCGACGACGACAGTTTGCGGCGCCTGGAACGCAATCCCCTGCGCATCCTGGACAGCAAGAACCCTGCCATGCAAGCCTTGCTGGAGGACGCACCCGCGCTCGGCGACTATCTCGGCGATGAATCACAGCAGCTCTTCGAAGACTGCCGCGAACTGCTGGACTGCCTCGGTGTCCGCTACCTGATCAATCCTCGCCTGGTACGCGGTCTCGATTATTACAGTCACACCGTTTTCGAGTGGATCAGCGATGAACTGGGTGCGCAGGGGACGGTCTGCGCCGGCGGGCGCTACGACAGCCTGGTTGAAATTCAGGGTGGCAAACCCTGGCCCGGCATCGGTTTTGCAATGGGCCAGGAACGGCTGATCGAACTGCTCAAAACCCGCACTGCGCCCGATGCTTCCGTCCCCCATGCCTACTTGGTCATGGCAGGCGAGGGTACGCAGGCGATCGGCATGCAGTTGGCGGAAAACCTGCGGGACCGGGTTGCGGGTCTGCGAATCCAGTCGAATCTGGGTGGCGGCAGTTTTAAATCGCAATTCAAACGCGCCGACCGCAGCGGCGCGTTGCTTGCACTGGTGCTGGGTGAAGACGAACTGCACCGTGGTGAGTTGGCCATCAAGCACCTGCGCACTCATGCCGAGCAGGAACAGGTAACCATGGATGACATGGAAAACTGGTTTCGGTCCTGGTTGGCAAGTCAATCGGCGCCGATTTGCGGCGGGTCCTCTGGAAGCGCTTGAAATTTCTCTGTCAGCTGTCGTCCAATGACTTAAAATATGGCGCCTCCGCCGGCTGCCGCCGGGCCTGATCAATGACGTATTGCCCTGCGGTCCGGCGACAACGGCCGCAGCGCATTGAAAATCGACTTACCGGGAAAACATCATGGTTGAAGTGTATGACCCCAATGAACAGGGCGAAATTGTCAAAAAATGGCTGAAGGAAAATGGCAGCGCGATTGTCATGGGCCTGGTCATTGCCTTTGGAGGCCTGTTTGGCTTCAAGCAGTGGCAAGCCTGGCAAGTCAACAACAGGCAGCAGGCGTTTGCGGAATTCGAAGTCATGACAGAGCTTCTGTCAGCGGGACAATTGGACGCCGCCATGTCCAACTATCAGAACCTGCGGGAAGAGCATTCCGGTTCTCCTTATGCTTCGATGGCGGCACTGCAGATGGCACAGGCGCGCCTTGACGCCAGCCAGACGGACCTGGCCATCAGTCTTTACCGCTTCGTCATCGACAAGGGTTACCCAAAGGCCATGACGGTTATCGCACGCGAGCGATTGGCGCGGGTGCTGCTTGACCAGGGCCGGGCGCAACAGGCACTGGAAACGCTGCAGGAAGCTGACGAAATCACCGGCTTCGAATCGCGCTACGCCGAGGTCCGCGGCGACATCCACCGCTTCGAGGGACGCCACGAGGAAGCGATTGCCGCCTATCTCGAGGCGCTGGAAACCCTTGAAGCCGGGGTCGGTGACCGAGAGGCGCTGGTGCTGAAAATCGAGGCGCTGGGCGGCACTGTGCCTGTCGACGAGTCGTTGTCGTGACACGAATACTGATCGCGCTGGTACTGACCGCTGCCACGTTGCACGGTTGCGGCTGGATCAAGAGTTGGGGCGATAGCGAACCGGGCGATCCGGCGCCGCTGGTCGAGTTCGAGACCTCCCTCGAGGTCCGCAAGGTGTGGTCGACGAACATCGGTGACGGCATGGGCAAAGCCGGTCTGCGGATGGCACCGGAGTTTTTTTCCGGCATGCTGTACGCTGCGGATCACAACGGAAAGCTGGTTGAACTTGACGCACAAACCGGGCGGAAAACCTGGGAGCTCAAGACAAGACAGCCGTTCTCCGGCGGCCCCGGCGTTGATGACGACCACGTCTACATGGGCACGATCGACGGTCGTGTGATTGCCTATGACCGCAACAACGGCACGGAACTGTGGAATGCGCAGGTCTCGTCTGAAGTTCTCGCGCCGCCGGAGTCGGCCGATGGCATCGTGGTTGTGCGCTGCATCGACGGACGGGCATTCGGTCTCGATGCGGTGAGCGGTCGGCGCCTGTGGATCTACGACCAGAGCGTCCCGCTGCTGACGTTGCGCGGCAATGCCAATCTTCTCATTCGCGGGGGCATCGTATTTGTCGGCTACGACGATGGCAGCGTCGTCAGCCTGAGATTGAGCGACGGCTCCCTGGTGTGGAGGCAAACCATCGTCTCACCGGAGGGCCGGACCGAACTGGAACGGCTTGCGGATATTGGTTTTCAATTGGTCATCGTAGCTTCCGACCTGATCGTTTCGAGTTACAAGAATCGGGTTGTGTCGCTCGCGGCCGATTCGGGCCGCCTGCTGTGGTTCAAAGACATCGCTTCTGCGACCGGCGTCCAGGTCGACCGCACGAAACTTGCGGTCAGCGACAAAAATGGCCATTTGTGGATGCTCGACCGGCGCAACGGTGCAACTACCTGGAAAGTGGACCGCATGACCAATCGCGGGCTGACACGCCCGGCTTTCTATGGAAACTACGTTGTCGTGGGCGACAAAGAGGGCTATCTGCACTGGCTCGATTCGGAAATCGGGTCTTTCGTCGCCAGGGTCCGTCCGGCAAAGACATCGCTGGCGGCGGCGCCGGTCACGGTGGGTACCACGATGTACGTTCTTACCCACAAGGGCGATCTGATCGCGTATCGCGCAGGCGCTGCGCTCTAGTGTACCCCGCCGCTATTGCGGCGGGGTACACTGGTACCACGCCCTGCGCGAGGTTCTGATTTTGCTGCCTGTCATCGCCATCGTCGGACGACCCAACGTCGGCAAATCAACATTGTTCAACGCGCTGACCCGGACCCGTGACGCGCTGGTCGCAGACGTACCGGGCCTGACGCGCGACCGCCAATACGGGATTTCCCGTGAAGGCAGCAGATCGTGTCTGCTGGTCGATACCGGCGGCCTGGTGTCACAGGCCGAGGGCATCGAATACCTGACGGCGCAGCAGGTCAATCAGGCCATTGACGAATCCAGCCTGGTGCTGTTCGTGGTCAGTGCCCGCGACGGCCTGACTTCAGAAGACGAGAAAATCGCGACGAACCTGCGCCGGACGTCGCGGCCCGTTTTGCTGGTTGCGAACAAAGTCGACGGCCTCGACGCCGATACCGCGATGGCGGATTTCGCCCGGCTCGGCATGGACGAGGCCGTGCCGGTATCGGCCGCCCATCGCCAGGGATTGGGTGACCTGATGCGCCGGGTCGAAGAGCGATTGCCGGCAGCGCCCGATGAACCGGATACGACCCGGGAAGACGAAGACCGGCTGCGGCTCGCGATTGTCGGCCGGCCGAACGTCGGCAAGTCAACACTCGTCAATCGCTTGTTGGGCGAAGAACGGATGATGGCTTTCGACCAGCCGGGCACTACACGCGATACCATCCGGGTGGCGCTCGAACGCGACGGACAGGCCTATGAACTGATCGATACAGCCGGCGTCCGACGCCGCTCAAAGATCGGCGATGCCGTAGAGAAGTTCAGTACGATCAAGGCACTGCAGGCCATCGAGCGCGCTCACGTGGTGGTCCTGATGATCGATGCGCGCGAAGGCCTGACCGACCAGGACACAACCCTGCTTGCGCATATCCTCAATGAGGGCAGAGCCCTGGTGCTTGCTCTCAACAAGTGGGACGGGCTCGACCAGGATCACCGCGACCACGTCAAGCGGGAGATGGACCGCAAGCTCACTTACGTGCCCTGGGCCCAGCGGGTAACGATTTCGGCGCTGCACGGTTCCGGCATCCAGGAACTGATGAACGCGGTGCAGCGGGCCTGGCGCAGCGCGTGCGCAGATTTGAAAACACCTGAACTCACCCGCGTGCTACGCGCCGCTTTCGAAGCGCATCAGCCGCCGATGAAACTGGGTCGGACCGCGAAGCTTCGCTATGCGCACGCCGGCGGCAAGTTGCCGCCGCGGATCGTTATCCACGGCAGTCGCACCGACACCATTCCTGACTCCTACCGCCGGTACCTGGAAAACCGCTTCATCAAGCATTTCGACCTGAAAGGTACCCCCTTGATCCTGGCATTTCGGGATAGTGAAAATCCGTTTGAAGGCCGCAAGAATCCACTGACCCGCCGACAGCAGGAGAAACGCAGGCGGCTGAAAAAATTCACTTCCCGCAAATGAGGGTGTGCAACGTAATCCAGATCGTGAAAAATCCCGGTTGCATCAACTGCGGGCACGGCTGAGCGTCAGCTGTCCCGGCGTGTTTTTAAATGGTCCAGGACCCGAGGTTGCGTTCGATTTCATGTCGAAACGCGGGTTCGTCGGGTTCGATGCCGGAAGGCCAGTGATTCAGCAGGTCGCCGTCACGGCCGAACAGATATTTGAAAAAATTCCAGCGCGGCAGAATTTCGCTGCCGAACTCCTCGCGCAGCGCGATAAACAGTGGATGTGCTTCAACGCCAAGAATCGACTGCTTGCGAGTAACCGGAAAGGTAACGCCGTAGCGGCTGATGCAGAACTCGGCAATCGCCTCGTCGTCGCCGGGCTCCTGGCCGCCAAAGTCGTTACAGGGGATGCCAATGACGACCAGGCCATTGGGCCGGTATTCTTCCCAGAAGGCCTGGAGTTTGCGGTACTGAGGCGTGAACCCGCACTCCGAAGCAGTATTGACCAGCAACAGCGGCTGGCCGGACCAGCGCTCCAGCGGCATGCTGGCACCATGGATGGAACGGAATGCAAACTCGTGGACACGCATGAAGCCTCCCTGTCTTTTCCGACCCGCCGCGGCGGGCCCGTCGGCGAACCGGCCGTGAGCCGTATCTTTCGCGCCAAGAATAGCCCAGATCCGTCCCGGCTGCCTTCCGATCAAGTACAATCTTCCGCTGTATTCAAAGCTCCAGCAATACGGATACCTGTAAAATGACGAATTCCGAAATGCGACACGAGGCGCAAATCCTCGACGGCCTGAAGTCCAGCGAGGCCATCATTGGCTGCGTCCGCAGCGCCATCGAGACCCACGTCGAAGCGGACGGGCGCCGGCCCGGACTGGCCGTGGTGTTGGTCGGCAGCGATCCAGCCTCGTCGATTTACGTGCGCGCCAAGCGCCGGGACTGCGAACGGGCCGGTATTCTGGCGCAGGATTTTGACCTGCCGGCGGAAACCTCGCAGAACGAACTGCTGGAACTGATCGACCGCCTGAATGCAGATCCGGACGTGGACGGCATCCTGGTGCAATTGCCGTTGCCGCCACACATCGACGAACATTCGGTGACCAACCGCATCGATCCGAACAAGGACGTAGACGGTTTCCATGCCTTCAATGTGGGGAAACTCGCGTTGCGGCAGCCGGGCCTGCGGCCCTGCACGCCACGGGGCGTCATGGCTTTGCTGCATTACTACGGTATCGCCAACCGTTCTATGCACGCCGTCGTGGTCGGCGCATCGAACATCGTGGGCCGACCAATGGCGCTGGAGTTGCTGCTGACCGGTTCAACCGTTACCATCAGCCACCGCTTCACCCGTAACCTCGAGGCACATGTTCGCAGCGCCGATTTGCTGATCAGCGCGATGGGTAAGCCGGACATCATTCTTTCAGAATGGATCATGCCAGGGACGATCGTCGTGGACGTCGGCATCACCCGCCTGGCTGACGGACGGATCGTAGGGGATATCGATTTCGAGTCAGCGTCGGCACGCGCTGACTGGATCAGTCCGGTGCCTGGCGGGGTCGGCCCGATGACCCGCGCGACCTTGATGCTCAACACCGCGGAAGCGTCCGGTTTGACCGTCGCGCTGCCCTACAAAAAACAGCCAATCGGCTGATCCGGTCTGTGACGGAGTCAGCGGACCGTCAGCCTTCCTTCCGGTCAGCGCTTATTCGCGCTCGACGATGGCCGCGACCCCCATGCCCCCGGCCGTGCAGATTGAAATCAGGCCGCGCCCGCCTCCCGCGGCGTCCAGGATTTGCCCCAGTGTGCCAAGAATTCGCGCCCCGGTCGCCGCGAATGGATGACCCACGGCGAGACTGCTGCCTTTGACGTTCATCTTTTCGGGGTCGATGGACCCCAGTGCGGCGTCCAGGCCAAGTCGCTCCTGGCAGTAGGTCTCAGACTCCCAGGCGCGCAAGGTGCACAATACCTGTGCGGCAAAGGCTTCGTGAATTTCGTAAAAGTCGAAATCCTGCAGCGACAGCCCGCTGCGTTTTAGCAGTTCGGACACCGCGACCGTGGGCGCCATCAACAAGCCTTCGTCATGCACGAAATCGACCGCCGCGGTGCGCCCGGCCGTCAGGTAGGCCTGCACCGGCAGTTCGTTCGCTCTGGCCCAGTCTTCGGAGGCCAGCAGGACGGCGGCGGCGCCGTCGGTCAGGGTGGTGCTGTTGCCGGCGGTGAGCGTGGCCTCCTCGCCGCTGGTGAACACCGTGCGCAGACCGGCGAGTTTCTCCAGTGACGTGTCGGCGCGGATGTTGTTGTCGCGGGCGACACCACTCCAGGGTTTCACAATCTCGTCGAAAAACCCTTCGTCGAAGGCACGGGCTGCTTTCAGATGGCTCTCCATCGCCAGACGATCCTGAGCCTCGCGGGAGATTCCCCATTCCCGGGCCATGCGTTCGCAATGCTGCCCCATGGACAAACCGGTGCGCGGTTCGCCATTGGCGGGCAGCACGGGCTTGAGTTCGGTCGGTGAAAAGCCTTTGAAGGCTTGCACGCGCTGTTTGAATGAACGCGCGGCACCGGCCTTGACCAGGCGCTGAGCGAACTTGCGCCCAAAAGTGATCGGCGGATCGGAAGTCGTATCCGTACCGGCGGCGATGCCGCATTCGATCTGCCCGCTGGCAATCTTGGCGCCGATCGACAGCGCAGCCTGCAGGCTCGTGCCGCAGGCTTGCTGTAGTGTGATGCCGGGCGTCAGCGGCGAAAGACGGGTCGACAACAGTGCCTCTCGCGCCAGGTTCCAGTCCCTGGAATGCGTGGTGACGGCACCGGCAACGACTTCGTCGAGCTGTGTGCCTTCCAGGCCAAAACGGTCCACCAGGCCCTGGATAGCCGCTGTGAGCATATCCATGTTGGTCTGGTCAGCGTAAATCGTATTGGAGCGGCAGAAGGGAATCCGGCTGCCGCCGACGATCGCGATTCTGCGCAGTCGCTCACTCATGGTTGTGCTCCTTGCTCTGCTCCAGGTAGTAAAGCGGGCCGCCCCGGAACGGTGCGAAACCGGTGCCGAAGATCATGCCGGCGTCGAGCGCGTCGCGGTCCTCGACGATGCCGTCCGCCAGGCAGGCTTTGCATTCCTCGAGATAGGGCGCCATCAATTCATTAGCCAGGGACTCGAAATTGACGCCCTCCGCAGCGGCGTCGTTCTTGACGGGCTTGCCTTTTTTCCAGACGTAGAAGCCTTCGCCGGATTTTTTGCCGAGCTTGCCTTCGTCGACATGGGCTTTCAGGATCGCTGCATCTTCGGCGCTTTCCTCGCTGCCGAGCGTGCTCATCACGTCCAGTCCCACGTCGAGGCCGACGGTGTCGGCCAGTTCCACCGGCCCGACCGGCATGCCGAATTTTTCAGCCGCCCGGTCCAATGCTTCCTTGGGAACCTCGCGTTCGCGATGCAGTTGGAACGCTTTGAGCATGTAGCGCGCCAGCACGCGGTTGACGAGGAAGCCGGGGCTGCTGACAACGGGCAGGGGAAGCCGGTTGATCTGGCTGCAGAAAGCCGCGCCGCGATCGACCGCGGCGGCGTCCGTGCCGGTATCGTGCACGACTTCGACCAGCGGCATTTTGGCCACCGGGTTGAAGAAATGCAGCCCGATCAGTCGCTCCGGATTGTCCAGGACGCTGGCCAGGTCCGCGAGGGGAATGGCCGAAGTGTTGGTCGCCAGAATGGCGCCGGATTTTAGCGTTGGTTCAATGTCGGCCAGCAACTTACGCTTGGCTTCCAGGTTTTCAAAAATCGCCTCGATGACCACGTCGGCGCGCGCCGCTCCAGCCCCTTCCAGATCCGCGCTCAGCCGGCTTTTCGCGCCAGCGATTTTTTCGTGCGTTTTCAGTTTGCGGGCGAAAAGTTTGGCCGCGCGCCGCATCGCACCATCGATGTATTTCATTTCGCGGTCCTGCAGGGTCACTTCCAGACCCTGAACCACGCACCAGGCCGCGATGTCGCCGCCCATAACGCCAGCGCCAATCACGTGCACGTGACGCGCCTTGAATGGAGACGCCTTGCCATAGGCTTTGAGTTTTTCCATCAGCCGGAAAACACGGCGCAGGCCACGAGAGGTATCGCCTGTGATCAGCCGCGCGACGCGGGTGACTTCCTCGTCGAGCATCTGGCGTGGACTACCGCCGTTTTCCTCCCATGCGTCGATCAGTTCGAACGGGGCCGGATAATGGGCCGGGTCGGCCTTGGCCGCGGTCTTCTTGCGCATCTGGCCGGCGAGAAACTTACGGGCCGGGCCGAGGTTGCTGAGCTTCGCGAGCAGGCCGGGACCGCGACTCCTGCGACCGGCAAGCACCGCACGTCGGGCTGCCCAGCGCAGTGACCCGTGCGGGCCAACCAACTGGTCGACCAGGCCCAGCGATCGGGCCCGGCCCGGTCGCAGGTTGCGCCCAGTCAGCATCAGCGGCACGGCCTGGAAGCCCCCGATCTGGCGGGTCGCCCGGGCGCTGCCGCCGAAGCCGGGGTAGATGCCCAGCTTGATTTCGGGAAAGCCCAGTCGCGTGCTGTCCGAAAGGCGCGCAATACGGTAGTCGAAACACAGGGCGAGTTCCAGCCCACCGCCGAGACAGAATCCCTCGATGATGACAACGGTCGGAAAGGGCAGGGCCTCGATGCGATCGAACAGTTGGTGCACCCCGCGGATGAAGGTCTCGGCCTGGTCGGTGTCGTCCACTTTTTCGAATTCACGGACGTCGGCGCCGACAATGAAGGACTTTTTCTTGCCCGATTGCAGCACTAGTCCCGTGGGGGGTTCGGTCTCGAGACCGGATACGATGTCACCGAGTTCGGTCAGAACCTCCCGTGAGAGGCTGTTGGCCGACTCGCCCGCCCGGTCGAGCGTCAGCCAGCAGACCTTATCGAGATCGTGCTCGAGCCGCCAGTTCCTGTACTCGGAATTCTTCATGTCAAGGCTCCGTACGGTAAAGCAGGTTGGGCGCAGGGACTATCCGCGCAAGTCCTTCCAGTATGACAGAATGATCCGGCCCGGACCAACGCGACCGCGTCGCGCAACCCCTTTCGATGGCGGCTCAGGGAAGGCGGTAACCCGCCTGCCGCAGCGCGTGGGAAAGTGAGATGAGCGGCAGCCCGACGATGGCCGTCGGGTCGTCGGAGCGCATCGATTCCAAAAGACTGATTCCCGCTGTTTCCGACTTGAATCCGCCCGCGCAGTCGATAGGTCGATCCTGCTCGACATACCGTTCAATTTCTTCCCGGATCAGAGTTCGGAAACGTGCCTTCGTGAGGACCACGCGATGCAATTCGAGCTTCGATTCGCAGCACATCACCGCAAACGCACTGAAGAAATCAACCGTCTTGCCACTAAAGGACTCCAGCTGTTCGACGGCCCGGCGCAAGCTGCCGGGCTTGCCAATCAGCCTGCCCTCGCAGCTGGCGACCTGGTCGGAACCGATCACCACGGACGCGACGGAACGGGTCGCCACGGTCTGCGCCTTTTCGAGGGCCAGTCGCACGGCGTACGCGTCCGCGCCTTCGCCGGCAAGCGGTTTTTCCTCGATACCGGGTACCTGCACGCTGAACGGCAGGCGGAGTCTTTCCAGCAGTAATTTTCGATACGGGCTGCCGGATGCGAGAATTAGCGGTCTTTTGTGTGACTGCGTGGTCATGTTTGTAGTAAAATTACGGGTTTGCTCCGAAAGCTGAATGCGGTCAGTGAAGCGACCGCCAGGAATTGTGCTGCCATGTCCCGCGAATTTCCAGACTTCATAGACCCTGGCAAGGCCGCAGACGGTCGGCGCTGTTTTCAGGGTACGATGTTGCTGCGGAGAATGGAACGACTGAAAACGCTGTTGGCCCCGGAGCCTGCAACCGCAGCCGCGAGGGAACACAGCGTGGCCTGGAACGACGCCCGCTTCCGGGCCCGCTTCGGCCACGACGGGCAGGGAGCGGTAACGATCGATCTGCAGGTCGATGCGGAGCTGCCGTTGATCTGCCAGCGCAGCCTCGAACCGTACCTGGAGCCGGTGCATCGTCGCAGCGTCCTGTGCGTGGTGAGGGACGAAATCGAAGCGGAACGGGTGCCGGAGGCCTACGATCCGGTCCTGTTGACGGAGGGAAAGCTGGCCCTGCTGGATCTCGTTGAAGACGAGTTGCTGCTCGCGGTGCCGCAAGTACCGCGCAACCCGGCCGTGGAGGCCGTAGAATTATCCACCGACGGGGAAGTCACGTCTTCGCCGGAATCAAAGGAAGGTCTGAGCCAGCGGCCATTTGCCGAACTGGCCGACCTGTTGGAGAAAAAAGCTCGAGACTGAGCAAATCAATTTGTAAATTCTTATTTGAATTGGAGAATGAGCTATGGCTGTTCAAAAAAACCGCAAGACGCCGTCAAAACGTGGCATGCGCCGTTCACATGACTCACTGGATGCGCCGACGCTGTCCGTCGACCCGACGACAGGGGAAACCCACCGGCGTCATCACGTTACCCCGGAAGGCTATTACAAGGGTCGCAAGATCGTTGACACGCCGGTCGTAGAATTCGACGAAGAATAAGATCACGAACGATGGGCGCCGCCGCGGACCTGCCCGGCGCCCGCATGGTCCGCATGATCCAATCTGAAACGACGGTTCTGGCCCTGGACGCCCATGGCGGCGATCAGGGTGTGTCCCTGTCCGTGCCGGCGGCTTTGGACGCATTGGCTCAGGAACCAAACCTGGAAATCATTCTGGTCGGGGACGCTGACGGGCTCAAACGGACCCTGGAATCAGCGGGCGCTTCCGACCATCCGCGGTTGCGTATACACCACGCGGATTCCGTCATCCCGATGGACGCCAAAGCGGCGGCAATCCTGCGGCACGGGCAGAACAGCAGCCTCTGGAAAGCCTTCGAACTGGTTGCGGAAAAGGAAGCCGCAGCCTGCGTAAGCGGCGGCAACACCGTTGCGATGATGATCACGGGCGTCAAGGTCATCGGCATGTTGCCCGGTCTGCAGCGGCCGGCGCTGATGGCCCACGTACCGAACGTTCACGGTTTCACCGGCCTGCTCGATGTGGGCGCCAACCTGAATGTCAGCGCCCGGCAGTTGGTCCGGTTCGCCGTGATGGGGGCGGTCACTGTCGAGCTCGCCGACGGCATCGGGAAACCCCGCGTCGGATTGCTTAACGTCGGTCACGAGGACAGCAAGGGTCATGAAATCGTGCAGGCGGCCCACCAGGCACTCAGTGGATTGGCCCTGAATTACACGGGTTTTATCGAGGGTCATGATATTTTCGACGGCACCGTGGATATCGCCGTTTGCGACGGTTTTGCCGGCAACCTGATTCTCAAATCCACTGAAGGTCTGGCGAGAATGCTACGCACGCAATTTCGGGAAGCCTTCAGCGCCAGCCTGGCCAGTCGGGCCGGAGCGGTTCTCGCGTCCGCATCGCTGCGCCGCATGCTGGCACATCTCGACCCGTCCGCACATAATGGGGCGCCGCTGCTGGGGCTCAAGGGTGTGGCGGTCAAGAGTCATGGCGGCGCCAACCGCAAGGGAATGACCCGGGCCATACTGGAGGCGGGAAGAGAAGCGCGGCGCCAGGTGCCCGGGCGCATAGAAGCTTCCATCCACGCATACCGACTGGAGACAGGATCGTGATTTATTCAAGGATTTGCGGAACAGGCAGTCAGTTGCCGGAAAACACGGTGACAAACGCCGATCTCGAGAAAATCATGGACACCAATGACCAGTGGATTCGTGAACGCACGGGAATCCGCGAGCGTCGGATCGTCGGGCCCGGCGAAACCACCGTGACACTCGGCGAACAGGCGTGCCGCAAAGCCATCGAAGCAGCGGACATCGATCCGCAGGAAATCGACCTGTTCGTCATGGGCACCACCACGCCCGACCTCATTTTTCCCAGCTCCGCCTGTTTGCTGCAGAAAAAGCTGGGACTGCCCGACTGCGGTGCGATGGACGTCAATGCGGCCTGTTCCGGCTTCATTTATGCGCTCAGTATCGCCGACAAGTACATACGTTGCGGAGACGCGCGCAAAGTCCTGGTTTGCGGTTCAGAAACGCTCTCGCAAATCACCAACTGGAGCAAGCGGGACACTGCCGTGCTGTTTGGCGACGGTGCAGGAGCGCTGGTGCTGGAAGCCTCCGACGAACCGGGCATCCTGTCAACACACATTCACGCCAACGGTGACTATGCCGACCTGCTCGGCACTGAAGTCGGGGTTTCCCGTGGTTTCGATGGTCTCAGTCAAAACGGCGGCAAGGCCGAGATCGTCATGAAGGGGAACGAAGTGTTCAAGGTCGCCGTGCGGACGCTTGGCCGCATCGTCCGTGAAACGCTGGAAGCGAATCAAATGGATAAGTCCGACCTGGACTGGCTGATCCCGCACCAGGCGAATCTTCGCATCATTACGGCCACTGCCCGCATGCTGGACATGAGCATGGACCAGGTCGTGGTCACCGTCGACCGGCATGGCAATACCTCCTCGGCCTCGGTTCCGCTGGCGCTTGACGAGGCGGTGCGCGACGGACGCATCAAGCGCGGCGATACCTTGCTGCTGGAAGCCTTCGGCGGTGGTTTCACCTGGGGCTCCGCATTGATCACGTATTGACGGCGGGAAAAACAGGCATGGATAAAACGGCGTTTCTGTTTCCGGGGCAGGGTTCACAGGCGGTGGGCATGATGACCGGCCTCGAGCGCTGCACACCCCTCGTGCGGGAGGTCTTCGACACGGCTTCCGAGGTGCTCGGTTTCGATCTGGGGGCTCTGGTCAGGGACGGACCGGCCGAGCGCCTCGATCAAACCGAGTTTACCCAGCCGGCGCTGTTGGCTGCCAGCATCGCCACCTGGCGAGCCTGGCAATCGCTCGGGGGGGGCAAGCCGGATTACCTCGCCGGCCACAGCCTGGGTGAATACAGCGCGCTGGTCGCCGCCGAAGCGATTGATTTCAGCGACGCAATCGCCGTGGTAGCTGCGCGCGGGCGGCACATGCAGTCCGCCACGCCGGCCGGCGGGGGTGCGATGGCCGCCATCCTGGGCGTCGATGACGCAGTGCTCGAACGAATCTGCGAAGAGGCCGCGCAAGGGCAGATCGTGTCCTGCGCCAACTTCAATTCACCGGGTCAGGTGGTGCTGGCCGGCGACCGCGAGGCCGTGCAGCGTGCCTGTGTGCTGGCCGGCGCAGCCGGGGCCCGGCGCGCCATCCCGCTCAGCGTGAGCGTTCCGTCGCATTGCGCCCTGATGCATCCGGCTGCCGCCGCGATGCAAACGGTGCTGGAGAAGGTGGAAATCAGGGCGCCGCGCGTGCCCGTCATTCATAACGTCGATGCAGCCCCGCATGAAGATCCGGCAGAAATCCGGCAGGTGCTCACAGAGCAGCTCAAGCTGCCCGTGCGGTGGTCGGAAACGGTACGCAAATTGGCCGCATGGGGTGTTACGCGCTGCGTGGAATGCGGACCCGGAAAAGTATTGAGCGGTCTGAACCGGCGCATCGCACGGGATCTGCAGACCGTCGCATTCAGCGATTGCGATACCATGAAGAAAACACGGGAAGAATGGAGTTGAACATGGAACTGAAGCTGGAGGGACAGGTCGCCATCGTAACCGGCGCGAGCCGCGGAATCGGCGCAGCGATCGCGGACGCGCTGGCCGCGGCAGGGGCGCGGGTGACGGGGACGGCGACCACAGGGGCAGGCGCCGCCGGCATCACGGACCGGCTGGCCTCCCTCAACCCCGATTCGCTGGGCGAAGCGCTGGACGTGAACGAAGCCGGCGCTGCGGAACGGCTGGTCGCCAGCGTCAGCGATCGGTGCGGCGCGCCTACCATCCTCGTCAACAATGCCGCCATCACGCGTGATCAGATTCTGATGCGAATGAAAGAAGAAGAGTGGGACTCGGTGATCGATACCAACCTTCGCTCGGTATTTCGTCTCAGCAAGGCGTGCCTGCGGGGTATGATGAAAGCCCGCAACGGACGTATCATAAACATTGCCTCGGTGGTCGGGGCAATGGGCAACGGGGGTCAGACGAATTATGCGGCCTCCAAGGCGGGTATGATGGGATTTACCCGCGCTCTTGCCCGGGAGATCGGTTCGCGCGGTATCACGGTCAACGCCGTGGCGCCCGGTTTCGTCGATACCGACATGACCCGCGCACTGGACGAAGACCAACGTGACGCGCTGCTTGCCGATATCCCCCTGCAGCGGCTCGGCCAGCCCCAGGACATAGCGGCAGCCGTGTTGTTCCTGGCCTCGGGTCTGGGCGCTTATATCACCGGGCAGACCTTGCACGTCAACGGTGGTATGCTAATGACATAACTTCGAAATAGTTTTCACAGGTAATTGTAAAATAAGTATTTAATGATTTTTTAACGCAGCGAGACCCATACCGCTGCGAATGGTAATAAACTGGTATGAAGCGGCAAGATTAACTACAATTGCCGCCCTGATTACCCTTCAACGAGGAAATGGCATCCATGAGCAGTATTGAAGAGCGCGTCAAGAAAATCGTAATCGAGCAACTCGGAGTCAAAGAGGATGAAGTCACATCCAGCGCATCGTTCGTTGATGATCTTGGAGCCGATTCTCTGGATACCGTCGAACTGGTAATGGCGCTTGAAGAAGAGTTCGAATGCGAAATACCCGATGAAGAGGCCGAAAAAATCACCAGCGTACAGCAGGCGATTGACTACATCACCGCGAACGTCTCTTAACCGCCAATTCGCTGAATGCAGACTGGCAGGCCGGCTTTCGCCGGCCATTGTTCGTCAACCCGGGCATCCCCGGTAACCCCTGAGTTTCAATCGAGGAATCTGCCGTGTCACGTCGTCGTGTGGTCATAACCGGCATGGGTTTGATCTCGCCGGTCGGAAATACAGTGGCAGATGGCTGGGCGGCGGTCTGTGCCGGCAAAAGCGGAATTGGTCCGATTACCGAATTTGACGCCTCGGAACTCACTACCCGGATCGCTGGCGAGGTCCGTGATTTCGATGTCACCGACTATATTTCCGGCAAAGAAGCCCGCCGCTACGACAAGTTCATGCACTACGGCATCGCCGCGTCCCGCGACGCCATGAGTGAAGCGGGCCTGCTCGAGCAGGATCACGACGTCAACCCCGAACGCGTCGGCTTTGCACTTGGCGCTGGAATAGGCGGCATAGCGACCATCGAGAGCACCATGCTGACGTACCGCGATCGCGGGCCCCGGCGCGTTTCGCCCTTCTACATTCCGGGCGCGATCGTCAACATGATCGGCGGCGTCCTGTCGATTCACTACGGTTTCAAAGGCCCGAACCTCGCCGTGGTCACCGCCTGCACAACCTCCACCCACAACATCGGCCTGGCGGCCCGACTGATCACCTGCGGCGACGCGGACGTGATGGTCGCCGGCGGTTCGGAATACGCCACCACGCCCACCGCGATGGCGGGCTTCATGGCGGCCAAAGCCATGTCCACGCGCAACGACGATCCGGAGGCAGCCAGCCGGCCCTGGGACCGCGATCGCGACGGTTTTGTGCTGTCAAATGGTGCCGGCGTGATGGTGCTTGAAGAACTCGAACATGCCCGCAAACGGGGAGCGACGATTCACGCAGAAATCATCGGTTTCGGCATGAGCGGCGATGCCCATCACATGACGGCCCCGCCCGAGGACGGCGAAGGAGCGGCGCGTTGCATGGTCAATGCATTGCGCGACGCCGGTCTGAACCCCGGGCAGGTTGATTACATCAACGCCCATGGCACTTCAACGCCACTGGGTGACCGGGCTGAAGTCGAAGCCATCAAAACGGTTTTCGGCGATCATGCCTACCGTCTCGCCATCAGCTCGACAAAGTCAATGACGGGCCACCTGCTCGGCGCGGCCGGCGGCACCGAGGCGATCTTCTCGGTGTTGGCGATGCGTGACAGCATCGCGCCTCCAACCATCAACCTGGAATATCCGGGTGAGGGCTGCGACCTGGATTTCATACCCAACGTAGCGCGGGAAATGTCCGTCGACATCGCTCTTTCGAACTCTTTCGGCTTCGGCGGCACCAACGGGACCCTGGTTTTAACCCGGCTGCGGGACTGAAGCGGGGAGTGGCGCTTTACCACAGCGACTGGTTGGACGAGGCTCCGGACCTGCTGCAGCTTTCGGGAGCCTTCCCCGCCGAGTTCCCCTACCTGCTGGAGAGTGCTTCTCGCGGTGAGCAGGGTCTGATCAGCCTGCTCTTGTTCGCCGGCGACGAGGTGCTGGTGTCTGATCCTGTCGATGGATTGAGCGGGCCCGGCAACGGCTCGTGCTTTTTCGAACGTCTGGAGCACTGGTATCAACGGGAAAGATCGTGCCGCCCGGACGCCGAACCCCAAAGCGCGCCGGCGCTTCCGTTCCTGGGCGGATGGTTTCTGTTTCTCGGCTATGAAATGGCCGGCGAAATTGAGCCCCGGCTTGACTTGCCGAAGCAGACCACTGGCATGCCGGACGCCATGGCGCATCGTTGTCCGGGCGCCATCATTGTGTTCCACCCCGCCGATGACTCAGCTGTTGAACGGGCCATTGCGGTAGCCGAATCGGCCGCGGTGCTTGAATCGATAATCCATTGTCTTGGCGGCTTCCGGTCGCGCCCGGCCGCTCCGGTCGCCGCCGGTTTCCTGCTCGAGCTGAGCGAGGAAGACCCGACCCGGTTCACCTCCGGAGTGCACCGAATACACGAGTACCTGCGGGCCGGCGATGTCTTCCAGGTCAATATCTCGCGTTCATGGAGTGGATCGTTTGACTCGAAGACGAATCCACTCGCACTTTACCAGGCTCTGCGTTTTTGCAACCCGGCGCCATTTGCCGGAATGGTGCGCTGGAATGACCTCGTTCTGATGAGTTCTTCGCCCGAGCGGCTCGTGCAAACCCGTGGCAGGCTGGTACAGACACGGCCGATCGCCGGCACGCGCCCAAGAGGCGACGATGATCGCCATGACCGCGCGCTGTCGGAAGCACTGATCGGCAACCTGAAAGAGCAGGCCGAACACGTCATGCTGATAGACCTCGAACGCAATGACCTGGGTCGCGTTTGTAAACCGGGCAGCATCGAGGTCAATGAACTGATGGTCGTGGAATCCTATGCGCACGTTCATCACATCGTTTCCAATGTTCGCGGCGAACTGCGTGACGGCGTGAGTCCGGTTGATGCGCTCAAGGCGGTTTTTCCCGGCGGCACCATCACCGGCTGTCCCAAGATCCGCTGCATGGAGATCATCGCCGAACTCGAACGCGAGGGGCGAGGCTATTACACGGGCTCGATGGGTTACCTCGACCGCTTTGGGCGCATGGATCTCAATATCCTGATCCGCAGCATACTGATTGACGGTCGCCGCTTCACATTCAGGACGGGCGCCGGGATCGTCGCCGACTCAGACCCCGCCCACGAGCTGGCTGAGACCGCCGACAAAGCACGCGGTATGCTATTGGCTGTCGAAACACATGGCGGGGAGAGAAGGCGTGCTTGAGTGTCTTGTGGATGGCGAAATTTCCGCGCGTTTTCCGGTCGCTGATCGTGGCCTGCAATATGGCGACGGCTTGTTTGAAACGATGGCCGTTTTTCGCGGACGACCGCGTTTCTGGCAGGCGCATATGGACCGACTCCGCATCGGTTGCGAGCGCCTGCGCCTGCCGATGCCTCCGCAGGAGGTGCTGCTGCGCGAAGTAAAGACGGTCAGTGCGGGGCAGGGCGACTGCGTGGTCAAGATCCTGTTTACCCGCGGTATGTCCGGGCGCGGTTACGCGCCCATCATTCCGTCGCAGGCAAACCGGATCGTCTGCGCCTATGCCTGGCCGCGGGATCCCGGACATTTGACCGAAACAGGAATCCGTACCCGCATTTGCGATTTGCGGCTCGGCATCCAGCCGGCACTGGCCGGTTTGAAGCATCTCAACCGGCTGGAGCAGGTGATGGCGCGCTCGGAATGGGAGGATAAAACCATTCACGAGGGCATCCTGCTCGATTACGAGGATTACGTGGTCAGCGCGATTTCCTCGAACATTTTTTTGGTGCAGGCCGGGCGCCTGCTGACCCCCCGCATGGACCGCTGTGGCGTTCGCGGCGTGCTGCGAAACGCGGTGTTGCAAGCCTTCAAATCGCACTGCGAACAACGACGTGTGAGCCTGGACATGCTGCCCGAGGCAGACGAAATTTTTATCTGCAACGCAGTGCGCGGCATCTTTCCGGTGACCCGTATCGACCGCTGGGAATACCCCATCGGGCCCGTGACCCGCGAGGTTCAGGCCTGGCTTGGTCGGCAATAAACGAGCGCGCGGCACACAATGATTAGAATGTCATGAGAAAGCCAGTGATCATTGCCATCGTCGCCACGCTTCTGCTGTTGGTGAGCGCGCGGCTTGGTTGGCAACGTTATCAGGATTTTCTGCAGACGCCGCTGGCTATCCCACCTGGCGGCCATGTCTACCAACTCGAGCACGGCGCAGGCGGAGCTTCCGTCGTGCAGCAACTGGAGCGGTCGGGTTTCACCCGCGTGGGCTGGGAATGGAAGGTACTGATGCGGCTGGAACCACGTGTCTACCAGGCCGGGGAATATCGTCTCGAAGCGGGTCTGCGGCCACGCGACCTGCTCGATCTGTTGGCGAGTGGGCAGGTGATCCAATACCGCGTGACGCTGGTCGAGGGCTGGACATTCCGCGAGGTGCTGGAAGCGCTGAACGGCAACGAAGTCCTCGAGCATCAGTTGGCGGCAGACGATCCGGCGACTCTTTCCGGACTGATGGGCGCGCTGGGCATCGCGCACCCGGAGGGCTGGTTTCTGCCCGAGACTTACCAGTTCACCCGCGGCGATTCGGATGTCGACATCTTGACGCGCGCCCATATCGCCATGCAGCGTGCCCTGGAGCAGGCATGGGCTGCGCGCCTGCCGGAACTGCCCTTGCGCACGCCTTACGAACTGCTTACCTTGGCTTCCATCATCGAGAAGGAAACGGCGCTCGATGAAGAACGCGAACAGATCGCCGGCGTGTTTATCCGCCGCCTCGAGAAGGGCATGAGGCTGCAAACCGACCCAACGGTGATCTACGGTCTCGGCGACGGTTACGACGGCGACATTCGCAGCCGCGACCTGAAAACCGACACTCCGTACAACACCTACACGCGCCATGGCCTGCCACCGACGCCGGTCGCGATGCCGGGCCGGGCTTCCCTTTTTGCCGCTGCCCGCCCGGCGCCGGGGGATACGCTCTATTTCGTCGCGGACGGCCAGGGTGGCCACAGCTTTTCGACTACACTCGAAGAACATCAGGCGGCCGTCAGAAAAATGCTTGGGAAAGCTCAATGAGAGGACGTTTCATCACGCTGGAAGGGATCGAAGGCGCGGGCAAATCCACCATGCTCACGCGCGCAGCCGAGTGGCTGCAGGCTCAGGGACACCGCGTTGTGCGAACGCGCGAACCTGGCGGCACGGAACTGGCAGAGAAATTGCGGAGCATCCTGCTCGACCGCGAGCACGGGGCGCTTTCGGGATTGACCGAGCTGCTGCTGATGTTCGCTGCGCGCGCCCAACACCTCGATGAACTGATCCGCCCGGCCGTCGCGCGCGGTGACTGGATTTTGTGTGATCGCTTTACCGATGCGACCTGGGCTTACCAGGGGGGGGGCCGCCAACGCCCGGCCGGGGAGATCGCGGTGTTGGAAGAACTGGTCCATGGCGATCTCCAGCCGGACCTGACCCTGCTGCTGGACCTGCCGGTTGCGACGGGGCTTCGCCGCGCAGCCGGAAGAAGCGATGCGGATCGTTTCGAGCAGGAATCCCCGGATTTTTTTGAACGCGTGCGCAGCGCTTATCTGCAGCGCGCCCGCAGGGCGCCGGAACGTTTCGCCGTGATCGACGCATCGCGGGCGCCCGCGGAGGTCTGGGCACAGATCGAGGCGGAACTCGTGCAGCGGCTGGCGTCGTGATTCTTCCCTGGCTCGAACCGCTCTGGCGGGAGTTCACAGAACGCCTCGACAGCGGCCGCATGGCCCACGCCCTGCTGCTTTCCGGTGCGGAGGGAACCGGTAAGCTGGCACTGGCCGTGGAATTCATGGCGAGCCTGTTGTGCCTGGAGAACAAACAGCCGGCCTGCGGCCGTTGCCGCTCCTGCCAACTGCTCGGGTCGGGCGCTCATCCCGACCGGATCATACTGACTTTCGAACCGAAAAAGAATTCGACGGAACTGCGCAACGAATTGACCATCGACCAGGTTCGGCGACTGACTGAATTTCTGCAGCTGACCACGACGATCTCACCCCGTAAAGTCACGCTACTGTATCCGGCCGAAACGCTGAACCGGAGTGCAGCGAACGCGTTGTTGAAAACGCTTGAGGAACCCCCTGGCGAAACGGTTTTGATTCTTGTGGCCCACGATCCGGCGCGACTGCCGCCAACGATTCGTAGTCGCTGCCAGAACCTGAGGGTAAGCCCCCCCGATACCATAACCGCGTTGTCATGGCTGCGCGCCGAATGCGGGAGCGGCGAGAGCGATGCGCTCGACGCGCTGGAAGCCGCCGCCGGCAGCCCGCTGCGCGCGCGGGACATGCTGGAAGACGGGCGGCCGCAGCAATACCGCATGTTGAAAGACACGCTCCGACGCCTGCGCGCGCAGGACCTGAGCGCCACCGAAGCATTGGATGACCTATCGGAAATCGATCCGGAGAGCCTTTGGTCCTGGCTTTCGCTACACGCTGCGCGCGAGCTCAGGCATGCGATGACCAACCGTAACCTGGCGCGGCAGATTGCCGCTTTGCAGTCGCTTGCAGATGCGTACCGCAAGCTGTTATCGACGCCCGTGCGCAAGGACTTACTTCTGCAGGATTGGCTGATACAATGGGGCCGCTTGCCGGCGGTACAGGGCGCTTAGGAAGGAACCATGGCACAACAGGGCATACTTTCGCTTTCGATAAAAGACAGACAGGCGCTTTACAAGGCCTACATGCCGTTCGTGTCCGGCGGCGGGCTGTTCGTCCCGAGCACCAAGCATTTCCGACTCGGCGACGAAGTGTTCCTGCTTCTGACTGTCATGGAGTTCGAGGAAAGGCTGCCGATACCGGGCAAAGTGGTCTGGGTCACACCGCAGGGCGCGGCCGGCAATCGCAAGGCGGGTATCGGCGTACAGTTCGCCGATACCCAGGACGGCGCCCACGCGCGAACGGTCATCGAATCCCACCTCGCCACCATGCTCAAGAGCAACAGCGCCACCCACACGATGTGATACCGGCCGCTGAGGCTCACCGCCAGCCACATTCAGTAATCCACCTTGTGCAATAACTCGAAAACGCCGGCAAGATCACTTTCCTGCTGATAGAAATGCGGTGAAAGCCGGATCCCACCGTCGCGCACAGCGCATTCGACCCCGTTGTCCCTGAACAGCCGCTGGAGCCGCCCTGCCGGCAAGTGTTCATGCACAAACGTGACGATTCCCGACCGCCGCTCCGGCTCCCTGTGGCTGACGATCCGGACTCCGGGCGTGGCGGCCAGGTTGTGGAGCAGAAAGTCCGTGTTGGCCAGCACGCGCCGGGCCACCCGCGCCATGCCCTGTTCCAGCAGCAGACCCGTGCTGGCGTGCAGAGCGGCCTGACCCATCGAATTGGGACTCCCCGCCTCGAAACGTTTGGCACTGGCGGCAGGCGTCCAGTCCCCGCGGTCGAAATCCCAGGGGAAGTCGAACATATGCCAACCCTGCTGCACAAGTTCCAGCCGCGGCCGCAGCGCTTCACGGCAATAAAAGACGGCGATTCCTTCCGGCCCCAACAGCCACTTGTGCGCATCGGCCGCGAGAAAATCGATCTGCGCGGCTTGGACGTCAATTGGAAGTGCGCCGAGCTGTTGTATGGCATCGACGAAGAAGAGTACGCTCCGGCGCCGACAAGCGGTGCCCAACCGGGTGAGATCCAGTTTGAAACCATCGCTCCATTGCACGGCGCTGACAGACAACAGCCGCGTTCTTGCATCCATCGCGCCGAGCAGGGCGGCTTCCGCCTGCGGTGCCGCACGGATTTCGATCTCACGAACTTCCACCCCTCTGCGCGACTGCGCCAGCCAGGGCAGGCGGTTGGACGCGAATTCGCCGGCGGGCAGCACGACGTTATCACCCGGCTGCCAGTCGAGCCCCCAAGCGACCAGGCTGATGCCTTCGGTGGTGTTCTTCAGCAAGGCGATATCGTTCGTCGAAGCGGCGTTGACCAGCTTGGCGAGGCGCTCGCGCAGGCTCTTCTCACGCGCGATCCATGCACGGAATGCAGCGGCTCCCGGCCGCAGACTCTGTTCGGTGAAGTCGCGCACGGCCTCCGCAGCGCAGCGCGGCCAGGGGCCGATGGCTGCATGATTCAGGTACAGGCCTTGCCCCAGCGCCGGAAACTGATCGCGGGCCGTGGCGTCATCATCAGCGGGCTTCGTGCTCTGATTCATGACGATATAATGAGACCTGATTCAACGGTGGGCAAATTCCGGCCACCAGGAAACGCAAAGCGATGAGCGATCCCGAACTGCGTGCTGTCATCCATGTCGACATGGACGCTTTCTATGCATCGGTCGAATGCCTGGACGATCCCTCCCTGCGGGGGCTGCCGCTGATCGTGGGCGGGTTGGGGCCGCGCGGCGTGGTCGCCACGGCAAGTTACGAAGCGCGCGTCTACGGCGTGCATTCGGCGATGCCGATGGCGCAGGCGCGGCGCTTGTGCCCGCAGGCCCGTTTCGTAAAGCCGCGAATGACTCGCTACGGGGAGAAGTCCGCTGAGGTTTTCGGGATTTTCCGGGACTTCACGCCGTTGGTTGAAGGGCTGTCGCTGGACGAAGCGTTCCTCGACGTCAGTGGCAGCCTCCGGCTGTTCGGCGGCCATGTGGCCATTGGACAGCGGATCAAACAGCGAATCGCGACGGAGACGGGTCTGAGCGCGTCGGTCGGTCTCGCGCACAACAAGTTCCTGGCCAAGCTGGCCTCGGAAGCGCAAAAACCGGATGGCTTCCTGCAGGTGCCCGCCGACGGCGCCCGCGCCTTTTTGGACCCGATGCCGGTCACACGTTTGTGGGGCATCGGCAAGCGCACCGCGCCGCGCCTCAGAGCCCTCGGCGTGCTGACGATCGGTCAGTTGCGGCGCGTCGATGTTTCGGTCCTGCAGACGGCACTGGGCAAGCGGGCGGAGCATTTCCAGCGCCTTGCCCGCGGCGAAGATTCCCGCGAGGTGACCCCGGCGCGCGCCGACAAGTCGATCAGCCACGAAGTGACCTTCGATGCGAACGTGCTGGACAGGACCGAATTGCTGGCCGAACTGCAGCGCCAGGTAGAGAAAGTCGCGGCCCGTTTACGCGCGCGGGAGCAGATGGCCACGACCGTGGTGGTGAAAGTACGCGACGCGTGCTTCCAAACCGTCACGCGCAGTCGCAGCATGCCTGCCTGTTCCAACAGCACCCGGACGCTATACCGGTTGGCGCGGGCGCTGCTGGAGGCCTGGCGCGAGGATCATCAAGGCACACCCGTCCGGCTTCTTGGAATGGGCGTAACGGGTATTGAGGGCAATGCGGCGAAGTGCCGGGTGTCGGACAGCATGCGCGAAAATGCTTCGACGAACGGGGCCTCGGAACGAATCGGCGAGCAACTCGACAGCCAGGACGAACGGGGCATCGACAGGGTTTTCGACCGCATCAAGCACCGTTTCGGCTCAGCGGGTATTGCCCACGCGCAGACCTTGAGACGCAAAAAAGATTGAAGCGCCGGCCTGGCACCCTCGGGTACTCAGTCCGGACCCCGGTCCGTCGCCTCGTCGCGCAGCACGCGACGCAGTATCTTGCCGACGTTCGATTTCGGCAGTTCGTCGCGGAATTCGACTCGCCGGGGTCGCTTGTAGGCCGTCAGTTCATGCGACCAGTACTCGCGCAGTTCGTCCTCGGTCAGCGACGGGTCGGATTTGACCACGAAAACTTTGACCGCCTCGCCGGACTTCTCGTCTGGCACGCCGACGGCGGCCACTTCCAGGACCTTTGGGTGCATCGCGGTCACGTCCTCGATCTCGTTTGGAAATACATTGAATCCCGAAATCAGGATCATGTCTTTCTTGCGGTCTACGATCCTGAAGAATCCGTCTTGGGTCATCGTGGCGACGTCACCGGTTCGCAGCCAGCCATCCCCGCTAAGGACTTTTGCGGTTTCTTCCGGCCGCTGCCAGTATCCCTTCATGACTTGCGGCCCGCGCACCACCAATTCGCCCACCTCGCCCTGCGCCAGCAATTCGCCAGCTTCGTTCATCAGGCCGCACTCGGTGGAAGGCACTGGCAGGCCGATGCAGCCGTTGTACTCCTCGAGATCCATGGGATTGATGCAGGCGGCCGGAGAGGTTTCGGTCAGGCCGTAAGCTTCCACCAGCGTCGTGCCGGTGACTTTTTTCCAGCGCTCGGCAACCGCGCGCTGCACGGCCATGCCGCCGCCCAGTGAGCCCTTGAGGCTGCTGAAATCGAGCTGCGCAAAGCCCGGCGTGTTGAGCAGTGCGTTGAACAGCGTGTTGACACCCGTGAGAACGGTGAAAGGAATCTTGCCGAGTTCACTGACGAAGCCCTTCATGTTGCGCGGATCGGTGATCAGCAGGTTGACGCCGCCCAGCGCCATGTAAACCAGGCAGTTCGCAGTCAATGCGAAAATATGGTACAGAGGCAGTGCTGTGACGATGATCTCGGTATTCTTCCCGATGCCTGACGGGATCATCCAAGCCTTGGATTGAAGCATGTTTGCGATTAGGTTGCGGTGCGTCAGCATGGCGCCTTTGGCAACGCCGGTCGTGCCGCCGGTGTACTGCAGGAAGGCGATGTCGTCGTGCGTCAGGTCCACCGATTCCAGTTTCAATTTCGCGCCCTCATTCAGAGCCTGCCGGAACGAAACGGCGTCGGGCAGAGCGTATCCAGGCACGGCTTTCTTCACGTGCCTGAGAGTGAAGTTGATCAACGCGCCTTTTGGAAAACCGAGCAAGTCGCCGACCCCGGTCGTCACCACCACCTCCACCGGCACTTCGGAAAGCACGGACTCCAGCACCGCCGCCGTGTTCTCCACCACCACGATGGCCCGGGCTCCGGAATCCGTCAGCTGATGCCGCAATTCACGCTGGGTGTACATCGGATTGGTGTTGACGATCACCAGACCGGCGCGCATCGCGCCGAACAGTGCGACCGGGTACTGCAGCACATTCGGCATCATTAACGCGATGCGGTCACCCTTGCGTAAACCCCGGGCCTGGAGCCAGGCTGCGAAGTCGCGCGTCAGCCGGTCCAGTTCACCGTAGCTCATTTCCCGGCCGAAGTTGATGTACGCGGTTCGTTCGCGATACTGCGCGCAGCTTTGCTCGAAAATGTCCAGGATGGATCGGTATTCGTCCACGTCAATTTCGGCGGGCACGCTTTCCGGATAGCTTTTCAACCACGGCTTGTCCAATACAATTCCCCGTAAAATGTGTCATCAAAGTGTATATGATGCCATCATGCAAGAAAAACGGCGTGATCAGAATCGGTCCGTAATGCCTCCCCTCGGGGTAGGATGGGCCGGCAGGAAACATGGCGGCCACAGCAGGCTGGGTAGGGTCACATGGGTGAACAGAACGTCAGGTTGAATCAAGGCGATGCCGATCGCCAGGCCTTCATGAAAGCCCTGCTGACCGAGGTCAGTGCGCTGGAGAAGATGCTCGAACTGGGTTTGATCGAAAGCGGCGTGCGACGGATCGGTGCCGAGCAGGAGATGTTCCTGATCGACAAGGCGCACAAGCCGGCCCTGAAGGCGCTGGAAATTCTCGACTCCATCGATGACTCGCGTTTCACCCACGAACTCGGTCTGTTCAACCTCGAAGCGAACCTGTCGGCGCACAAGCTCGGCGGCAAGTGCCTGAGCCTGATGGAAGCGGAGTTGCAGGAAATCTATCAACGCGCGCGTCAGGCCGCGGCGCAGGTGGATTGCGACATTGCGCTGGTCGGGATTCTGCCAACGCTGACCCGCGACCATCTCGGTTTGGACAGCATGGTGCCGACCGCCCGTTACCACGCACTCAACGATGCGATCTGTTCGCTCAGGGGCAAAGACTTCGAGTTCACCATCAACGGGATCGATCAATTATCGGTCAAGCACGATAACGTGATGCTGGAGGCCTGCAACACCAGTTTTCAGGTCCACTTCCAGGTCAGCCCGGAAAATTTTGCCCGCAACTACAACATAGCCCAGGCGGTCACCGCGCCGCTGCTGGCTGCGGCTGTCAATTCACCGGTTCTGCTGGGCAAGCGCCTCTGGCACGAGACCCGCATCGCCGTTTTCGAATATTCC
Organism: Lysobacterales bacterium; assembly: GCA_032250585.1. GTDB lineage: Bacteria > Pseudomonadota > Gammaproteobacteria > Xanthomonadales > SZUA-36 > JAVVFH01. The sequence continues at coordinate 30,625 of JAVVFH010000009.1, forward strand.
ATCGATACCCGCTCGCGCACGCACCAGGAGCGGGGTCTGCAACCGCGGGTGCATTTCGGCGACCGCTGGCTGGAAGAGTCAGTGACAGAAATTTTCAAGGAAGACATCGCGCGCTTCCGGGCCGTGCTAACCACTGAGACGGAGACGGATCCGCTGGGAATGATCGACCGCGGCGTCATGCCCGCGCTGAATGCGCTGCGCCTGCACAACGGCACGGTATACCGCTGGAATCGGCCCTGTTATGGCGTGCACGACAACGTGCCGCACCTGCGCATCGAGAACCGGGTCATCCCAGCGGGCCCCACGGTCGTCGACGAGATTGCCAACGCGGCGTTTTTCTTCGGCATGATGCTCGGCCTGATCGAGGAGGTCGGCGACATCCGCAAACACCTGACGTTTGCGGACGCGAAGACGAATTTCCTGGCCGCGGCGCGTGACGGCATTCGCGCCCAGATGAACTGGTTCGACGACAGCCACCTGCCGGCGAAGCAACTGATTCTCGAGCAGTTACTGCCATTGGCCCGCGAGGGCCTGCAGGAAGCCGGGCTCGACCAGGACGACATCGATCGCTACCTGGGCGTTCTGCGCGACCGGGTCACGGCGCGCCGAACGGGCGCACGCTGGGTGCTGGAATCGCTGGAGAAGATGGGCGACGAAGGCACCACCGATCAACGGCTGCGCTGCGTCGTCAGCAGCATGGTCGAGCAGCAGTCGGCGGGCAAGCCGATCAGCGACTGGGACCTGGCCCATTACTGCCTCGATCAGGACTGGCGCGACAGCTATCAGCGGGTTGGGCAGTTCATGACCCAGGACCTGTTCACGGTGCGCAGCGACGACATCGTCGATTTCGCGGCGACCCTGATGGACTGGCGCCATGTGCGCCATGTGCCGGTCGAGGACGACGAAGGCAGGTTGGTCGGCCTGGTGTCGCACCGCGATCTGCTGCGGCTGGTCGCCAGGGGCGATGTAGACCGCAAGCGGCAGGTCAGCGTCGGGGAAATCATGAATGAACACCCCATAACCGTGTTGCCGGAGACGCGCACGGTCGATGCGATTCGACTGATGCGCGAAAAAAAGATTTCCTGCCTGCCGGTAACGCGCGAGGGCAAGTTGGTCGGTATCATTACCGAACACGACCTGATCATTGTCGCCTCGATGCTGTTGGAAACCCACCTTGAAACGAACGCTTGAGCGGTCGTTGGCCTCGTTTTACGCAGTGGCCCTGACGCTGGGCGGGGCGTCCGCCTGCGGACAGCCGCCCAGCGTCGAGCAGCAGATCATCGCGACCATCCGCTCGATGGAAGCCAAAATCGAGGCAGGTGAGAGTCGCCGCTTCATGCAGCATGTCGCCGCAGGTTTCGAAGGACAGCAGGGCGCCATGACCCGTCAGCAGGTTCATGCGCTGGTCCTGTTCCAGCTCAAGCGCTATCAGCGTCTGCGGGCGCAGTTGTTGCCGATCAGCGTGGCGCCGGAAAGTGAGGTCGCGGCCCGTGCGCGGTTCCGCGCCCTGGTCAGCGGAGGCCCGGAATGGATTCCCGAAAGCGGTCAATTGTACGAGTTCGAAACCCGCTGGGTCCGCGAAAACGACGAATGGCTTCTGCAGTCGGCCCGCTGGCGGCCGGTCCCGCTGGACGAGGTGCTTTGATATGCCGCGATCTGGCTTCCCTCTGGTCCCGGTGGCAGGCTCTGCGCCCTCATGAGCAGTTCCCTGTTTCATCCCGCGGTGTGGTCCTGGTTCGATACCGCCTTCAATTCGGAAACTCCGGTGCAGGCGGCTGCCTGGGAACGTATCCGCAATGGCGCGGACGTGTTGATCGCCGCGCCGACCGGCAGCGGCAAGACCTTCGCGGCGTTTCTCTGCGCGATCAACGACCTGGTACTGCAGAGTGAACAACAGCCCCTGACGGACGCCGTGCAGGTGCTTTATGTCTCGCCTCTGAAGGCCCTGTCCAACGACATCGAGCGCAACCTGCAGCAACCGCTGGCTGGCGTTGACCGCTGGCTGCTGGCCGAACACGGCCGGGTATCGGGTATTCGGGCGATGGTGCGCACTGGCGACAGCACACCGGGCGAACGTGAGAAAATGCGCCGCAAGCCGCCACAGATCCTGGTCACCACCCCGGAGTCGCTCTATCTGCTGCTGACCTCCGCGTCGGGCCGCCGCATGCTGGGGGCCGTCAAAACTGTGATCGTCGATGAAATTCATGCCGTTGCCGCCAGCAAGCGCGGCTGCCATCTGGCGCTTTCACTGGCGCGGCTGGACGCGCTGACTGGCGATCCCGCCCGCCGGATCGGACTGTC